>JAOZSV010000421.1 GCA_029939505.1 Thiotrichaceae bacterium | reverse complement strand
AGTAGTTACAAATTTTTCTTCAAAAAACTTTAATCTTAAAAACACACAAAATTTTTAACTCTTAATTCACATTCATAAGCTGTCTGGAAAAAACCATGCCTGAAAACGATGCTAATACTTCTGACAAGAAAAAAACCATACCTGAAAAAAGTACCATCCTGATTGTGGACGATGAGCAAGTTGCTCGCTATACAGTTGAGGTATTACTTTCAAAAGAAGGCTACAACTTAGTATTCGCTGAAAACGGAGAGGAAGCATTAAAAAAAGCAGAAGAATTAGTACCTGATTTAATGCTACTTGATGTGATGATGCCAGGCATGGATGGGTTTGAAGTCTGTCAACATTTGCGTGCTAATAAGCGTTTAGGAGAATTGCCCATTGTGATGATAACCGCACTTGATGATCGCGATTCAAAATTGCGTGGCATTAAGGCGGGGGCTGATGATTTTATGAGTAAACCCTTTGACCGTGCTGAATTACGAGCCCGTGTCCGCACTATTACTCGTCTCAACCGTTATCGTCGTTTAATTGAAACAGAAGAACAATTGGCTTATTTAGCTAACTACGATACGCTGACTGACTTACCCAATCGTAGTTTATTGATGGAGCGTATGCGCCAAGCCTTAGATCGGGCCAGTCGAACCCATCAAAATGTGGCGATATTAGTACTGGGTTTAGATAATTTTCAAATCGTTAATGATACACTTGGTCATGAAGAAGGTGATAAAATGTTGTGCGAAGTTGCACAGCGTTTGACTCAAACGGTTTCAACAATGGGAGCCACTGTTGCACGATTGAGTGGTGACGAATTTGTTGTCATGTTTGATACAGATAATTTGGTCAAAGATGTGAGTAAGGTCGTTCAATCTTTGTTAGAAAAGATCAGTTTACAGATGAAGATTGATAATCAGGAAATGATTATTACTGCCAGCATTGGTATAAGTACTTACCCCACTGATGGTACCGAAGTTTCTCTGTTGCTTAAAAATGCTGATACGGCTATGTCGCGTGCTAAAGGAGCCGGTAAAAATACTTACCAATTTTTTACCGCAAAAATGAATGAAGCCGCTCTTGAACGATTGATTTTAGAAAATCAATTGCGAAAAGTGTTAATCAACAATGAATTACGTTTGTACTACCAACCGCAGATTGAGTTAAAAAGTGGACACCTTATTGGTATGGAAGCCCTAGTGCGTTGGCAACATCCTGAATTAGGTTTGATATCACCAATTAAGTTTGTGCCTGTTGCCGAAGAAATTGGGTTGATTATTGATATTGGAAAATGGGTATTACAAACGGCTTGTCAACAAAATCAGGAATGGCAACGTGCCGGTTTCCCTCCAATACGGGTATCTGTTAATGTATCAAGTCGGCAATTTCAGCCCCGCAACTTATTGGAAACCATTAAAGAAATCTTAATTAACAGTGAACTTAATCCCATTTATCTGGAATTGGAACTCACTGAAAGCCTTTTGATAGAGGAAGAAGGTGACAACGAAAATAACATATTAGCCCTATTGACAGAATTGCGATCAATGGGGGTACAAATTGCTATTGATGATTTTGGAACAGGCTATTCTTCATTGAGCTACTTAAAACGTTTTCCAGTAACCACCTTAAAAATTGATCGTTCTTTTGTTCAAGATATTTGCACTGACGAAAATGATGCTGCTATAACGACAGCCATTATTGCAATGGCACATAGCTTACGTTTAAGCATTGTTGCAGAAGGTGTGGAAACGTCAGAACAAGTCGCTTTTTTACGGGATAAGCAATGCGAAATCATTCAAGGATATTATTTTAGTCGTCCTCTACCTGTCAAAGAGATGACACAAATATTGGAAAAAGTCACCAAACAACCTATTTATTTAATGAAAAATCAAACTGAAAAATTCTCTTCGCTTTAAGTTCGGATATGATGGAGTCCAACGCTTCAGCTTTGGCTGCGACCAAATTACTAGCGATCAAAGCTGAAGCGTTGAACTCCATTCGAGGCTAAAGTTTTTTTAAAGAAAAAACTTTAGCCTCGAAAAGTATTAAAACTTATGAACCTATCCCACTATTCAAAAATGCAGAATAATGAATAAAAATAGTTGGATTTTTGACCAAAA
>JAOZSV010000241.1 GCA_029939505.1 Thiotrichaceae bacterium | reverse complement strand
AAAAACTCAAACCTCGAATGGACTCCAAGGCTTAACTTAATGACATTGAGTTGTCGGCAGAGAAAAAATGCAAAAATGGTTGGCTGCCAATGGGAGAATCTTTTTGGCTTCAATAAATTCTATATATAGATGTCCAGATAAGTTCCAACCGAGACTTTAGTCGGGACAAAACTTTTCTGGATAACTATAAATAGTCAATGTTTCACGTACAAAACCTTCCCAATGCGCGTAAAGAAGTGGAATTGCCATAGTCGCTGCCGTTGTTTCATAAGCAATGCCCTTTCCCTGCATTTCGGTAACGACTTTCTTAATCTGAGTTACCGATAAACAACGGTTTTTAAGGGCATTAGCAATTGCCTGATTAAAGTCGTCTTCAGTCATTATGGATTATCTTCTATTCCCGGATTGAGTCGCGCAAAGACTTCATATTTGAGGTTTTGATAATTTCCTCCTCAGCACGTTTCCATTTCTCGTTATTCATATAGAAAGTCGCTAATTTGGCATATTTTTCTGCCGCACCTTTCTGGCTTTCTAAACGGGCTTCTATTTCCAATGCTCTTTTGATAAACAGGGCTTCAGCGTATGGTTTGTTGCCATGATTCTTAAATAAAGCAATCATTTTGGCATATTGATTAACCATGTTTTCTTCATTTCCTGAAGCCTCTTCAACTTTTAAAGCCACCAGAAACATTTCTTCTACACGTTGCCAATCTTCCTCATTTCCATAGAGCGCGGCAAGTTTAGCATAGTCACTGATTATGCCTTTATGATTGTGTAAGGCTTGATTCATTTCCAAACCTTTAAAATACATCTTTTCAGCACGTTGCCACTCGCCTTGTTCCAGATAGAAATCACCCAGACTGGCATACTTATTTATCATGCTGTTTGAGGTGACTTCCCTCTTTTTGAGATATGTTTCTTCAGCACGTTGCCAATTGCCGATTTTCACATAAAGAGCAATTAGTTTGTCGAGTTTACTCTCAATTCTTTTGGGATTTCGCTGAGATGAAGATTCTTCAACTTCCAAACTCTTGAGATACATCTCTTCAACCCTTTTTTAACTTTTTTCATTTTACCCATAATTCAGTTCATGCTTCTATCTCGAAACCCTCATTATAGACTCCTTCATAGTACTCAGCCATAGAAGCCAACGTAATTTCTCTGCCACCGCCTTCCAGATCATTAAGTCCTTTACGCGCATCACGCCATGGTTTCTCCATCGTGATTAAGTCGCGGAGCCATTGAGCCGATTGATTGCCGTAATCACGTAATACTGTTTGAACCGTTTCTTTTTGCTTCTTACTGAGCGCGTCAGGATTTCCAAGTTTTGGTATATCTGATAAGTCCATGTCGTATTGCCCCTGATGAGCCTCATACAATTCTTTAATAACCGTGCCACCTGGCCATGCGTAAGTGGATTGTTCAAATAACGGTTTTTCATCCCATACCAGTGACCATGCTTGGCAATAATAAAGTAACTTGTGTAAGCGCGGTGTGGGTAAAGGATGTTTTTGCGAAATAATAAAAGCCGCAATATCAAAAACGTTTTTTGTTGCCATGTTAATTTCCTATAATTGAGTACAACGGATTTTAGAATAAAACGGATTAAATAATTTATACTCCAAAAGAAATCCGATTTTTGAAAAAATCGGATTTCTATACTCATTATCCATCCGTTTATTTCGTTAATCCGTTGTACTCGTCGTTTTAAGCCCATCCAATAACTGTTGTACCCGCTTCGTATTTGGATTCCCCATTTCTTCAAAGAGTTGCAAACTCTTGAGAAACATTTCTTTCGCACGCGGTAATTGACTACTGTTGACGTAAGAAATCCCAAGATTGCCGTAAATGCCTGCCATATTTTCTTTACGCCCTAACGCTTGATTAATTTCAAGCCCCTTGAGAAGCATTTTTTCAGCACCTTGTGAGTCACCACGCTTGGCATAAATATTAGCCAAATTGGTGTATTTTTTTGCCATTATCGCTTTCTTGCCAAGCGCGTCATACATCTCCAATTCTTTAAAATACATCGCCTCTGCTTCTGCCCAATGCCCGGCAGACGTATAAAGCGTTGCAATATTAGCATAGTGATGCACCATGCCTTCTTTATTATCAATCGCTTTATCAATTTCTACTGCTTTGAGAAGTGCTTTTTCACTGTTTGGTCCATCACCGTGTTTTGCGTAAAGTGCAGCCAAATTGGCATAGTGACGTGCCATGCTTTTCTTGTTGCCTAAAACCTTATCGATTTCTATGCCTTCAAGAAACATTTTTTCAGCGGGTCGATCTTCGCCTTACTTGGCATAGAGTACACCAAGATGGGTATATTTCTTCGATAAACCTTCTTGATTGCCAGAGGCTTTATCAATCTCTACCCCTTTGAGAAACATTTCTGTCGCTTTTGGTAAATTATGACGTTCTGTATAGAATGTACCAAGGTTGGCATAGCCATTTGACAGGCTTTGTTGGTTTTTTAACGCTTCACTAATCGCCAGTCCTTTGAGAAACATTTTTTCAGTACGATCTTCATCGTTATCGTCATCATGTTTATCGTAAATGGCATAAAAATGACCGAGTGTCGCATAGTGATTTAACAGCTTTTCCTTATCCTCTGAAGTCATTTCCCAATCGTTGAGAAATTTTTTCTTAGCATGTTGCAAGTCACGCTGCTCTTTTGCGACATTGACTTCTATGGCTCTTGTTTGGAGGATTTCTAAAGCATTATCAATCTCAATCTCTAAAGCCTTGAGGTACATCTCCACCGCTTGTTCTTTATCATCACGATTGGCGTATATTGTACCGAGATGGGTATAGTTGACGATGCGTTGCTGGTTTTCTAAAATATCACCTTCTGAAAACTCGTCAATCTCTAATCCCTTGAGGAACATTTCTTCTGCCTGTTCATCATCGCCACGATTGACATAGATCGTACCCAAATTGGCGTAAAGACGCGCCATGCTTTCTTGACTTTCTAATGTTCCCCCCATTTCCAAGCCTTTGAGATACATTGTCTCGGCATGTTGCAAATCACCCCGTTTCGCATAAATCTCGCCTAGACTGGCATTGTAACGCACGATGCCTTTTTTATATCCCAATGCTTCATCAATCTCTAATCCCTTGAGAAATTTCTCTTCTGCGAGTTGATCATTGTTATGTTTAAGAAAAAAATTCCCCAATTTGGCGTATTTATTTAACAGGCTCGCTTTACCTTTTGAGGTAAATTTCATCTTTTTAAGAAAGAAGGTTTCGGCACGTTGCCATTTACCGCTTTCAGCGTAGAGATTACTGAGTTTGTCATACTGATTGGCTATACCTTGCTTATCTTCCAAAACCTCATTGATCTCCAATCCTTTTAGAAACATCTCTTCAGCACGTTGCCATTCATCACGATTGCCATAGAGAACACCCAGATTGCTATAATGCTTTACCATGCCCTCTTGATTATCCAAGGCTTTATCAATTTCTAGCCCTTTGAGGAACATTTTTTCAGCACGTTGCCACTCACCCTGTTTCAGATAGAAATCACCCAAATTGGCATATTTATTGAGTACCATGCTATCCTTATTTTTTGATATCAGGGCTATCTTTTTGAGAAAAAATTCCCCAGCAAGTTGCAATTTCCCACGTTTAACGTAGAAAGCAATCACTTTTTCGTATCTGCTCTCAATTTGGGGGAGATTTTTTAAATCACTCGATTCGCCAAACTCCAAACTCTTGAGATACATCTCTTCAGTCTGTTGCAAATGACCACGAAAATAATAGATATGACCAAGGTTGAAATATTGCTTTGTCATACCATCGTCATCTTCTAACTCCTGAAAAATCGCTAGGCTCTCGCGAAACATTTTTTCCGCTTTTTCATTATCACCACGAATGGCATAGAGACTCCCCAGATTATCGTATTGATTAGCCATGCCCTCTTCATCCCCCAATAGCTGAAATGTTTCCAGACTCTTGAGGTACATCTGTTCACCCTTTTGCCAATCATCAATATTCGTGTAAAGAAACGCAAGATTGCCATATTGCACTGCCAGGGCTTCATGGTTTTCTACATCCTGAAAAATTTTTACCCCTTTCAGGTACATTTCCTCCGCATTTTTCAAGTCGCCCTCAGCCCGATACTGTTTTCCGATCCTAATGTAATTGACGGCTTGATTATATTGCTCTGCTTTCCAGATTTGCCACGCAATAAGCCCTATAAGGGCTATCACGACGGCTGACATCATCCACCAGCCCATCGTTTTGGACTTTTCTGATGAGGTATTATTTTTTGATGTTTCCACCATTTTTATGATTCTCCTATAAAAAAATTAAAAGTGACGCAAGAGCGAATCTTATGCCCTTATGATGCTAAATATTATAGCTGATCATTCCGTTTTTTGATGTCGTTTAAATATTGAGTACAACGGATTAGCGGTTTAAACGGGTTGATTAAATGGCCGTTTTTATTTGTATAATCTTAATATAATCAATTATTTAAGACTTTTTCTACTTGATGACTTGCAGATTAAAACGCCTCACAATCCATTCGAGGCTAAAGTTTTTTTGAATAAAAAACTTTAGCCTCGAAGTTTATTCCGTTAATCCGTTGTACTAAAATTTAAATAAAAAAAACGAAAATTTGACAATGCTCTCATAATGCGAATAAAATTGAACCAACAAAGCTAAAGCGTTTTCGATGTTTAAAAAAAAATTCAACTCTTAATTCGCATTCTTAATCTGACAAAACGAGTTTAGGAAAAAAAAATGATTTATTTGAATAAAATAGGGCTATCACTTATTGCCTGTTTATGTCTCTCATGTCTGACTCAAGCCGCATCAAGTCAGACAATTTGGCAAGGTAAAAGTGCAGGCTTCAATATAGATTGGACAGAAAAAAACCTGACGGCGACCAAAGGTAGAAAAATGATATTTTCAGCCGAAAAAGCGTTGGTGCAGAAATACTTTGAAAGAGAAATTTTACGTTATCCCTCCAGTGGTCCAGTGTGCGAATATAAGCGTACTTTAACCTTATTATCCGTGGTAGGCAGCATCGTCAGTTTAGCAGATACTTTTGAGCAACATTGTCAAGCCTTTATTCATAGTATTCCCAAAATCACGACGGTTGATCTCGCTAATCCCGAAAAGACGGTTTCTTTAACCGATTTTTTCGCTGAACCTGTTATTCTCAAAGCGTTGCTTGCAAATATTCTCATTCAAAAAACACTTGCATCGAAAGTGACTTTGCCATCTACGCTCGACGCACTTTCTCAGGATTTAAAATCTGCACCAGACATGATGGTAGAAATGGAAAATGGAGAAAATTGTCAGTTTCAATTATCTAAAGACTTTTTAACACAATTTGCATTTCACCATGTTAAAAAAGATCATGTTGCTGTTTATATTACACTATCGCCAGCAATAACCGATTGTCGATTTGAAAAAGTCCAACTGGGTATTTATTTACCTATTCCTAAAAAACTCAGCTTGAACATCAAAAAGGCTCAAAAAAGTCAAGCGGGCTTTTTGATGGAGAAGATGAAGAAAAAAGCCACCGTTTTCTATTTCTCCACAGACACCTATACGCCTTATCCCGTTGCAGGTACAAGAGTAATAACTGTTCCAAAAGCCAGTTTGCGTACATTGCCACAAGTGACAAACACCAATTTGATAGAAACCCTTAAAGAAGGTACGGTGATTAAAACACTTGCGCGTACCTCTTTTCAAGAAAGCAATGACTATAAGCGTGATTATTGGTATATCGCGGAATTAAAGAATGGAAAAATCGGATGGATTTTTGGTGCGTTGACGAAAAGGCTTAAAAAAAATCCATTGATAAGTCTCAGAAAAACAACGGATGATAAGACTCGTGTGCGTTCAAAACAAAATATCAAAGCACGTATTGTAGAAACGCTTGATAAAGGCGTTATTGTCCGAGCCTTTGCACGTTCTAAACGTCAGGGCAAAGTTAAGCAGGTTCTGGATTACTGGTATAAAGTCAAGTTGGCGAGTGGAAAAATCGGGTGGATTTTTGGTGGAAAAATCATGGAAACGGAAACCAGATTGGCGACAAGTAAAAAGAGGATTATACGTTCTGCACCTAAAAAAAATGCCAGCATTGTAGAAGAAGATGAGCAACAGACTTATTTTTATATTTATGGGCGTTCTAAACATCAAGATAAAATAGGTGGAATCCGAGATTATTGGTATCAAGTCGGAGATTCAAGAGATCGTTATATGAAAATGGATCTTGCGCCTATGGGCTGGGTTTTTGGTGGAGACATTATGAGACTCGGTACAAAAATCACAACGACTCCAAAGGTTCGTATGCGTTCCGCTCCCCATTACACATCCCGTCTCATCAAGAAACTTGATAAAGGTGTTGTTGTCGTCAATGCAATAGCGCGTTCAAGGGAGCAAGACTATATATTAGGGAATTTGGACTATTGGTATAAAATAAAGTTGGCGAATAGCCAAATCGGCTGGGTTTTTGGCGGATTACTCATGTCCATCGGTTTTTCAGAAATGCCATTGATGGCAGAAACAGCAATTCAAAATGTGGATAATGTGGATATTGATTCGGAAACAAAGGCATCAGACAAAATTAATGATGAGAAAACAATAGCAACCATAGAACTCAACATAAATGCTGGACGTTCTTATGACGCTATTAATAAACGACTTAAAGATATTTACCAACAAATCATTTCTTTCTTAGACAGTGAGAAACATAAGAAAAGCATTCCCGATACTGGAATTCGGTTATACCCTGAAGGTGAAGAAAAACAACGATTAATTGAGGCACAAAAAGGATGGCTTCAATTTCGCGAAAATCATTGTCGTTTTGAGAATTTTTTCTTTCGTGGAGGCAGAGAAGCCAGAATTTACGAATTCATATGCCTTGAAACCCTGACTAAGCAACGCATAACGACGTTGAAAAAAGCACTGAAAACCTTGAAGAAATAATGGGTTATTATTTTGGAGTCCAAACCTTCAGATTTGGGCGTATTTTGGAGTCCAAACCTTCAG
>JAOZSV010000420.1 GCA_029939505.1 Thiotrichaceae bacterium | reverse complement strand
ATTGCACAATGGCACGACGGTGGTTGTCAAGGAAATTGATACATCGGTTCGGCTTAAAAAGGTGTATAATCTGACGGTTGCCAATACCCATAATTATTTTGTGGGTGTGGATGGGGTGTTGGTGCATAATGGGAAGAAATGCAGTAAAAAATCTCATAAAGAGAGAGCTACTGATATACCTTCTTGGGCAGAAGGTTTGAAACCAGAACAAGGCGAATCTGTAGAAAATTTTTTAGAAAAAATTTTTAATGACAAATATGGTAATGGTAACTGGAAAAAAGGTTCAGAATACAGTAAAATCAAAAAAGGGATCAGGCGTCATGGATAATTGCTGATTGTAACATATTTTGGGGATGGTTATTTTAAGTACTGAAGCACAAATGATCGGATATTATGGAATCCAAAACTTCAGTTTTGGTGCTAGTAACTGTGGTAATGTCCAAAGCTTCAGCTTTGGACTACAAAAAGTCATAAAACTTATGCTTTGGTACTTAGCAGTCATAGTACTTTGGATTCTATAGTGATTTGTCTTAGAAACTTAGCCGAAATATTGCCACGATACTGTTGCTGTCACTCTTTGAAATTATTCTTTTTCCAAAATATGTTATAATAAAAAACAAGCTATCACCCAAATAAATTACGGAACAACTTGATAGCTTTTAAATGGTCGTTTTTTGTACAGGACATTTTTTATTGTTAGAATCAGAATTTTCAGAATTTTTGAATTTTCAGAATGAAAAATAAAGTGAGTTTTCATTGACATAAAAGGTTTTAAATTCTGTTAATTCTTAAATTCTGTTCATTCTGATTCTAACAATTGAAAGTGATTTAAATCAATGATTTATAAAAAATTGCCCTGTACAAAGATGGTCGTTATACTCGATCATCAAGTTTTTGATGTGATTTGGCTTTGCATCAATCAATTTTTAAAGATTTTAAAAAGCAAGTTATTGATTTTTAAGATAATTAATTGTTTAATAATTCAAATAATATCTCTTTTAAAATCAATCAATTATAAAAAATTGATGTTCAAGTTATACGTATATTTTAATACAACAATGTTCATCGCAAACTTAGAATTTTTTACCTCATCTCTATATGATGATATTGAAGAATGGATTAAGAATCTAGTTCATAATATGCATCATCAAGGTCGCATTGTGCATTTGCGAAATAATATCTATAAGCAAGATAATTGCATTGTATTGCAATGTCAAATACCGGAATCCGATTCAATCTCGGCTATTAGTGAAAATAGGTGGGCCAAAAAACTAAAAAATAAAGAGGTTGAAATTAGGGTAAAATGTTTAGGCAAAGCTCTTAATTCGCCAAGTTTGTGTTGTTGTGGACAAACCGAATTTTATATTTTGCTTGGTTCTGAAGATATTCCATTACTTTGCGGTTCTTGCGGTGATGTAGTTCCCTTATATCGTATTCCACCGACGTATGAGCCAGACCCATCATTTTATGATGTTGATTGTTGGAACAAGGAAAATCTCGCATGGTCAGATATTGAATTTTATTCATCTCACGAAGCTATCGCACAAAAAGAACTAAGTGATTTAGGAAGCAGACTTAATAAAAATGCATTAGAGCTTAGGAGCAAAATAGAATTTTTTTCTGGTAAAGACTGTTATTATTTTCTTGAAGAATTACGAGAAAATGTCAGCTTTGAGACGGCAAAAAAATGTTCTGGATGTGGGAGAGAGTGGTTGTTGGAGCAACCATTGCTAGAATATTACGATTTTAAGTGCGATCATTGCAAGATATTGTCTCGATTATTACCACCTATAAATTTTAACCAAACTCGTAAGCCGCATATGTCTGATTGATAACTCGTAACTCGTAGGGTGCATAAGCGATAGCGTCATGCACCTTTTTTCGTTCCCTTCGAGGCTAAAGTTTTTTTAAAGAAAAAACTTTAGCCTCGAATTCTGTTTGGGAATGCCTTCCTCGACGCTCCGCGTCGAACAGTTTCTTTCACTCGCGCCCCGAATAACGGGCAACTTAAAGGCACGACGTTGGATAAAGCCAGGTAGGGTGGGCAACGTCTTTTTGTTGCCCACCATTTCTCGTTCCCAAACTCTGTTTGGGAATGCCTTCCTCGACGCTCCGCGTCGAAC
>JAOZSV010000074.1 GCA_029939505.1 Thiotrichaceae bacterium | reverse complement strand
AGCGGCGAAACGAGGTTTAAGAAATCCGATTTTTTCAAAAATCGGATTTCTAAGCTCGAATATAGGTCGGCCTCCAAGATAAAGTTAGAACTATTAGGCATTTTTCTTTTTATTATGTTGCTTAAGAATTTTTTCACACTCATCATCTGTTGGAATATTGCGTTCGGTTAAAATGTCATGCCAAGCACCACAGTTTGGGTTGGGACATTGGCAAACGGTTGCACGAACAGGATGCTTAGTTAGTCCTTCACGTTTTTGAATAGAGTTTGTACGTTCTTCGCTTTTGATTGTATCTACAATAGCGTTTCTATTCATAAATTTTCCTGACATGATATTTTCTTCCTTATAGAATAATAGGGGACAGACCACATTTATTTTAAAAGTCAGGTAGGGTGGGCAAAGTCCTTTTCTTGCCCACCTTCCTCATTAAAAAAGTGGTGGGCAACCACGTTGCCCACCCTACCTGGCTTTTAAAATCCCAAAGCGAAAGCATTCGAGGTTTGAGTTTTTTGAAGAAAAACTGAAACCTCGAAACCATTCACCATTAACAATTCACCATTTTTTTCAATTGATAAATAATTTCTAAAGCCTGTCTTGGTGTCATATCTTCAGGCGATAATGTTTTCACTTTTTCAATAATCGGATGAAGAGCGGTTTGCGGCTGAGATGGCTGTTGAGAAACAGGCAAAGCGGATTCTGTTGTCGCCATTTGTAATTTTTGAGCTTCCAATTCTTTAAGATGTTTTCCTGCTTGAGTAACAACCTGTTTGGGAACCCCTGCTAATAATGCGACTTGTAAGCCATAACTTTTATTAGCCGGACCTTCCTTGACTGAGTGCATGAAAATCAATTTGTCGTCTTGCTCTACAGCATCCAAATGAATATTCGCAATATTGTGAAAAATGTCGGGTAAGCGCGTTAATTCAAAATAATGGGTAGCAAATAAAGTCAGCGCACCCACTTTTTGCGCTAAATGCTCCGCACACGCCCACGCCAGCGATAAACCATCAAAAGTACTCGTTCCCCGCCCAATTTCATCCATTAATACCAGACTATTGCGGGTGGCATTGTGCAAAATATTAGCGGTTTCCGTCATTTCCACCATAAACGTTGAACGCCCTCCAGCTAAATCATCGCTTGCACCGATACGAGTAAAAATGGCATCTATTGGACCAATAATCGCTTGTTGTGCGGGAACAAAACTGCCAATATGGGCGAGTAACACGATGAGGGCAGTTTGACGCATGAAAGTGCTTTTTCCCCCCATATTCGCAGCAGTAATAATCAACATTCGTCTCTGCTTATCCAATTTCAAATCATTAGGAATGAACGGCTCATCCTGCACCGTTTCCACGACGAGATGCCGCCCTTCAATAATTTCAAGTTGTTCCTTTGCCGTAAACTTGGGCGGGTAGAATTTTAAAGTGTCTGCTCGCTCGGCAAAATTATTGAGTACGTCAAGTTCAGCTAAAGCGGCACTACAAGTTTGTAGTTCGAGCAACGATTCCAGCAGTTTGTCTAATAAGACATCATACAAGTATTTTTCCCGATTAAGCGCACGCTGTTTAGCACTTAATATCTTATCTTCAAAACCTTTCAATTCGTCAGTGATATAACGTTCCGCCGCTTTGAGCGTTTGGCGGCGAATATAGTTTGAGGGTGCTTTATTCGCCTGGGTGCGACTGATTTCAATAAAATAGCCATGCACTCTGTTAAAACCGACTTTTAAATTAGTAATGCCAGTACGCTCACGTTCGCGTTTTTCTAAATCCAGCAAATATTGCCCGGCGTTATCACTTAAACTGCGAAATTCATCTAACTCTTTATCGTAATGTGGCGCAATCACGCCCCCATCACGCAATAGCATCGGCGGTTTTTCAACAATGGCTGCTTTTAATAAAGCATAATGCTTTGGAAAAGCGCCTATTTTTTGAGCTAATGTTTTTAAATGAGGGCTATGCAATTGGCTTAATTGCTGTTGTAAATCCGGCAAACCACCTAATGCAGTACATAATTGGCTTAAATCACGCGGGCGTGCAGATTTCAAAGCGATTCGTGCCAAAATACGTTCTATATCACCAATTGTACGGAGTTGTTGATATAACGCATCAATACATTGCTGCATCAGCAAAATGCCCACACTATGATGACGCGCCTGTAAGACATTAATATCACGCAAAGGGCGGTGCAGCCATCGGCGCAACAGTCGCCCTCCCATCGGCGTTGCACATTCGTCCATGATATTAACCAATGTATGCTCACGTCGCCCAATCAAACGGCTATCCAATTCTAAATTGCGCCGACTGGCTGCATCCAAAAAAACACTTTCTTCACGTCTTTCCCAATACAAACTTTGAATATGGGGCAAGTGAGTACGCTGCGTTTCACGCGCATATTGCAAGAGACAGCCTGCCGCCATTAACGCAACGGTTAAATGATCGCAGCCAAACCCAGATAAATCACGAGTGCCAAACTGTTGCGTCAATAAGCGTCGCGCGGTATCCAATTCAAAATACCAAGGCGGTTGTTGACGAAAGAAGATTTTAGGCAAATTCAGATGAGAATCTTCACTGATTAATAACTCCGCTGGGCGCAATCGTTCTAATTCACTATAAAATTGTGCTTCTCCTTGCACTTCAATCAGGGCAAAACGTCCACTGGCTAAATCAAGTGTCGCAATTCCAATCATATCACTAACCAGATGTACAGCGGCTAATAGACTCTCTTGCCGCTCATCTAATAACGCCTCATCTGTCAACGTACCGGGTGTAATAATTCGAGAGACTTTACGTTCTAACAAACCCTTACTGGTAGCTGGATCGCCCACCTGTTCACAAATAACAGCAGATTCTCCTTGCCGTACCAATTTCGCTAAATAATTTTCAATGGCATGAAACGGCACCCCTGCCATCGGAATATTTTTTCCACCCCCTTTACCGCGAGCAGTGAGGGCAATATTTAATAATCGCGCTGCCCGTTCAGCGTCTTCAAAAAATAATTCGTAGAAATCCCCCATACGATAAAATAATAGCAGATCGGGATATTCCTTCTTAATTTGGAGGTATTGCTGCATTGCGGGGGTGTATTCAGATGGATTTTTTTTTGGCATTGTGATTGTTTTTTGATTAAACGGATTAAAGGATTGACAGGGTTTTCAAGTACAACGGATTTTGGCGTTTTAGGAGGAATCCAACGCTTTGGCGTTTTAGGAAGAATCCAACGCTTTAGTTTTGGCGTTTTTGGATTTTGTTTTTTAAAAAAAGTAATAAAAATCAATAAGTTATTTCTAATAGGAGTCCAACGCTTCAGCTTTGGCGTTTTTGAATTTCGGAACAGTACATAGCAAAGGTATAAACAGAAACGAACATTTTTAATTATCATATTAGCAAATCATTAATTTATAATATTGTAACTATTTGATTTTAAATAAAAATTGACACTTTTATAATTTTGTTATAAAATGATAATATGGATTGAGTTGGACAGAACAATTCAGCCATTAAATGACATAAGTGATTGAAAACAGAGAGGAAATTAAAAAATGGCACATATTGTAATACTAGGAGCCGGCACTGGTGGAATGCCTGCGGCTTATGAAATGAAAGCGGAATTGGGGAAAAAGCATGGAGTAACTGTTATCAATGCCTCAGAGGATTTTCAATTTACCCCATCTAATCCGTGGATAGGTGTTGGGTGGCGAAAGCGTGAAGACATTTCTTTTCCAATTGAACCAGCCCTCAAAAATAAGGGAATTGATTTCATTGCGCAGAAGGTTACTCAAATTGAACCCAATAAGAATCGCTTGACGTTGGCTAATGGGGAAAGTGTTGAATACGATTATCTTATCATTGCCACTGGTCCTAAATTGGCTTTTGAAGAAGTGGAAGGGATGGGTCCTAAAGCCTTTACACATTCTGTTTGTACCCTAAATCATGCAGAGAAGGCTTATGAAGGCTATCAAAAACTGTTGGATGAACCGGGTAATGTGATTATTGGTGCTGTTCAGGGCGCAAGTTGTTTTGGTCCCGCTTACGAATATGCCATGATTGTCGAAACGGCCCTGCGTCAGGCAAAACGTCGTGATAAAGTCCCGATGACTTTTATTAGCAGCGAGCCGTATGTGGGTCATTTGGGATTAGGTGGCGTAGGTAATTCTAAGGGCATGATGGAAGCAGAGATGCGTGAGCGCCATATTAAATGGATTACTAATGCCAAAATTCTCAAAGTAGAAGATGGCAAGATGTTTGTCGATGAACATAACGATCAAGCTGAAGTGATTCAACAACATGAAGTGCCTTTTAATTACTCAATGATGCTACCGGCATTTAAGGGAGTTGATGCTGTTGCCAACGTGAAAAATTTGTGCAATCCGCGTGGTTTTGTGATGGTTGACGAGTATCAGCGCAATCCAACTTATAAAAACATTTATGCTGCAGGTGTGTGTATTGCTATCCCGCCTGTCGAGGCTACGCCAGTTCCCACGGGTACGCCAAAGACGGGTTATATGATCGAGTCGATGGTAACAGCTATTGTGCGTAATATTGCGAGTGAACTCAATGGCAAAGCACCTGCTGAAACGGGTACTTGGAGTGCGATCTGTTTAGCCGATTTTGGGGATACTGGGGCGGCTTTTGTGGCGATACCGCAAATTCCACCGCGCAATCTCACTTGGTATAAAACGGGTAAATGGGTGCACACGGCTAAAATCGCTTTTGAGAAGTATTTTATGCGTAAGATGAAAAAGGGTACGTCGGAACCGATATTTGAGAAATATATCCTCAAAGCAATGGGAATTGAACGGTTGAAATAAGTATTATTGGAGGAGTCCATTCGAGGTTTGAGTTCTTTTGAAGAAAAATTGAAACCTCGAATAGACTACAATCGGATTTAACTATCAATTTTTTTTAAATCGCTAATACTCGATCATCAAGTTTTTTATCAAAGACAATAACTACAAGGATTATATATAATATTCGAGGTTCAAGTTTTTCTTCAAAAAACTTGAACCTCGAATGGATTAGATCGTGGTTGTACTTGCTTGAAATCCTTTTTGATATACAATTCTTGTCGTTAGTAATGCGAATTAAGAGTTAAAGATGGAGTCCAACGCTTCAGCTTTGGGCGTTTTTTTGGATTGACAAAGCTAAAGCGTTGTACTCCAAAATACAAAGCTAAAGCGTTGTACTCCATTTTCAATGCATTTAGCAGTTGAAATCCTTTCTTATATACAATCCTTGTAGTTATTGTTTGGTTTCGAGGTTTTTGTTTTTCTTCAAAAAACAAAAACCTCGAAAACGAGAAAACTTGATGATCGAGTAATAAGCATTTTCAATTATCAAAATGTGAAATAGGAGAGTTGGAACGTGTTTCTTTAGGATGTGCTTAATTAACGAGTCATTTTCTTAACAAAAACAACGACAAACAGGGCAATTATGAAGGAACCCGTAAAGGCTTCAAAAGAAGCAATCAGTTTTGTCAAACCGATAGGCGAAAAATCACCGTATCCCAAAGTGGTAAATGTAACCACACTAAAATAGACGCAATTACCAAAAATAAAAACGTTTTCCACCAGACTTAATTGGCTATCATAAATAATTATCGTATCCCCTTTAATGCCTAAACCAAAGTAAACGGCGGCACAACTGAAAATGAGTAAAAGGGAAAATATAATCACTCGTAGCGGTTTTTCACCATAACCACAAAAAAAATCAACGATTTTTGAAAAAGCACGTTTTAAAGAATAAGGCGGTATTTGAAAACGGCGCATCACCATTTCTCTATAAAAAAAAGTGCCAGCATGTTCAAACAAACCTCGCGCCTCATAAGTTTTACGCAAACAACGGTAAATTTCCTCAGATTGCTGAAAAAAATCCAAAGCACTCTCTAAATTCCCCTGTTTAAGGGCTATAAATGCTTTATCCTCTTGCATAACCTTCTCTCCACAACGAGCATGTTCCATTCTGGCATTTTTTAGATTTGTAGCCAGTAAATTGGCTTTTTCCAAATTGGCACAGTTCAAGTTGGCGTTGCTCAAATCCGCTTTCATTAATGAAGCACCCTGCAAATTGATAAGGAATAAATGTGCATTTCTTAAATTGGCATGGTAGAGATCAGCATCTGATAAATTAAAACCCGTTTTATTCCCCCGATTGATCAAATTAATGCCTTCCAAATTGGCATGTTTTAAAGAAAAGCCCGCCATTGAACGTCCAGAGGCGGCATATTCTTCGAGACGTTGTTTGAGATCATCGCCTGTTTTAACCGTATCTGGATCGTGCCAATAACAAAGTCCATTTGATTCAGCATCGTTCATACACTGATTACCATTAAGTTCAGTGTAATTGCACTGTTTTTGCTGTTTCACAACACTTGCCTTATACTCACGTCAGTTCACTGAGAACAATTAAAAACAATTATTTCAACCCGCCGATCAAGGGTATCCATTACATCGTTACTATCAGTGCCAATCATATTTTCATTGGCACTTTCACCGATGATTTTTGAGCTTTGCCTGATGACAGGAAAATTATCTGCCATTAATTCTTGAACTTTTTTAGCGCGTTTTAAGGATAATTCCTGGTTATTCGCATCTTCTGTGACGCTGCTATGACCAACTATCAGTGAACAAAGACTGTTTTCATCAAAATAACGGGCAATTTGACGCAACCAAAATAAATATTCATTTTTTAACTCAACGTCATCAATAAATTCGCTTGAATTAACGGCAAATAAAAACTTAAAATTCAGTTTCTTATTTTCCATAAGGCGGGCTTCTAATAAGTTAGAAAAAGCGTCTTCTGCCGCGGCTTGTTCTCCCAATTTAAGGTAAGTTTGATATAAGCTGGCGTATGTTCTGACAAACGGTGCATCAGAACGTTTAACAGCGAGTTTGAATAAAAATAGTGCTTTCTCAAATTCATTATTTTCAAACAGGGCTTCTGCTTGATTAAGTAAGGCTTCCGTTTCTAACGAATTATAGTTTTCTTCATCGACTAAATTGATTAAATCATCATCAACGAGTTCATCTTTATCAATAGATTTATCAGTCACCTCGACAGATTCATCGACGACTTCATCAACAACCACCACTGCTTGTTTTTTCAGCAGAAGAGGTTCTTTTATCACATCATCGCTTTCATCAATTTTCACACCAAAAACTTTATCAATATCATCAGCAGGAGTTGGCTTTTCCAGCGTGAAAATTTTTGATTCAGTTGAACCAGTAGAACCTTGGGAAGGTTTGGGTTGTTGCGAGGTACATGAAATGAGGAAGTTGAAACTTAATATCAATAAGCTCAACTTAATTGATTTAATCAAAATCGGATTAATATGAAACATTGTTGGATACCTTCTTATTTATTTAAGTTCGCCCAAAGTTAAAGCGTTAAACTACAATTTAGATGAAAACACGAAAACACCTAATGCGAATTAAGAGTTGAATTTTTTTTGAAAATGGAATACTTTGTGATTTGGAGTACATTCGAGGTTTGAGTTTTTCTTTAAAAAACTTAAACCTCGAACTCCTATTTTAATTCTTAATTCGCATACCTAATTAAATTCAATGACATTGAGCTAAAAAACGCCTTTGCGCTTGCGTCAACTCTTTAACACCCATTGACATTTGTTTACGAAGTGCAGAACAATTGCATCCTTTACAAGCACTCGTTGTTCGTCTTTGCGCTTCCCGCTGACGGCGGTTTTCTTCCCGTCGTTGTGCTTCTCGCCGTTCAGCACGTCGTTTTTCCTTCCGTTGTTGTGCTTCCCGCCGTTGTGCTTCACGCCGTTCAGCACGTCGTTTTTCCTTCCGTGCTTCCCGTCGTTGCGCTTCACGCCTTTCAGTACGTTGCGCTTCCCGCCGTTCAGTACGTCGTTTTTCTTCCCGTCGTTGTTTTTCTTCCCGTCGTTGCGCTTCCCGCCGTTCAGTACGTTGTTGCACTTCCCTATTGTTCGCTTGTCTAGCCTTGTTTAAACGCTCTTTCAATCGCCTTAAATATTGAGATTTTCGATTAATCTTTGCTATCTTCGCAATATGCTTTTTTGCTTTACTTAATTGGTTTTTTCGTAAGGCGGATTCTGCCCAGATTGCGTAACGCTTTTCTATTTTTCTCTTGCCCTTTAATGCTTCAGAATTAGTTCGATCTTTTCTCAATACGGTATTATAACAATCTAAAGCCGTACCTCCATTGCCGGAAGTGAGGCGGTTCGCTTTAAAATGCCTTTGACATTCTTGTAGCAACAAAGCCATTTTGTTTTGAATCATTGCTTTTTGAGTCGTTGGCTTTTCTTTTTGAGTCGTTGGCTTTTTTTCCTTCAGGGCAGCCACTTTTTTCTGTTCTGTCAGAGCGAATCTCGCTTTTTTTAAGTTCTTTTTTAACCGCCTTAAATGCTTAGAGTTTTGATTCACCATTGCTATCTTCGCAATATGTTTTTCTGCTTTACTTAGTTGGTTTCTTCGTAAGGCGGATTCTGCCCAAATTGCGTAACGCTTTTCTATTTCTCTCTTGCCCTTTAATGCTTCAGAATTATTTCGATCTTTTCTCAATACCGTGTTATAGCAATCCAAAGCCGTACCTCCATTACCGGAAGTCAGGCGATTTGCTTTAAGATGTCTTTGACATTTTCGTAGCAACCGAACCACTTTTTGAGTCGACTGCTTAGTCACACGTATCGCTGGTATCGCTGGTATCGCTTCTTTTTTTAGGGAAGAAGGCTTCGATACTTCACTAACTGAAGGTTTTGCAACGGATTGTGCTATTGTTATGGATTGTGCTCTTTTTATCCCCTGCACTGGCATAATTTGTTCCAATTGTGCCATTGTGATAGAAGAAATATTGACTTCCCCCGTTTTAACAAAAGCCAATGTTTCATTAATGTAATAACTGACTAAATTATTTTTAACTTGAGGTATTTCAAATACTTTTGCTTCTACTGCGGAATCAACAGTCAATTGACTTAGCCTCTGTTTAATCTTCTCATCATCAGAGCCAGTCAGATCAGCAATAACATGTTCAAGTTCTTTAGCAAGCGTTAATCTTTGTTGGAAATGATCACGTTCTTCTGAAGAAGCAGGCAATACATTTTGCCACTCTAATAGCCATTTTTCTGTTTCTTCATCGTTTTTTTCTGCCAGGCTTTGTTCAATAGCTTCAGCATACATTACTGGCAAATTAGGATCAGTGGGTAAGCTATGTTCAATACCGATATACTCAATTTTTTGCCGAGCAGCAACCATACAGTGGATTCTATCAGCCAATGGTTTCTCTGTTTTATCAAGACATTCTTGGTATTGTCGAGTGAATTCGTTTAAGCGATCATTTTTCTTATTCTCAACCTCCTCATATTTCTCAGATAATTCTGTCGAATGAGGATATTTATCTTTGAGGGCATTTAACCATAAAAAGGCTTGCTTGAAATTATCAACTTGAATTTCAGCATCCATTTTTTGGTTATAAGAAGTAATCAAGGTGTGATAAACCTGATCATCTTTTAAAATCTCACCTAAAACGGTTTCATGATAAGTTTCTGAGATAGTGAACAAGGGACGTTCAACATGTTGGAGGTAATAATCAACAACCGCTTTTTTAACCTGTTCACCCTCAAGAATTTTGAGGGCAGTTTCAGTGTCTGAACGTTCAAGGGTTTCAATCGCTGTTCCATCGCCTTGCAAGAGGTTCGCTTGGATTTTTTGATGATCTTGCCATTGACTATACTCTTCCACGGCAAAGATAATGCCCATTGTCATAGCCGACAAGACTAATACAAAAATACCCATAAAAATCCATGAGAATTTTTGTGTCGGTATTTCCTCTTTTTCCATATCTTCAAAGTGCGAATTAGACATTTTTGCTCCTTTTTTTATTTATGCCATAAGAATTTTTCAGTAGGTTCGATTAATATCAATCTTTATTAAAATATATGTTCGAGGTTTCTGTTTTTAGGAGAAAAACAGAAACCTCGAAAGTATTTTATTAAAATGTATTCATAACCTTAAATGGTGCGAACCCGGCACCTCTATTCCGTATCTCTATAAGTAAATCAAGAGTTTCTGGAACTACTTTTCTAACGATTCCCATCGCACCATTCAAATCGGCATTAATTATACCCTTCGACCATCGATACAAACCTCTACTTACACGTTTACCAGTAAAGTGATGTGATTCACCCTTTTTATAAACTGGTAATGGGTCATTGTCTAAGTGACTTGATTTGGAGGTATAGGATTCTTCGGTAAAAATAACATCAATACCAAATTCTTCGGCCTTGTATTCAATCATTGCTTTGAATTTATCATAAGGGATTGAAACAAAATTTTGATTGTTCTTTTTGCCAATATTTATTTCCTGTTTCCAGTGTTTGTTTTCACCGATAATAATTAAACCACTATTAGTTTCTACTGCATAATCAATAATGTTTCTACTTGCTTTATGCAGGTAATCATCTATTTTTTGATGACGTTTTTTTGACAGTCGGCTAATTGAATGACTTGTACCTCTCTCACCGATAAACGACATCAGTTTGGCTTTCTTCTGATTAAAGTATTGATTGATGGATTTTAACGGCTTGCCATTTATCAACATAGGATGTACATCTGGTTGATTTGAGACTAATGTAGCTAAGTGATTTAATCCAAGGTCGATACCTAAAACATTATCATGAGTTAATTCGTAATTTGACACCTCTTTTTTATAAACGACCTCAATCACAAAATGTTGATATTTTGGGATAATGCGTACTTGTTGAAGATTATCAACGGTTGTATTTAGTTCTGGCAATTCAGCCTTTTTGGGAAAATGAATTTGATTATCTCTTAATTTACATTGTTGATTGGTAAAGATAACGAGATTCAAACCCTTTTCTTTGTCCTTATACTTCGGTAATTTAGGAATACCTTTGAATTTATCAGGATTCTTTTTATATTCCTGATTTGCTTTAAAAAACGACTTCCAATTCTTTTCAACTAATCTTAAACATTGTTGTGAAGACTGTGCTGGCAGACCTTTATAAACCTCTGGATAATCACGTTTGATAATCTTATCCATTGTTCCATAATTGATAATCTTATGGTTTTTTATAAAATTTTGCCGCATAATAAATGTGGCGCAATTATATAAATTTTTTGAGGCATAAGATAAATCAATCAATCGTTGATTCATATCGACAATATGTCGTTCAACTCTGGTCACTTGCATTGGATAACCGTTTTCCTTGAAATATCTTGATTGAGAAATTTATAGACCAATCCATCTGTGTAATTATAACGACTATTACCTCAAATTTCTACCCTAACATATTTGCTTAAAGTTGGTCGTTTGTGATAGCCTTAACACTTTCCGATGCGCTCATACAGCATAACATATTTTATAATTATTAAAATATATATTTTAATATTATTTAATATATTTGATAATCATATAACATTTTTGCTAAAGTAAAATTAACAAGATTACAAAATCTTTAGTACATTGGGGTTATTGGTGATAAATTAATTACTGATGACAAATTATTAATTATTAATTACTAATTGATATTTAAGATGAAAGCACGTATCAAATGGGTAGAAAATGCTTGTCTTATTGGGGAAGCAGATAGTGGGCATGGGGTAGTGATAGATGGTGCCTCTGAAATTGGTGGACGTAATTTAGGTGTCCGTCCAATGGAAATGATATTAATGGGATTAGGTAGTTGTACTGCTATGGATGTTTTGAGCATCCTTAAAAAAAAGCGGCAACAGATCACGGATTGCGTTATAGAAATTGAAGGAAAGCGTAGCGACTGTTTTCCCAAAGTATTTACTCAAATTCATATTCACTTTATCATTACAGGCTGCAATTTAAAAAGTACGCATGTTAAACAGGCAGTCGATTTATCCGCAAAAAAATATTGCTCTGTCTCTGCTATGTTAGAGCAGACGGTAAAAATTACGCATGATTATGAAATCATTGAAGAAAATGATAAAACGGCGGTTTGATTTTCACGGGTTTAAAAATTAATTTCAACTTTTTTTAAAAGTTTTGCTTGACAATTTTTTTAAAAAACTTCATAATACTCTTTTTTTAAGCTTTACTTAATTGGCTATGTAGCTCAGCTGGTTAGAGCGCGGCACTCATAATGCTGAGGTCGGTGGTTCAAGTCCACCCATAGCCACCATTTTTTTGTTGTTCACTTTAGAAAAAGTGAACATCCAAAAAACTGAAATTTCAACATCAAGGTTTTAATAACCTGACTCAAACTGTACATACCCGCCTAGAAAATCACCCCAATAATAGCATTAACACTTTTCGTGTTGATATTGATGTCTCAACTATAGTCAAATTTCTCCTCATTCAAAAATATCTTGTAGAGGTACTTGTATATTCAGTTGTTTATCAACAATATTCCCTGTTGTAAATCGCTCTGCATTCTCTGGTGTGGAATAAACAACCACAGTTCCTGCGACGGGAATAACCAACCAACACGATTTGACGACAGATGTAAAATAGCTAAAGAATTTATCCAATATATTTTCTATATTGTGATTTTGAGAAAGTATCTCAACCACCAACATGGGCTTTTCAGAAACGGATTTGACATCTGGCAACGAAAGATTAATATCCTGTTTTGGGTATAGGCAAATATCAGGCTTATAATTTCTGTCTTCAATCCTTAGATTCAAGTCAGAAAAAACGTTAAATTTATCATCAAACTTGAGCAAAGCACCAATCAGCCTGGCTTTCGTATAAGAATGATGAAAAGAAAGTGACAGATGAGACTCTTCTACTTGGGTATTGCGTGAAATATAGTATCCCATAGTTTTGTTAATTTGAATTTGAATTTGAATTAATAGGTTTTCACTTTCCAGCTGATGTTACGCACTATGTTTCCAAAAGGTTTAAGAAATCCGATTTTTGAAAAAAAAATCGGATTTCTAAGCTCGAATAGAATAGCTTTGCGTCACATCAGTTTCCAGTTAGAAATAAGTGAATATTTTAATCCAAGATTAAAAGATTTATAACAACTTAAATCAGCTGGCATTTGACAAAAAATTATAACAGAAACTGCAAAAAACTCTTAACCTCGAATACTTTCGCTTTGAATTGGAATCCAACGCTTTGTTCTGGAGTTCAACACTTTCGCTTTGGAGTGGAGTTCAACGCTTTAGCTTTGGAGTGGAGTTCAACGCTTTAGCTTTGAAAACAATTATTTGAGGACTTTAAATTATTAAAATTCATTCCCTCCTAGAAAAACTAGCAATACCCTTATTCCTAATAACCCTATTTTTCATATTAACCACCTTTATAGCTTATTTCAGTCAAGGAACTGAATGGCAAAGGCTATTTGGAATCAATTTGCATAGGATATTGGAATTGCTAGATTTGCGTGAAGAAAACACGCTGGCGACTTGGTTCTCAAGTATGATTTTCCTGAGTACAGGTTTCGCCTTTTTATTGCTTGGCTGGGGAACATCGCCCAGTTTTATCATTTCCCGCATCACCCGTTTTACGTTTAAATTAACGGCGATAGGCGCGGTTTTACTCTCTGCTGATGAAGTGGCGAGTCTTCACGAAACGGTAGGAAAATCCTTTCAACGCTTTGCCAGCAACCTCTGGATAAATGCGCCTCCCGATAATAGGGGTTACTTTTGGATTATACTATTTGCTCCCTTTCTATTAGCTGGTTTATTGATGATGGGCTATTTCTTGCGAAAGGTGATTGCTCAGATGCCAACAAACCAGGATAGGCAACGCCAATGGGCATACTTTACCTTATTTTTAGCCTTCTTTTGCCTACCAGGCGTATTTGTCTTTGAGCTTTTTGAATGGTACTTAGATTCTCTCAATCAAAGTGCCTCCATTTTAACCTGTTTTGAAGAGGCATTTGAAGTGATAGGCATGTACAGTTTATTTTTTTGCGCAATGTTGATTGCTCGACGGTATCAATTATGACTATTCCTCGTATCCTCTTGTTTTTATTACTAGCCGTCTATAGCCTCACCTTGATGGTTATTGAGTGGCAAACCTCACAAGACTTTGTACGACAATTTGTGACTGATATTGGTACAGATAAAATCCTGTTTTATGGCATTAATACCACATTAAGTGTCTTCTTACTCTGGGCGACTGCCCTCCTATTTGGGATTTGTTTATTATGTGTGAACAAGATTAAAGAGCGAAAAGACTATTTATTTTACCTCTCGCAAATTATTATGTTTGCATACCTTGGTTTTGATGAACGCTTTTTAATACATGAACAAATTGGTGCCTGGTTAGGGCGCAATGATGCTTATTTAATCTTAGGGCTAGGGCTAATAGAAATAGGGCTGCTGGTATGGCTTGGGAATCTCCGTCAAAAAACAAAAGCGGCTCGCGTTTTTTTATACAGTGCCGCCGTTTTTTTTGCCATCATGGTGGTTATTGACGCAAAATTCCCGTCGCAAATGCTATTACGCTTATCACTTGAAGATATTACCAAGTTATGGGCAGATATCTTTCTCGCCCTATTTGCTTATGAGATTTTAAAACAGCGCATTGCCCAATTATCACAAAACTCACATTAAATTGATCTAATGACAAACCGAGATCATAAAAATCTTCATGCCCAATATCTTAAAACAATGGGCATACAAATTTGGGTGCGGCGAACTCTTCCAGCGGAAGAGTCTCATGTCGCTGCGACACCTGAACCTCTTCAAACTGAAAAAACATCGGATGTTCAGGTAAACAGGGTAACACATCATGCCGAACCCGCATTGACGACTGAAAAACCGTTTTCTAAAGAAAGTATTGAACCGCCTTCTAAAGAGAACATAGAACCTTCTAAAGAAAGCAGTTCGCCTTCTAAAGAGAACACCATGTTAGATTGGGATACCTTACAAAATCGCTTTGCCAATTGCACCGATTGCGAATTACATAAAATTCGTACTCAAACCGTATTTGGTATTGGCAATCGTCAAGCAGATTTAATGCTCATTGGTGAAGCACCCGGTGCCGATGAAGATGCTCAAGGTGAACCTTTTGTTGGACGTGCGGGGAAATTACTCAATGATATGTTATATGCCATTGATTTAAAAAGAGAATCTGTGTATATAACCAATGTTATTAAATGTCGTCCGCCAGAGAATCGTAATCCCCATCTCCATGAAATCGCCAGTTGTCATATCAAATTGCGCTATCAAATTGCCTTAGTTAAACCAAAATTAATTATTGCAGTTGGCAGAGTAGCCGCTCATCATTTATTATCTTCTGATCAGGCGATAGGGAAATTACGTGGACAACGCTTTGAATATGGTAAAAATAAGATTCCCTTGATAGTGACTTACCACCCTGCGTATTTATTACGTTCTCCGCGAGAAAAGAGCAAATCTTGGCAAGATTTACAATTCATTCGTCAAACGATGTTGTCGTTTTCGACATGATAGGCCACTCCCAAAAAATACCAAACGCCAAGACCTGTCAATTTTTATCCGCAAAACGCCAAGACCTGTCAGGTTTTGGAAACCTGACAGGTCTTTATCCGCCATAAACGACACTGAAAAAAATTGATCACTCATGACATTTCCAACCATTGAACAATTTGTCGGTAACACGCCGCTAGTCCGTTTGCAACGTTTACCGGGTAACACCAGTAACATTATTTTAGCAAAATTAGAGGGTAATAACCCGGCTGGCTCCGTCAAAGATCGTCCCGCATTAAGCATGATTAAAGAAGCCGAAGCACGGGGTGAAATTAAACCCGGTGATACTTTAATTGAAGCAACGAGCGGTAATACAGGTATCGCCTTAGCTATGGTTGCCACTATTAAAGGCTATCAAATGATATTAATCATGCCCGACAATATGACTATAGAACGGCGGCAAATGATGAACGCTTTTGGTGCTAAAATTATACTGGTACCACAAAAAGGGGGGATGGAAAAAGCAATCGACACCGCCTTGCAAATGGAACAAGAAGGAAAGGGCAAAATTCTCAACCAATTTGATAATCCAGACAATCCACTTGCCCATTATCGCACCACAGGACCAGAAATTTGGCGCGACACCAATGGTAAAGTGACCCATTTTGTCAGTTCAATGGGTACGACAGGTACGATTATGGGTGTATCGCGCTACTTAAAAGAAGTCAATCCGGCTATTTCAATTATTGGATTGCAACCTGAAGAAGGCGCAAAGATACCAGGAATTCGTCGCTGGCCTAAAGCATATTTACCAAAAATTTTTGATGAAAAACAGATCGACCGTATTATTGATATGGATCAAAAAAGTGCCGAAGACATTACCCGTGCTTTAGCAGTAGAAGAGGGCATTTTTTGTGGCATCTCATCAGGTGGCGCAATCGCGGGCGCATTGCGTTTGTCCAAAGAAGTAGAAAATGCCGTTATTGTCGCCATTATTTGTGATAGAGGCGATAAATATTTATCAACGGGTCTCTTTCCAACATTTTGATTTCTGAAACTTTATAAGGAAGAGTTAGACTGGGGTGGTGAAAACTCGGATTTTTTAACCAAAAGTTGATCCCCATTCCATTAAAAATAATATTATACTAAAAAACAATGTTCGAGGTTTTAGTTTTTTTTCAAAAAACTAAAACCTCGAAAACCATTCATCATTCACCATTCCAGAGTTAGACTCATTGCTTACTTTAAAATTTCAATCTTTTAAGGAAGTGAAAAAAGTTCAAGTTGTGACCGTGTCAGGTATAACAGCGCACGAGATTTAGCCATTTCTCTGGGGATCGATTGAACCCAATTCATCAGCAATGCCATTTGCTGTTTTCGACCGCAAAAAAGTAATGGAACTCCGTTCTTTCAAAGCATATATCATATTTAACAACCTCTTAAACTCTCGTTTTTTAGATAAATAATTTCAGATCATTTTACAATATTTTCCGATGAAATTTCATAAAACAGCCAATTAATAATGTTAAGAACATTTTGTAAATCAGCAATTGCGGATGTAGATATTGAATCTATCACAAAAACATTGTTTTCTAATTTTCCAAATTGCCAAAATTCGCCGGTTGATACGATTCCATAACAAATGGTGGTTCCAAGTAAAGAGGATGCGACCATTTCAGCTAAAGCTTGTGCCCATCCTTCCTCAAAATTATCTTGTTTGGCTTCTATAACACAAAGAGATGGTCTTGCCATGGTTCCATATTTGGTTCTTGCTGCAATTAGATAATCAGGTTTGCCAACTAATCCTTTTTCTTTATCTACATCATAAGAGACATGAGACCAAACTTTGAGAGAATAATTCTTTGCAACCGTTTTTAAAATAGGTCGAATAATAGCTTCACAAATTGCGTATTCACTTACATAATTAGTATCATCATGTAACTCTTCTTCTATCATGGAGAGTAATATATCTGAAACTTCAAGTGTTTTTTTATTGACAAATGATGTTCTATTAACTACTTCAATATCAAATATTTTTGCGACTTCTCCAACTGATTTAAACGTACCATAAGACATTTACTTTATCCTTATAAATTTCCATCGTTCCCACGCTGGAGCGTCAATGCCATTAAGTTAAGGGCAGACACGTAGCGAGATTTTGTGCATGACGCTATCGCTTATGCACCCAACACTTGCTGGAGTCCAAAATTGATTGGGGTCGATTCCAACTCCAACAACTCCAAAAACGCCGTCAACACCCCTTGCCCCTGCAACCACACTTCAACCTCAGCCAGGTAGGTCAGGTTAGATTTTTTTGCGCCGCAAAGTAACCCGACAAAGCCAAGTAGCCAGGTAAAGGAAATTTAGGAAGTGAATTTCGCTGCCCATATCGTTAATTCTACTTCTGTTTCATCTAAAAGATGATACGCATTTGACGAAGAATTTCTACACTAGTGCATAGAGGCATAAATTTCCAGCCCACCTTTCAAGCAGTTAATGGCTTCCCCTGATAAGTCCATCGAAAAGCTCTAGCCATAGTTTCATTAAAATACTGAATAAACGCATTGAGCTTGTTTTTTAAGTCACTTTTAGAGGTAAAATTTCCGCGTCTAGTAACTTTTCGTGCTAAAATGGAAAACCACATTTCAATTTGGTTAAGCCATGATGAGTGTTTTGGGGTAAAATGAAAAACGATACGGTGAGTTGGGTCACGTAAAAATTCTTCTCTTGTTTCCATTGATTTCAGAATGCCTTCTTTTCCCTTTATACCAAGCTCATCTGTCATTTCACACTCACGAGCAACTAAGCGTACCATTGACGCTGAAACGTGGGTATTTAAGTTATCAGCGACTATGTGGAACGAAGTATCAGATGGTTCAGTTAATATAACGCTTTCAACAAAATCGGCATAATCCTTCTCTGTGCGAGTGTCACCAACTTCACCAATAACCTGCCCGGTTGCCACATCAAAACCAGCTATAAGTGTTTGCGTACCATGACGTATGTATTCAAATTCTTGGTATTCTGGTTTACCAGGTATCATTGGTTTCGTCTCAGCAACTCGTTCTAATGCCTGAATTTCAGTCATTTCATCAATGGAAATGGTTTTTTCTCCTTGTTCATTTCGTTTTATGGCCTTTGTATAGGTATCACAAATCTCAGAACGAGGCAAAAGTTTTTGCGTGCAAAAACTTTTGCCTCGATCACATTTTTCGTCGAAATTTTCGTCTTGCTTGGGAGTTAACCAACCACTTCGACGATGAGGCTGTAAGTTAGCTTCATTTAAAAAGCGTGCCACTGAACGGGGGGATATCTTTTTAGCTATTCCACGTTTTATAACCTCAGATGCTAATTCTTCTTGAGTCCAATGAGTTATAGGACGACCAGATTCTACGGGTAGTTCACAAGCTAATGCTACAATAGCACAGTTCGGGGGTGTATGTAGCAGGCGCACCGGGTCTTGGAGCATCTTCTAAACGTTCTTTTACATTTTTAAGTTTAGAATCAACCCATCGTTTTCGCCATCTTTGCACAGCGTCACGAGAAATTCCTAACATCCTGCTCACTTTACGAGAGCCAAAGCCCTCATTAGATAACAATATTATCCTACTACGGACAACTTGAGAGTGTGAATTGCTACGTTTTGCTGCAATTTTTTCTAACTCTTGACGTTCAGTATTTGATATTTCTATTTTCATAATTTATTATCTTTAATTTTTATGTGAGTTTTTTTATTTTATCATACTTTGTTAAGGGGACTGGAAATATGTGCCTCCATGCACTAGTGGGATAGATTGGAAAATTAGCTTTAACTTTGTCAAATAGAGTTCGATGTTTTCGTTTTTTTTCAAAAAACGAAAACATCGAAAACGCTTTAGCTTGGCCAATCCGTCCAAAAAACGCCCAACGCTTCAGCTTTAGACTCCAATTTTAATTCTTAATTCGCATAATAGGAACTCAAAAGTGCTTTAATGGATGAAGATGTGCTACAATAATTAAAATCTTCATAAATTCTCTATGAAAGGCTAGTTCAAATAGAGAATAATACGCCCATAGAACTTTTAGTCTTTCAAAAATTTTTTTATGACGATTTTGATGAGGTTAAAGAATATTATTTTGAGAGGTTTCCTGAAATTAATGATCTCAAAATTGAGATCAAGGCTAATAGGAGGTGATAAATTTTATGCGATAAAAGTGTGTCGGATAATTGGATATTCCAGCCAAAAATATCATCAGGTATATGTTTTGTACCCTGGTACACTTAATTGAAGTGTCAACGGCATCCGCAAGTTCTGCCATTGTTATTGATGAATTTACTCAGTTAATTAATTTAAATGAGTACGAGGCGGGTATTTCATGAATTTTTTTTCTGAAAGGAGAAAAAACAAAAGTCAAAATTTATTCAAATTAAACACCTATTGATTTAATTGAACTTTGTGGCAAAGCATGAAGATATTTTTTGCATCAACGAGATTTATCGTCGGTTGCACTGTGTTTGCCCTTGTAACAAGAAAGATAACTGACAAACTTTTCAGAAGTTTTCAGTAAAATATTAACTAACCAGGAAATTTTTAAATGAGAAAAAAACGGCTCGCTGATAATGGCGTGCGAACACAAACTTTCAGCTCTTTATATCTAATTGGCTCTGCCCTGGGTATTTTAATGGCTGTAAATGTCTCCGCAGAGACAGAACCCAAAATTGAGATGGGCATATCCGAATATACACAAACGGGTGGTGCCACTGATCTCAAGGCGACTATTGCAGCGTTCAATAAGAACAAAGCAAGTACGACAGATCACTCAAAGCTCAAGGAACTTGAAGGTCCATTTTCCAGTGGTCCAGAAGTCACCAAGGCTTGCCTCAGTTGTCACAATAAAGCGGGTAGCCAGTTCATAAAAAGTATTCATTGGACTTGGAAATACAAGCACCCAATCACTGGGCAAGAACTGGGCAAATCAACTTTGATCAACAACTACTGTACCAATGCCAAAGGTAACGAAGGTATGTGCGCCCAATGCCATGCAGGATACGGGTGGAAAGATGATACGTTCGATTTTACCAACGAGGAAAATATTGACTGTCTTGTCTGTCATGAATCCACTGGCACCTATTACAGAACTCCCACTTCAAAAGGCAATAAATCCTGCTCAATCATGTTTGAAGGGAAAAAACCGATTGAATGGGCAAAAGTCGCACAAAGCGTACAAATGCCAGGGCGCAATAATTGTGGTACCTGTCATTTTTACGGTGGCGGTGGCGACAATGTGAAACATGGCGATCTCTCATCAGTACTTTTTAATCCCTCTAAAGAAATTGATGTCCACATGGACAGTGAGGGATTAAATTTTGCCTGTATTACCTGCCATGTTGATAATGGTGAAGGACACCAATGGGTTGGAAGCCGTTATCAGATGCACGCCAAAGATAATATCGGTCAAGGAAAACCCGGCATACCTCGGCAACGCGCCACTTGTGAAAGTTGCCACAGTTCTCTACCTCATTCCAAAATCACGCTGAAAGGTATTAAACTCAATGGTCATGCCGACAGAGTAGCCTGTGAAACCTGCCATATTCCCAAGATTGCCAAAGGCGGAGTTGCAACCAAGGTTGATTGGGATTGGCGCACGATGGGCAAACTCAAAGATGGTGAGGGTTACAAACTCAAAGAATATACCCAAGGCAATGGTGAGCACCGTGCCACCTACAAATCAATCAAGGGAGATTTTGTTTATAATGAAAACTTCAATCCCCATTATGCTTGGTTTGATGGTGTGATGAACTATACAACGATTCACACGAAATTCGATCCAGCTAAAGCACCTATTGACATAAATGGCTTTACTGGCGATTTTAATGATCCCAAATCACGCATTTGGCCCTTCAAACGTATGCACACGACTCAGCCTTATGATAAGGGTAATAACACCCTAGTCTATATGCACTTATGGGGTGAAGATGAAAACTCATTATGGGGTAATTATAACTATGAGAATGCCATCAAGGTTGGCATGGAAAAAAATGGCATTCCTTACAGTGGAGAATATGATTTTATCGAAACTTATTCCTACTGGCCTATTAACCACATGGTTTCCCCAAAAGAAGATGCGCTCACCTGTTCCGAATGTCATGCGCGTGGTGAAAAAGGACGCTTGAATGAACTCAGAAGTTTCTATATGCCAGGCCGTGATTATTTCAAATGGCTCGACATCATTGGTTATCTGACCATTCTCGGCGTATTCCTGATCATCTTTTTGCATATTGTTATGCGTATCTTATGCTATAAAAGAATTAACAAATCCTGTCAGATTGGAGGTGAAAAATAATGGAAAAAGAAAAAAACGCCGTTGTCATTTATACACGCTATGAGCGATTCTGGCATTGGTCACAAGCGGTTCTGATATTTATCCTCGCCTTTAGTGGCTTCGTGATACATGGCACATTTAACGTGATTGATTTTGAAACGGCAGTCACTATCCATACTTACAGTGCTATCCTGTTGTTACTGTTATGGTTGTTCACAACCTTCTGGAATTTCACCACCGATAACTGGAAACAGTTTGTGCCAAGAATTCAGGGGTTGCCCGCCGTTATCCGCTACTATGCGTGGGATATGCTATTTGGCAAAGCGCATCCACATCATAAGACTATGCAACGTAAGCAAAATGCCTTACAAGGGCTGGCTTATCTTACCTTCATGATCGTTATCGGTCCTGCCCTCTGGATTAGCGGCATTATTTACTTGACGTATGATTTATGGAACGTGATGGAAGGATCGCAAAGTCTATTTCAAGCCGTGACATTTTTCCATACAGCGGCAGCCTTTATGATGATGGCTTTTGCCTTTATCCATATTTACATGACGACAACGGGCAAAACACCATTCCATTATATCAAGACGATGATCACGGGTGTAGAAAACATCGAACTGACTCAAGCTGAAAAAGCCTACTTTTCAGAACAGCACCCTAAATTATTACGTGATAAGGAATGATTGGTATTTTCTGCCTAATGTTTCATACCTGCCATGTTTGAAAACCTGGCAGGTATTGAGAGCGTAGGGTCAATGCCATTAAGTTAAGCCTACATCCACTGAATACGCTGGGTTTAGTAGGGGCAGACCTGTGTGTTTGTCCTTAACTTAATGGCAAACCAAGTTTCTTGAAGAAACTTGGTTTCTAAAAATACAAGTTATTTTATGACTGTTCCTAAACATCGTTTCGAGCTTAGAAATC
>JAOZSV010000419.1 GCA_029939505.1 Thiotrichaceae bacterium | reverse complement strand
AATAACAAAGCTAAAGCGTTGTACTCCAAATAACAAAGCTAAAGCGTTGTACTCCTTTGACAAAGCTAAAGCGTTGTACTCCATTTTCAAAAAAAAAATCAATTCTTAATTCGCATTGCTCACTATTAACATCTATTTAATAAGTTATTCAAGTCAAGAAAAATCAAAACGGAGTATTTTATTATGAATAAATATGATTTTAAATCACCATTATTGATGTTGTTATTAGTGGTGATGGTTAGCAGTGTCTCTGCCATTGAAGAAAACAACGAGGAACAACCCTCTTGGTGGGAAAAAACCCAGCAAACGATGGGAAAAATCTGGGGGCAATCCACTGAAAAGGTTGATGGTTTTATCGAAGATTCAACGTCACCGAGTAACGAAAAAGATGGACTTTTCGTTCAAATCTGGAAAGAAATAACTCCCACCCTTGACAAAGTGTTAGTGCTTGAAAAAGAAGAGGAAGTGTTACCAGAATCCGCTTGGTTTGGTTGGTTTACGAGAGATCAGAAAGATACTCAAAATGACATCAATGAATTGCTTGATGAAGCCGTCGCCATTTTGAGTATTTCTCCGAGCAACAATACAAGACAACGTATCCGTCTTATTGAAATTGAAATCAGAGAAATGAAACAAACCATTTCTCAACATCGCCAAGACAAAATCACTGCCCCAAATCGCTCAACTTGGCAAACCACCGTGGCGGATCATGAGGCAAAAATCAAGCAATTAACTGAAGTGATTGAAGAAAAGAAGTACGCAATTGATAAACTCAAAACTCAGTTTGCCCAAGAACTCGCTGATAAAGGTTTATCTATAACGGAAGCGCAATTAGATGTATTATTATCAAGTGTGCTGGGAGACGATATTATTCAAAGTAGTCTCGTCTATGATAATGTCAAAAAAATCAGCCAACAATTGATGAAGCTCACCATTGAAAGCGGTGAAGATTTGGACATTAGCCAACGTTATTATGGTATGTACACGGTGTTACTGAAAACACTGGTTCACATGCAGCAAAAGTTCATTTCTAATATTGATGACAAATATTTACCCAAAATATTTAAAATTACTGTGGATGTTCAAGATATTAAAGCAACCAGTCAAAATTTGTTGCGCGGAGAACACGATAAAGATCGTCGTCGGCATTTGTCAGCTAACCTTAATGCCCAAAATTTGACTTTGCAAACGGCAAAATTATACAAAAAGCATTTAAACGCGCAACGTCGCAAAGTTGTTCTTGCCACTGAAAAAACTAAAGCGGATTTACGAATCGCACAGAATACCTATAAAACGGTTAGAGTCAGTGGAGAGTTGATTAATTTATTACGCACCAGCCAAAAATCTTTTGAGTTGTTGCTTAATATCCAGGTGCCAGATTTACTGGAATTTAAGAACTTGCAAATGAAACAAGAGTTTGCCATCCTAACTCAAAAATTGGCGGAATGAGCCAAGATGGTTCAATAAACTTGATGTTCTTGTTTTTTTCAAATGATTGGTAGCCAAACCTCAGAGGTTTTCAAAACCTCTGAGGTTTTTAAGTGAATTTGATTGGTAGCCAAACCTCTGAGGTTTTCAAAACCTCAGAGGTTTTTAAGTGAATTTTAGAAGAAAAAGTTGAACATCAAAACTTGATTATGGAATATTTTTCAAATCATATTTAATAGAGGGTAGAGGATAGATGATGAAAAACGGATTGGCTGGTTTAATGAAACAAGCCCAAAAAATGAAAGGCGAACTTGAAACGGCACAGAAGGAATTGGCTGATTTGGAAATCACAGGTGAATCGGGTGGCGGTATGGTTAAGATTGTTATGACAGGGCGACATGATGTGCGGCGTGTCGAAATTGAGTCAACTCTCATGAAAGAAGATAAGGAAATGCTGGAAGACTTGGTTGGTGCCGCCATCAATGATGCTGTGCATAAAGTCGAAAGCACCAGTCAAGATAAATTTTCGGGATTAGCGGGTGGATTACCCAATGGTTTCAAGCTACCCTTTTAAAATTGTTCCCATTTTGTGAAAATTGTGAATTTTTTTCGAGGCTAATATTTTTTGAAGAAAAACTTAAGCCTCGAAATTATAGCATTTCCCTTTTGAGTTAAATACATATCTGATGTGACGCAGGGTGCTTT
>JAOZSV010000240.1 GCA_029939505.1 Thiotrichaceae bacterium | reverse complement strand
GGTCTGGTTTTAAAGTCTTTTAAATTATTTGATGCACGTTTCTTCTCATATAAATTTTTTTACATACCAAATCAATGAGTTATAAATACACACCTTGTCCTGTACAGAGGTGATCGAGGCTAAAGTTTTTTGAAGAAAAACTTTAGCCTCGATCATTACTTATCTGAAAAACTATAGATCAAATGGAGGTCACACTCATTTTAACCATGCCCCGGACTCAAAATGATTAACAAAAAGTCTGCCGATTGCGTAAGTGATTGCTCCAGAAATAATAGGTCTGGTAATAACAGTACCCACCATATTAATTCCCGGAGCTAGTTTTTGTAGATAATTGGCAATGGGATATGTTATCCAATCGGAGTGAGCTCCTCCAAGAACCGAAGCAACTGTCGCTTTGAGCTTATGATCGGATAATTTGACACCATAAAGTTGACAAAGTTCACTTAACATTTTGGCTAACAGACCAGCAATCGCCACTTGATCAAAAAATGGAGCAGGAATTAGCCCAGTTCCACCAGAGAACAAGACATATTTATTAACGATTTTCATCGCCTGGGATTTTCGTACCTTTCTATGATTTTTTGGCTGAGAAGGTACAGTTTGCCCGACTTCTTGCTTAATAGTCGGCATGGAAACGGTATTTTCTGTCATTTTTCAAATTCTCATTTCAAATTCTTATTGTGTCACTCAGACATAATTTACATACCAGGTAATTTTGACAGTTCTCCCAATTTCAATTCTTCAGTGTCCATGCTTCCACCAATGAGGATCGTGCCTGTCTGAAAACGGAGTTGGGCTATCACTTTAGCCAACTCTTGTAGACTAGTGACAAGGTCATTGTTTGCTTTAGTCAGCTTTTCATCAAGATCCAGCATATTGAAGATGATATGGGGATCATCTAACAAACGGTTACGAGAGCTATTATAGCTTTCTTCTAAAGTAGAGCTATAAAGTTCGACCGCTTGTAATGCTTTTACAGATTCTTTCAACCTACGCTTCAGTGTGCCGGTATTGATCCCGACTTGCACACCGATTGTCCTCATCAAGTCATTCGTCTTAATAACGTCAATTTTATGGGTGGCATTGGCTAAGTCACGTTGGCCTTTAGCAAGATTATTACCCAACGGGTAAAGAAACGTAAGTGTTGCCCCAACATCCGTACCACGGATATCACTGTTCAAAGCATCAACATAGCGACCATAACCATCGCCTAGTTCTATAGCATTACGACCCGCCTTTAAAGCGAGATCAAGTTTGGGTAGCACATCTCGCCTCATTTTGGCTAACTTGACGGCTGATGCCTCTTGGTTCAGTTTAGCGGCGAGGATATCTAGGCGCTTTTCTTTCGCTATAGCAACCCATTCATCTTGCATCGGTTGCTGTTCAAGTTTAGCTAAAGTCCCGCTCCATTCTAAAGCAAATTCTTCAGAAGGTTCACCTATGTTGGCGACCTGTTCGCTAGGAATGCCCATGATGACAGCTAGAGTACCTTTAGTGCTATTCACCTGTTCAGCCGCAGCGATGGTGTTTCGATGCTTATTGGCTAAATAACCTTGGATGCGAGATATCTCAGCTTTGTAAGTTTTAATAAAATTATCCCCATAACGCGATTTGCCTAAATCTGCCGCAGCATTAGCCCAATCTCGTATCCTTTGCTCAGACTTTTGCTGGATTTCGAGATTTTTTATTGCGGCTTTGTAATCCCAATAAGCTTTGGTACTGGCAAGCAACAAGTTTGAAATGCCATGGTAAAAACTTAATTCTGCAGCCTGACTTTTCAGCAGAGCAGCAGTTTCGTCGGCGGCCGCTGAAACATATCCCCTGCCTTTTAATAAGGGAATAGTGATATTCAAATTGAGGTGAGAAACATTCATTGTGTCTGGTAGCATGCCAAGAGCACGTTGGTCTATTCGGGTAACACCTGCACTCATGGTGCTGCTAATACCGGTTCTGAATTTTTTGACTAACGCAAAAGTGAGGTCTTGTGTGTCTTCATCAGCACCCATCTGAGGAATGGGTGGTCTTTTTTCATCAGCACTGACAATCACAGAAGTGTAGATGTCAAAGGCCCCACTATGCATTTGTGCACCGGCTCTAGCAGATTGCACCCCCAGTTTTCCCATCATGAGAGTAGGTGAACTTTTTAGGGTAATAAGGGCCACCTGTTGTAAGCTGAGTGGTCCACCTGACAAGGTGGTCAGATTGGTATTCAATTGCTCGGTCGATCCCGAAGGTGCCTGGGCAAGAGCCAAGTATGATGGTATCACCATAAGTCCTAAGACCAATGGAAGGGGGCGTAAGAACCGCCGTTTACAAAAAAAATGAGTCATAAAAATCATTTCCTCTAAAGTTATACTTCGTCGTTGTGATAATAAAAAAGATGGAATTGAGTCGCCGACAAAATCATAAGGTAAAGTCACTCGAAATGCCTGTTAACGTATAATGTCTAGCAATATCCAAGTGGCACCAAGATAAATCGGACGCAACTAAAAATCGTATCTTCTCAAAAAGTGAGTGAGTGTAGGTAAACTGGCCTAAATATGACCAGTTTTTAAAACCGATCAGGTTTTTGCCACTGAATTTAGAGAAGATACTAAAAATCGATACTCGCTTTCTCCACGAATAATTAAGGTATCTTCTCTAAATTCGGTGGAGGCTTAATATACAAGGAGTTAGACTCTTCAAATTTCGCACCATATTTTTGTCTTTGACAAACGAATAAATATTTTAACCTTAATATTCAATTACTTAGCAATTTGCCTCTGCTTGTAACGATTTTTTATGAATTCTAATCATTGTAACTCGTTTTAATAAGCCATGCCACCGAATTTAGAGAGGATACGGTATTTTCTTAGTTTTAATCATGTACTATGTACATCCATTCCAAAATTATTCTCAATAAACCGTGCATGATGGCCTTATGGCATGTCTTTGGTGCAAATTGAGACAAAAATGTTTTTAACCTTTCATTTCATTATCTCACAGAAAAAACTCAATCCTATCTATTCATTTGCAAAGACCTATAATCACCTTTTTTTTCAATTTTTTGTTGATAAAACCACGAACACCTAATTATATGATTTTTTTTTGTTTTGTCAAATTGTTTTGTCAAATTTTTTGTATTTTCTCTAAATTCGGTGGTTAATATACAAGGAGTTAGACTCATCAAATTTCGCACCATATTTTTGTCTTTGAGAAACGAATAAATATTTTAACCTTAATATTCAACTACTTAGTGATTGAAATATTTTTTGCTGTAACGATTTTTTATGAACTCTAATCATTGTAACTCGTTTAAATAAGCCATGTCACCAAATTTAGAGACAATTTTTTTTACAATAACCTGGTTATTAACTAAAGTATACATAATCTCAGTACTTGAGACTGAAGAAATCCAAGCCAAAAAATCGCAATGCGAACATTAAAAATCAATGACTCATCAATCTTTTTTTTGAGAATCACGAGAACATTTTTTGAGCCAAAATCAGTTCGAGGTTTTCGTTTTTTCTTCAAAAAAACGAAAACCTCGAACGCATACAATAAGGAATGGGAGAAATGTCAGTTTCTCTCAGAAAGACAGGAGAAAAGAGGACAGGTTTTTACGTCACTAATTGAGATGATTTCATTTTGACGGTTTATTTCCATATGCATACCAGTCTCAAGTACTGAACCTGTTTCCTATTCTCAATATTATCAATGCTTTTGCGTCAATATTTTCAATAAAATTGATGCCAGTTATTGATATAAAATTATTATTATGGTATTATGAACGGCAATAGAAAATAATCGGAAAAAGACATAATAAGAAAAGAGAACTTAAAAAAAAGCAATTCCTTTATACGACAATTACTCAATAAAGACTTGAGAATACTGATTATTAAAGCGGGGTTCCCTTATCATAAATCCCCACATCTTTATCAGTGGCTATGGGTTTTTATTTTACTACCTATCAGAAGAGACTCTCAATAGACTTGAGTGATAAGCATGGAAAAGAGTTGCGTCGCGCTGACAAAATATTAGTAAAATATCCCCATTCATAAAAAAAATTGGTTAATTCATTTCGAGGCTAAAGTTTTTCTTCAAAAAACTTTAGCCTCGAAAGCTATCCCGCTGTTTTTTGAATTGTTAGAAGAGTTCTCTGATTTCAATGAAACTAAACAAAGTCGAAATCGTATTATGTTAATTGCTGATGAGACTCGTTCCACTCGCTCATCCGTTATACTTAGACGGGAAAACTTCTTTTATAGATACTGCGAGCTAATTCAAATAGAAAGCTATCCGTATCCTCTTTGCCGTAGTCGTTTAAATCAAAGTCATATTCATACTCAAAGAAGATTTTTTGATGATTTTGCGTGGGAGTGAATGATTTCACTGTTATTGGAGATAAGTCTTGCCAAAACATTTGGAAAAGCCCTGTCAGATAATCGAATTTTGCCTCATTGTTTTTATCCCAATATTGCATGGTTTTTAATATTGAGGAAAAATCTAACTGTGTCGGGTTAGGTGGTTGTAGTAATTTTCCCTTATTTTTTAACACTTGGGCATAGGTTTCGAGCAATTGGGAATAGCTTTTTGAGCAGTGAGATAAGAGATTGTCGGGATGTTCTTCTATCAGCGTTTTCAGTTCTTGTTTTTGGAGTTTATCTGTCAATTGGAATAATAGATTTTCATAACCTTCTGTTTTATCAGAAAGTTTGAACATCGCTCGCATTGCCACGATAAACAAAAAAGCCACATCATGTTCGCATAACTTATCAAAGATTTGGGTGTGAGCAGTCCAATTTCTTGTACATTTGATAATCGAACCAAACATTTTTTGGCGTTTTAAAGTGTTTTCATCGGGGAACTCCGAACTTTTCAAATTATCAGGGCTAAAATCATCTTCCCATTCATGTGATAGCGTTCTGACGAATAACTTATAGAGCGGCTTGGCATCTGAAGGTTCACGTCTCGGTAAGAAATTCTGTAAAGTTTCCAGATAATCGCGCATATTTTGCGCTGTCACATTTTGACGGTTTTTCTTGGTACAAAATTGGCTAAAGGGTATGTCGTTAGATAGGTGTTTTTGAATAAGTTGACATCCCTCAATAATCCCCCGTCTTAGCACAGAGTAAGGGTTGTTACGGCGTTCGGTTATCCAATTTTGTACCGCATCCTTTTCATCTTTGGAGAAAGTCAGAGGCAAGTCTATCTTGGCTTGTTTAAAAACCGATTGGATATGTTTTTGCTCATTGATATGGTTAGAGCAAAACAAAATATGCTCTTTGGGAAAATCAAGTGCGATGACTAATTCAACATAGAGTTTATAACCCGCTTCCGGTTTTAATTGCTCTGCCGCTTTTTTATAATTGGCTTCATCAAGTGATTTATCTTGATGAGGTTGATAATCATAAAATTGTTCTAATAGCGCAAGCAAATCAGTTTGCTCTTCATATCGCAATAATCCAGGAGGAATATCAATTAAATCAATATCTAAGATGATATAATCTACCTGAGATAGCTGCTCGCGAATAAAGCGCAAGCCTTCTAAAAAGCTCAATTCAACTGAGACTCGATAATCTTTAAGAAGATGTTTGAGCTTTGGTTTTGTTGTTGGAATATCAGCATTTTGTAAAATAGAGCCAAACACATTTTTGGCGTGTTTAGTACCATATTCAAAATCTTCAATCCATAAAAATTGACTCATATTTTTTATGGCTCCTCAATTAACAAGTGGGTTGGAATACAAAATTCGGTAACATAGTTGTCTTGAAACGGTGGTTTAGGAAAGGAACCTTCTAACTTATTAGCAATGATGCTTAAAAAATGATGTCCTTTTCCACTCCCTTTGCCTGAGCGTTCTTCTACCGCGCTCGGATTTTTACACAGAAAACGGCAAACGTCTTTTTCACCAATCCAGTGTAATTGTAAAGGAGTGCGTATTTCAGAGGCATAATATTTCACGGCATTGAAGAGTATTTCCACCATCACGATAGTCAAGATAGAAGCAGTCGTACCATAATAATCAAAATGTATTGGACTTTCCATGACTCCTTTAATTTCTATCGGGAAAAATCGTTCATTCATCCAAGTCACAATATCATCTAAAGTCGCTCCATTTAAGAGTTGATTAAAATTGTCTTTCCATTCAGATTGTAATTGCTCTTCTAATTCAAAATAGTCATTATACCACGCTAAACGTGTTGTCGTGGCAGGAATTTTTCCGGTTTTTTTCGCATAAGCAAAATAATGCTGTTTAATTTTATCAACATTCTCAATAGTCAATAGTTGGGAAATAGCAAAAATTAAAGATTTTTCGAGTACCCATAATATCGTGCCTTTGCCCTGCCTGTCTCGCTTTAATAGCTCATGTAAATGTTCTGGTTCAGTGGAAATCACACTGAAAATATTAAGCAAACCACGCATGGTATGCACAGTATCCAAAGAACGTTTTTTATTACCTCCTTCTTCTATATCGTATTCAATATTTTGCAAGGTGCCCCGAAATTTATGGGCAATCATTGCCATGAAACTTTCTAACTCTTGGTTAGCGGTAGCGAGTTGTTGTTTCGCCTCTTTTTCGTGAAGAATACTTAATTTATCTCGTGCGACTAAGCCAATCCATTGTCTAATATCACGGGGATAATCGGGTAAATTGTTTGTATCCTCTTGTTTTTCAAAGGAAAATCTTAAATAAGACAATTCTTTCTTTTCCTTTAACTGATTAATAATCTGTTGAAATTGCTCGCGCGCCTTTTCATTATTCGTCGCAACGCCCTGCCCTTCCATGTAGGCAAGCCCTAAACAGTATTGCGCTAAAATGTCTTTTTGTTCTGCGGCGGTTTGAAACAAAGAAAAGGCTTGTTGCTTGTCTTTTTCTACACCATTACCCGTTTTATAGAGTTGCGCTAAAATGACTTGGGCAACGATATTTCCTTTTGTTATTTGTTTGTTTAAGTTGTCTATCTCTTCTTTATCAAAAGATGGAGTAAAAGAATTTGCTATATCGTCATCAATTTCTTCACCAAGTGAAACTAAACCTGCCGCTACTTTATATAAAGATAAAACTTCTTGTTCTTTATCACCTTGTTCACTTACCATTCGCTTAATAAATTTTGACTATGTAGTCATTTCCAAATTAAGGTAA
>JAOZSV010000239.1 GCA_029939505.1 Thiotrichaceae bacterium | reverse complement strand
GAGGTTTTAGTTTTTTGAAAAAAAACTAAAACCTCGAACTCCATTTGACAAAGCTGAAGCGTTGGACTCCAAAAAACGCCCAAAGCTGAAGCGTTGGACTCCAAAAAACGTTCAAAGCTGAAGCGTTGGACTCCAAAAAACTTCCGACGACAGCCTTGATAATCTTTGCAAGTGCGTGGGTTTCCTTTTAGGAGGAGAGGAATGGTGCCGCTTCGCTCCTACCCACCCTACTTTAACTACTTTAACTCCTGATCGAATCCTTTATTATAAACAATCCTTGTTGTTATAACAGAAATGGAAAAAAACGTGATCATCGAGTTTTATTGGCTTTCAACAAAAAAGTTGTATTGCCCTACATCAGCAATACCTTGCATGACAGGATCAACACCAGGATGGGGATTTGCTTTCCATTGATGAATCCAGTCAAAAAATGGCCAAAAGTGGGAACTGTTTCTGGAAATGCCATATTTCCCAACAAACTGTTTCCAATCTTTATCGTTCTCAATCTTCTTGATATCAGAGATAAAAGTGGCACTTTGTTTTTCATTGAGTTCAAGAAATACATTAGGATAAGCACCCACGAATCCTCGATACAAGGTTAACAAATCTTGATCAGGTTCCCGGGTGATTGATTCTGTGCCAACAATATCATTGGAACGATAAGCTCTATCAACAATCATCGAATAAACCCAAGGTTCCCCTTGCGTATTGTTGATTTTCAGATAGTTAATGCTAGGAAAATGTTCAGGATATCCTACGCCGTTTTCCTTTTTGGATTTATGCATCAAAGCGTCTCGAATATTATCTTCCCAACTCTTTTGCTTCCCAGAAACCGCATTAGGATTGTAGTTCACCTGCGACACTTCTTGCAGACGATTTTTTGTTGCATTGATGAGAGAGACAACGGCTGCATTTGCGGCGACTTTATTGGCTTTTTTTCGGCTCATTCCTTTATCCAAACTGTCTTGTTTTGCTTTTGCATAGAGCGCATTTAATCCGAGTGTTCCGGTTACACGAGGTGGCAAATCTCCGTGATCACTATCCAGTGGTTTCATACTCCATAATGGATAAAATAATTTATTGGCAACCCATCCAATGCCTTTGGTATATTTGCGCCGAATGGTTTTACGTGCATCAATAGGTAAAAAGGAGAGTCCTAAATCCTCAGCTTCCAAACGGGTATAAGTCATAATTCGGAAAGAACCAATTTTCATGGCAATGTTACCATACGGTACATAGTTTACGACTAAATTATAATAAATCCGTTCAAAGTTAGAAAAACTTAAAACCCATATACTTCCGGGTTCCCCTCCTTCTAGTCCACGTTGTACACTCGTACTGCGTTCATGCCTCGTTATGTTGAGCCAAGCATTAGGGTTGACACCCTCTCCATAAGCACTGTCACCGTGTCCATCCCAGATATCCTCTACATTCAGCCCTTTTCTATTCTGTTGCTTTAACCATAAGCGTAATTGGCGTTCATAAGCCTTGAGATATAAGCCATCATCTTTACTGGTTTTTTCATAATATTCCGTCGCTTTTTTTACCGCTTTCACATCGTGTTTGAGTCCCTGAACTTGATTCCAAAGGTGACCAAATATGCCCGCATATTTCTTATCCGTCATCTGCTGTTCATCAATACTCCAACGACCCGTACTTAAAATATCCCAAGACGAGAGTCCAAGCTTAGGATTAATCACCGAAATATCAGAATCGGGATCAAGAAACCAAACCCAAAAATGATCCCGGATTCCATACGTCGCCCCAGAGCCGATGCAAACGGCACCTTGAACCATAGCACCTATCACCGCATCAGCATTTTCGATTAAGAAACGCGCCCTGATTTTTGCTGGAATAGCGGCAAAATAGGCAAATGGATTGCTACTCTCATATTGAGGTTCCGGAATGGATTGAGTTGACCATTTTCCCAAAAAGAGTTCTTTCAAGCGAGCCAGTCGCTTGTCATTAACCCGCCAAACGATCATCTTCTTCTGCACAATGACTTCGGTTATTTTTTTCAAACGATAGGAGAATTGGGTAACCTCTGTTGGTAATTGATAAGGAAATTCGGTGATAATCTCTCCTTCTGAATTATCACGCATTTTTGTCATACGGACAATACTAAAATACTCACCCGGATTTTCATCAAAATGGAGGTAAGCTGTATAAGTATGCTCATAGATGTATCTCGCGGCTTGTCTCCCTTGCGCTGAATTTGTATTCAGGAACTTTTCCCATTTTTCAATGACATCAGGATTTTTTGGCGTTTGAAGTCGTTTCATGGCTTTTTCAGAAGGACCTTTTGCGCCATTTTGCATCCAGGTGTTCAAAGTCGCCATTTCATCCTGATTCAAAGCAGGTAGGGCGAAAGGCATACCCGCACCCGATGGCATTCCATTGATAGAAGTCTTAAGAAAATAATCCTCTATAGTAACCACTCCCCAAGGATTTTTATCCCATCCTTTGAAATGAGTTTTAAATTGTTCCGGGGTTGCAGTACATAGAGTCTCATTACTCTCCTTAAAATTATTTTGAACCTTTTCCAATTGGCTAGTCAAGGGAAAACCGGGTTGATTATATTGGTACCCCCTTACTATAAACGTCATGAGTAGTGATGAACTCCAATTTGCGCTATTGGGTTCCTCATTGTTTGCAACCACTGGGAGAAAATCAAGTTCACGCCATTTGGAAAGTGGATAAACATCATTCATTTGGGTGATCGGCATACTTTTCAGACGTTTCGCATTGTAAACAGGTGTCGCATTATAGCCACGTCGTACTCCTTCATACGATTGTAGATTGAGCTGGCAAGGGGCTTCATAACAGCCATGACATGTCACACAGCGTTTTGACAAAATCGGCTCGACTTTATCAAGATAATGATCATCATAATCATTTTCACTAGTCCAAGCATTGATTGGAAAAACCGTTTGCTGTTTATCGCTTTCTTCTACTTCTTTAGCTAGTAAAAGGTTGCTACATCCACTACAGCAAAAAATAACAAACAAGACAAAAAAATACTGCATAATGATTCCTAATTAGAGTTGAATGGAAATGTCAAAATAATATTTAACTTGTTGATTTATAAAATCAATTTACAGATATTTAAATAGGTAGATGCTCAACCGTTCGTTATATAAACCTTTGAAAATTGGTAACGACTCAGTCCTTAATATTTAGTTTCAGCCTATTCGAGGCTAAAGTTTTTTTAAAGAAAAAGCATTCGAGGTTTAAGTTTTTTCGATAAAAAAACTTAAACCTCGAATAGCCTCGAATGCTTTTCTTCAAAAAACTTTAGGCTGAAAAACGGATCAGGGGAATAAACGGATTGGTGCAAAGGTGGCACTTTGTCAAACAAAGGCAACCCCAAACGAGCTTCGAGGCTAAAGTTTTTTGAAGAAAAACTTTAGCCTCGAACATAACTAGTGTCCATCCGGAAACGGCTTTAAAAATCCCAAAGCTGAAGCGTTGGACTCCAAACAACGGGCATCTTGGAGTTCAACGCTTTAGCTTTGGAAGTGTTTCCGGATGGACACTAACTAGAGACACCTCACACACCAATCCGATCATTCCCCCGATCCGTTGTACTAAATATTAAGGGCTGAGTACGAAAATTTTCAGGTTTTTTCAGAGACGAACAAAAATTTTAGCCCAAACCTGACAGACAGGTTTTCAAAACCTGTCAGGTTTACTTTCGGGTTTTATTTAATTATCATTCCTAAAAGACTTAATTATTATTTTCAAAAAGACTCCTCAAAAACTTATGTCCCCCTTCAATGGAATATTATCTCATAAAAAATCATCAACCATAAAAAAAGCCCCTTGTCATTCGACTTGGGGCTTTAAGTTGATTTGGAAAATGGGTGTTTTCAGGGATTTACACTTTCGCCTATCAATTTGGTGGACAACACAATGTTGCCCACCTGGCTAAGTGCTTAACGATTAATTACGGTGTGGCAGAATCAATATTATCAAGATGGATGAAATAGTCACCCTTCCAACGACTGTGACCTACCATTGTAATATCAGTCTATCTGGTTGTGATATTTGAGTTGCTCATTATTAATATGAATTGTTAATAGATTATAAGCAGTGATTGATAAACAAAATTGCGAAATAGGGTTGAGTTTGCGATTAAAATTGTCAAAGCGTTGGACTCCAAAAAACATCCAAAGCTGAAGCGTTGGACTCCAATTTCATTCCAAAGCTGAAGCGTTGGATTCCAATTTCATTCCAAAGCTGAAGCGTTGGACTCCAAAATTAACCAGAAAAAAATCGGATAATAAAAATTTAATGCGCTTGTTCCCAATTTTTTCCAATACCAATATTCACCGGAACATTAATCGGCAGAGTGGCTTCTTTCATGATTTCACTGATAACGGCACTGACTTCGTCTAAAATAGCGTCATTCGTTTCTAGTACGAGTTCATCGTGAACCTGCAAGATTAATTGTACGTCTAAACCACTTTTTTGAATCCAATGATCTATGGATAATAAACTTTTTTTCAGGAAGTCGGCGCAAGTGCCTTGGAGGGGCATGTTGATAGCGGTGCGTTCTGCATGTTGCCGCCGCTGATGATTGCGTGAGTTAATTTCTGGCAGATATAAACGCCGCCCAAATATCGTTTCTACATAGCCCTGTTCTTTAGCTAATTCTCGCGTTTCTTCCATGTAGGTTTTGACACCAGGATAACGAGCAAAGTAGGTGTCAATAATCCTTTTCGCTTTGCGCCGTTCTATGCATAATTGTTTTGCTAAACCAAAGGCTTGCATACCATAGATGAGTCCGAAATTGACGGCTTTCGCATTGCGGCGTTGTTCTGACGTGACTTCATTAATGGGCGTTTCAAAAACTTCGGATGCGGTGGCTTTGTGAATATCTTCACCCATTGCAAAGGCGGCGAGTAATTTTTCGTCTTGAGATAAATGTGCCATGATGCGGAGTTCAATTTGTGAATAATCCGCTGCTAATAAATGATAGCCTTTTGGCGCGATAAAGGCTTGACGAATACGCCGCCCTTCTTTGGTGCGAATGGGGATATTTTGGAGATTGGGATTGCTAGAAGAGAGTCGCCCTGTCGCCGTCACCGCCTGTTGATAGGAGGTATGTACCCGCCCGGTTTTTGGATTGATTTGTTGAGGTAGCGCGTCGGTATAGGTGGATTTTAATTTGCTCAGGCTACGGTATTCTAAAATCAATTTGGGCAGCGGATAATCAATGGCTAATTCCTCTAAAACGTCAACGGCTGTCGAGGGTTCTTTTTTTGGCGTTTTTTTCAGAATCGGCAATTGGTGTTTTTCAAATAGAATCTGTTGGAGTTGCTTAGGGGAATTTAAGTTAAATTCACAGCCTGCCATAACATAAGCTTCTTCTTCGAGATGCTGTAGGCGCGTTGTTAATTCTGCACTTTGCTTATGAAGTTGCACCGCATCTATTTTTACGCCGTTGCGTTCCATACGCATTAATACGGGAATCAAAGGCATTTCTAAATCGGTGAAAATCTGCACCAATTTGGGGGTTTTCTGGAGTTGTTCCCATAATTTTTGATGCAGTTGTAGCGTGATGGCAGCATCTTCGGCGGCATAAGGAGCAGCTTGTTCCAAATGAATTTGACTAAATGGCAGTTGTTTTTTTCCCTTACCCGCAATTTCTTCAAACTTAACAGTTTCTAATTTGAGGTGTTTTTTGGCGAGCGCGTCAAGATTATGTGTCGCTGTGCTGTTTAGCACATAAGATTCCAGCATCGTGTCAAACATCTTATCAAACACACTGTTCTGTAAATGAATACCATGATTGGCGAGCATAAGTGCGTCGAATTTGAGATTTTGCCCGACTTTGGTTTTCTCAGGATTTTCCAGTAAGGGCTTGAGTGCGGCTAAGACTTTTTCACGCGAGAGTTGTTTGGGCGCACCTAAATAATCATGGGCAAGGGGTACATAAGCGGCTTCTCCTGCTTGTACCGCAAATGATACGCCGACAATTTGAGCGTCAAGATAATCTAAGCCAGTTGTTTCGGTATCAAAGGCAAATAGCGTTGCTTCGTTAAGACGGGTTAACCAGTCATCATAAGCGGTTTGGGTGAGGATCGTGTGATATTGTTTTTGAGGAATATCCGCTTTTTCAATATCCGCTTCTTTCGCTTTTTCAACCTGCGAAACTTCTATCAAAGGGGAGTTAGGGATTTTAGGTAATTCTGCCAACAACTGTTTAAATTCTAATTCCGTATAAATTTCTTTTAACTTATTGAAATTAAACGAATTTATTTTTAATTGACGTGGGCTTTGTGATAAGGAGACATCACATTTTAGGGTTAACAATTGTCGTGTCAAGGGCATCAGGGGCAAAGCGTCGCGCAAATTTTCACCGATTTTGCCCTTAAACTGATCAGCATTTTCCAACACTGCGTTTAAACTACTGTATGTTTTCAGCCATTTAACCGCTGTTTTGGGACCAACTTTTTTAACGCCCGGCACATTATCTACAGTATCCCCGACTAAACTCAGGTAATCTATGATTAATTCTGGCGGTACACCAAATTTATCGATCACGCCTTGCACATCCAAGCGGGTATTTTTCATGGTATCAATGAGCGTGATAGCGGGATTGACTAATTGGGCAAAATCCTTATCGCCAGTAAAAATCACGGTTTGCATACCCGCTGCTTCTGCTTGTTTAGCTAAAGTGCCTATCACATCATCAGCTTCAACGCCGCTTTCTATTAATAAGGGAAAACCTAACGCCTGTACTATGTCATACGTGAACGGAACTTGTGCAACTAATTCTTCTGGCATAGAGGAACGATTGGCTTTGTAGTCTGGATATAATTCGTGACGAAAATTTTTGCCTTTCGCATCAAACACAACGGCGGCGTAAACTGGCTGATAATCCTGCCGCAGGTTTTTAAGCATTTTAGTGATGCCATAGACTGCCCCAGTCGGTACACCTTGTGCGTTGCTGAAAGGGGGTACGGCGTGAAATGCGCGATGGAGAAAAGAGGAACCGTCAATTAAAATTAAAGTGTTATTCATTTTGCCTTCTTTAGATTGAGTACCTGATGTGACGCAAAGCTATTTTATTCGAGCTTAGAAATCCGATTTTTGAAAAAATCGGATTTCTTAAACATCGTTT
>JAOZSV010000073.1 GCA_029939505.1 Thiotrichaceae bacterium | reverse complement strand
GCAACGGCTGCCTCATTGAAAAAAGTTTTTCAGGCAAAAGTTTCGCGGAGCGAAACTTTTGCCTGAAAGTTTGTTCCCGCGTTGAGTATAGTCAAACGACTTGAGGCTTTAAGTTGATTTTGGGAAGGAGTGTTTTGAAGTTTTACCCTTTTTCCTGTGTACCAAAAAGACGTTGCCCACCCTACCTGGCTTGGGATTAGTTTATTATGTACTGAATCATAAAGAATCGGGTATTGAGAATTCGAGGTTTGAGTTTTTTTTTCAAAAAAACTCAAACCTCGAATCGAGTTTTTTCAAAAAACTCGGTTTCTGAGCGACGAATAAAATACCTGAAAATTTATGCTTCGGTTCTTATCTATAGACGTTCAAATAAGTCACTTCACATAAAAAATGTTTATTTTTCAATAAGTTAAAATATACAATCGTGAAATAATTTATCTGAAAATCTCTATTTTAAGTACAACGGATTGGATAAACGGATAAAACGGCAGCGTATTCTTGCCATCACGACGTGAAAGAAAATAAATGAACTGCGATGTCTTATCCGTTTATCCCAGTAATTCGTTGTACTTATCCGTGAAAATGGAAATGCGCCCCGCCCAAATACTTTAGTCTTTTCGATTAGCCAAAAATATCTGTCGAATAACCAAGTTTGAACAATGAGAAAATTCATTGGTGACAGGATTCTTACCTTCTTTAACGTAAACGGCATAAAGTGTATAATCGCCGCCCAAGCCTTCGGGGACTTCAAAGTCAAAGATGTGGTGGCTGCTTTCGGCATTTTCTATGGAGGTTTTATGGGCTTGCGGTTGTGAACTCCAAGGGTTCAGCGGTATGTCTGTTCTAAATAGAAATTCTTCGGAGGGTAATTGAACTGCCACCCAAAGATCAACGCGGGTGTATTTATCACTATTGAGCATTTCAACTAATTCCATCACCACCGTTTCACCTACTTTGTAAAAATCTTTTAACCCTTTAAATTCAAGATGGGTAACGTCTGACTCCATATCTGGCTTTTCAGTGCTAGTTCGATTAGCCAAAAATATCTGTTGAACAACCACGTTTGAACGAATAGAAAATCCATTGGTGACAGGATTCTCACCTTCTTTAACGTAAGCAGCGTAAAGTGTATAATCGCCGCCCAAGCCTTCGGGGACTTTAAAGTCAAAGATGTGGTGGCTGCTTTCGGCGTTTTCTATGGAGGTTTTATGGGCTTGCGGTTGTGAACTCCAAGGGTTCAGCGGTATGTCTGTTCTAAATAGAAATTCTTCGGAGGGTAATTGAATCGCCACCCAAAGATCAACGCGGGTGTATTTATCTCTGTTAGCCGTTTCGACTAATTCCATCACCACTGTTTCACCTACTTGGTAAAAATCATTTAGACCTATAAATTCGAGATAGGCAATGTCTGACTCCGTATCTGACTCTTCAACAGTCACACTGTCTTGTGCAGTGTCAGTCAATCCATCATTGTCTGTGGCTGTAACGGTTACCGTTTGTTGAACAACAGTGCTTTCTGCCCCCTTGTCATCTGTTACCATAAAACTGATGATATAAGTACCCACATTGGAAAAAGTCATGTTGACCAGTTTTTTATTGGTATAACGCTCTTGTCCATCGGTAGCAATCCAATTGTATTCGGCAATCATACCATCTGAATCAGTTGAACCGCTGGCATCTAATGTGATGGTCAGTGGAGCCACGCCCTCTGTCGGGTAAATAGAAAAAGCGGCAGTAGGAGGAACATTAGGGGATGGCGGCGTAACAGTCACGTTGCCTTGTGCAGTGTCAGTCAGTCCACCATTGTCTGTGACAGTCAGTGTGATGTCATAAGTTCCTGAATGACTGAAAGTGATTTCTGTATTGGTACCAAATGCTTGTTGCCCATTGGAAGCCTTCCACGCATACTCAACAATCGTGCCATCTGCATCAGTCGAACCACTACCATTTAACGAGACAGTTAAGGGTGCCTCGCCATTCGTTGGAGAAATGCTTAAATGAGCAACGGGTGCGACGGGCTTGGCTGTCACTGTCACACTGTCTTGTACAGTGGCAGTCATTCCACCATTGTCTGTGACAGTCAGTGTGATGTCATAAGTTCCTGAATGACTGAAAGTGATTTCTGTATTGGTACCAAATGCTTGTTGCCCATTGGAAGCCTTCCACGCATACTCAACAATCGTGCCATCTGCATCAGTCGAACCACTACCATTTAACGAGACAGTTAAGGGTGCCTCGCCATTCTTTGGAGAAATGCCTAAGTGAGCAACGGGTGCGACGGGTTTGGCTGTCACTGTCACGCCATCTTTTGCCGTATCTGTCACTCCATCATTGTCTGTGACAGTCAATGTGATGCTGTAAGTGCCAGCATGATTAAAGGTCATTTGTGTATTAGCTCCAAAAGCTTGTTGCCCATCGGAAGTCGTCCACGCATACTCAACAATCGTGCCGTCTGCATCAGTCGAACCACTACCATTTAACGAGACAGTTAAGGGTGCTTCGCCATTCGTTGGAGACACGGTTAAATGGGCAACGGGTATGACGGGTTTGGCTGTAACGGTAACTGTTTTTAGAACAGTGTCAGATACGCCACTGTCATCTTTTACCACAAGAGTAATGGTATAAGTACCCACATTGGAAAAAGTCATGTTCACCCGTTTGCTAGAGGCTGTTTGTCCATCTGAGGCACTCCAATTGTATTCGACAATCGTACCATCTGGATCAGTCGAACTGCTGGCATCTAAAGTCACGGTAAGTGGAGCCTCGCCGTGTTTTGTGGAAATAGAAAAAGCGGCAGTAGGAGGAACCGGTATTGAAGATAATATCTCATCAATAAAAAAGCGAATTTCCACCCCGCTGTTCACATCCCAGAGCTTGAGTGTATCATCATCAGAGCCAGGCAGCGCGTAACGACCGTCTGGAGAGAAGGCGACTGACCAAACAGAATAGGTATGCCCCTCAAAGGTGCGAATAGGTTTTTTGATGAAGTCCGCAAAGACGTTGCTGGATAAAACACTTATAAAAAGTATTGATATTAGGGCGTTTATTTGTTTTTTCATGTTATGTTCCTCGTTATGCCAATAAAAAAATTTTGAACCGGATTAAATGGATTTAAGGATTGTGTTTAATCAGAGGAAAATAGGGGACAGACCCCGTTTTTCCCAATCCATTCAAATTCTACGGCAAAGCCCGATGCCTTCGCACCTCAATGCACAACCCGTCGTTGATGAAACGATACGTGGCGAGATCACTAGAGAAAACAAGATCGTCTCATTCCACGCCCACCATTTCAGCCTTGATATATTTAAAAAAGTGCTTTAAAAAACTTGTTCTCCAATTAAAAGTCAGTTAAGTATTTATATAGTCGGGTAATATTACAGCATCAATTACCTAAACTATACGCCTGCCCCTCATAATTTACGATGGAAAATAGGGAATAGACCTTATATGGAGGCCAATTCTTTAATTTCAAGTCTTTTTTGAAAAAAAATTTTTTGCTCGTTCCTAAATTCTGTTTAGAAATGCCTTCCTCGACGCTCTGCGTCGAATACAAAATTTTCTTTGGAGCGAATAAAATTATTCCAAAACTGAAGCGTTGGACTCCAAAAATAGCCAAAGCTGAAGCGTTGGACTCCAAAATAGCCAAAGCTGAAGCGTTGGACTCCAAAATACAAAGCTAAAGCGTTGTACTCCAAAATACGCGAAAACGTTAATACAAAGCGAAAACGTTGTACTCCATTTTCAATGTTTCAACTCTTAATTCGCATTATTGGATAGATATATTCAATTTTATGCTGTTCAGATTTTTAGGAGCGGATAGACTCAATTGTTTACAATAGAATTCACCCATAGCAACCTTAATAGCGAGCACCCAATCCCTGTCGTTATTGCGAAGGCAGACGTATATGAAATTGACTCCCTTTCCCTACTTCACTTTCAACCCAAATCTTTCCCCCGTTTTTCTCGACAAATTCTTTACATAAAATTAAACCTAAACCAGTCCCTTTTTCTTCTCCAGTTCCGATCGTGCTGTGATTTATATCAACTCTGAAAAGTTTTTCAATGTCTTGAGGAGATATACCAACCCCAGTGTCTGATATGGATATTTCGACTTCGCTGTCTTTTTCTTCAGACAATAATTCCACTTTCCCGTTGACTGGCGTGAATTTGATGGCATTTGAGATCAAATTTCTAATCACTGTATCCAGCATATTTTTATCAGTAAAAACCGTTGTGGTATCTGAAATAGATGAAACGAGCGTGATATTTTTGGCTTTGGCCTGAGTGCTTGATAATTCAAAATTATCAGCAATAAACGTTTTCAAACCGAATTTTGTCGGTTTAGACGTTATTTTGCCGGTTTGCGCCTGAGACCATTGTAATAGGTTTTGCAGCAAACGATAGCCTTTCTCTGAAGATTTTAGAATAATTTCAAAAACCTTTTCTTTTTTCTCGACACTCAAACTGTCATGTTCCTCAGTCAACATTGACGATAAACCGATTAAGGCATGGAAAAAATTACCTAAATCATGTGAGATAATGGAGAAAAATTTGTTTTTGGTCGCATTGCTTTTTTTCAGTTCTTCATTGGCTCGTTTCAATTCTTCTCTTTGTAAGAGAATAGTATCTCTTGCCGTTTTAAGTTCAATATGGGTATTGACTCTCGTCATTAACTCCTTGTGACTGAAAGGTTTAGTGATGTAATCAACCGCACCCAGTTCCAAGCCGGCGATGATATCATCTTCTTCACTTTTGGCGGTCAGAAAAATTATCGGAATATTGGAAATCGCTGGGTTTTGCTTCAATCGTTTGCAAACCTCAAAACCGTCCATATCCGGCATCATCACGTCCAGCAAAATGAGATCAGGTCGTATTTTTTCAATTTCCGTCAACGCCATTGTTCCATTTTCGGCTTCATAAATGTCGTATTCTTTTTTCTTCAAATGGCGTCGAAGTACCCTTCTCACTTTTTGATTATCATCAACTATAAAGACTCTATTCATTATTTTCCTCCAAAATTTCTCTTTTCCTCGAAATTAACCCCAATCGGTTTAGAAATAAAATCATGGCACCCAGCCTTGATCGATTTCTGAATGTTATCAATCATGACGTGTAAGTGCCACAGTACTCCATTTTTCGCAATCTACTGACTGCATCATAACCATTCATCACGGTGCATATCCATTAATATGAGATTGGAATGCAATTTTAATGCCTTATCAACGCAGAGTTTGCGTATGGACTTCATAAGCCGCTTTTTTTAAGCGTCTCGTCAACATTCTTTTAATTTTTTCATCATCCCCAGTGAGTCAGGGAAAGCCGATAGGCGGGGCGAGTCGTCTTTGGTCGCCAGATTTGCGAAATAAGCTGGCATCAAGTCATGGGAATAGCGTTTTCTTCGCTTACAAAGGAGAACGGACAGCGGATCACTGCCATTAAGTTAAGCGAGGGCGAACACATCAATTCGCCCCGACATTAAATATAGATGTCCAGATAAGTTCCAACCGAGACCTGTCAGGTCTTTAGTCGAGACAAAACTTTTCTGGATAACTATACGCGGTGTAGGGGCAAACTTTTGCGTTTGTCCTTAACTTAATGGCATTGGGACAGCGGATGGGAGCCTGTAGGTGGGCAAAAAAAATGGGCATGGAACCCATTTTGTAACAGTAACACTTCACAATCAAAATTTTTTGTCACACCTCAATAGGAATTGAGAAGGTAAATGTACTACCTACTCCTATTTGACTTGTTACGGTAATTTGTCCTTTATGCATTTCTACCAAGCGTTTAGTAATAGCAAGCCCCAATCCTGTTCCGCTTGCTGCGCGTTTTGAACTCCCATCTACTTGTCTGAACATCTCAAATATATAGGGCAAATCTTCTTCTCTCATACCACAACCGGCGTCTTGAATGGAAAAAAAAGTCATGCCTTTCTCTTGTGTGACTTTGACGCTAATTTTTCCTTTGTCCGTAAATTTAATCGCATTGCCAAGCAAATTGAATAGTATTTGTTTTAACCGAACGGGATCAGCGGTGATTGTTAAGTTTTGATCAAACAATAATTCAAGTATTAAGCCCTTTTTCTCCGCCAGTGCCGCGATCTTCATATCTTTAAACAGCGCATTAAGAGAAAACGACTCCTTCGTTAGTTTCATTTTACCTGCTTCTATTTTAGAAATATCAAGCAGATCATTGATCAAGGTTAACAAATGTTTACTAGAATCTTCTATGTCTTCAACAATTTCCACAATTTCATCGGGTTCTGGTAAATCGGAGACATCGCTCAGAAGAGGTAAATTACCTAACATCACGGTCAAAGGTGTTCTGAGCTCATGACTTATGATATTCAGAAATTCTGATTTTAAACGGTTAGATTCTTCCGCTTTTTCCTTAGCTTGAATAAGTATCTGTTCTGTTTTTTTGCGCTCAGTAATGTCAGTGATAATTCCAATGAATTTTCGCTTTTGCTTTAAGCGCAATTCACTCACTGCTAAATATATCGGAAAAGTGGTACCATTTTTACGTCTTCCGATGGCTTCTCGTCCAATATCAATGATTTTGGATTTTCCCGTTTTGAGATAATTTTTGAGATAATCATCATGTTTGCTAGAGTAAGGTTCGGGCATCAGCATTTTCACATTTTGCCCAATGATTTCTTCCATAGAATAGCCAAAAAGCCTTTCTGTCGCTGGATTAATAAATTCGATGATACCATGCTGGTTGATAGTAATAATACCATTTACGACTGTCTTTACAATGGTCCAGGTATGTTCCCGGCTTTCCCTCAGTTCAGAAAGTCGTTGCCGAAGATAAGCCGCCAGCAGAATTGTAAAGAGTAACCCTATCACTAAAAAAGCATAAGAATACAAAATATGAGAAAAAGCGACATATTCCGTGGTTGGATGGGCCACTAATTTCCAATCGCGTCCCACCACTTTAAAATGTTTTTCGTATTTTAAGCGGGTATCACTTAAACTACCCGAATTACGGAAATGAAGTAGTTGCTCTTCTTCATAAAGCCATAAATTGGCTTGTATGTTTGATATGCCCGCATAATTGAGGGCTTTTTCTAAAATATCCCCAATCCGGTAAACGCCGAGGACAAACCCCTTGAGATTTGAGCACGTTTTAGCTTTTTCTTCATAGATTGGCGCAAAAATCAAAAAACCGAATTGCTTGTCCGGTTCCTGCACCAGTTTAATCCGAGAAGTGACTAACATCTTGTTTGTGTCGCAACTCTGAGTCAGTGCCTCTAAACGTTTGAGATTAGAACCTAAGTCAAAACCAAGTGCTGTTTTGTTGCTTTTATAGGGTTCTAGGTAAAAAACGGGGAAATATTCCGCACGCGCACTGGCTGGAACCATTTTTCCTTGTTGATGACGTTCTGTGAATTGGAAAGTGGAAAAACCGTCAGCACGGGCTGCTGCTTCATAGACGGATCGTTGTTCAGCCGTCACTTTGGGAATCCATTCAAGCGCTTGTATGCTGGGATGATTAGCCAGTTGTGGCATGGTAAATGTTTTAAATTCTTGGCGGCTCACGAAATTAGAGGCTTCAAATAAACCTTTTAATCCGAACAACACTTCAATAGAGAGGTCAAGTTCTCGCCTCAGTGAGGCGAAGTTGTTATCTATTAATCGCTCGAACTTTATTTCTATGTCTTGCCATTCCCAGCTACGTGTGACGACAAAAACGGTCACCGATAACATGAGACCAAACAGAATGATAATTGCAGGTGCAAAGCAATTGAGTTTCATTAATAAAATGATGAATCTATTAATTGTATTAAGTGCCTGAGCATAAATTTTCAGGTATTTTATTCGCCGTTCAGAAACCGAGTTTTTTGAAAAGGGTAACTACCTCAGCGGTTAGCCTTGAAATCAATTTCAAAGCGAAAAGCATTCGAGGTTTTAGTTTTTTGAAAATCAAACCTCGAATAGTCTGCTAAAGCAAACTAATTAAATAATTTAGCTGAACCTGCTTTAGCTGTCAATCTTGAAATTGATTTCAAGGCTGAGTAGTTACAAATTATCATTAGTTCTTAAAAAAGTTATTCTCCAACAAGAATCAGTTATATAGTGTCCTATCCTATAGAATTCTATAGAATTCAGTATTAAGTGGACTGATTGATCGTCGGTTGTTGCCAACCTATCTCTCGAAGCACTAAAAATCAAGTGCCCAGTTCTAGTCCACCCGATACACGACGAGCATCGGGGTTCAGCGTCGCTGCTTGCTTCTAACATAAGCCAATCAACCTTCGAGGCTAAAGTTTTTCGTATCTTCTCAAAAAGTGTAAATTGGCCCAAACCTGACAGGTTTTTTCCACAGAATTTAGAGAAGATACCGTTTTTCTTTAAAAAAACTTTAGCCTCGAACATTGTTGGAACGTCCAACTCAAAAGGCACTTATGGACAAGCACGAATATATTGTAATCGAATAAAAAAACTAATGCAAGTCTATTCGAGGCTCATAGGTGTTCGGTATTTTTTCAAGTGATTGATTTATAAACAATATTTTTAATTTCACTCTGAGGTTCGTCAAAATGACACCTGTTCAATCAATAAGTGGATTGGCGCGTGTCAAAGCACTTACAAAAAAGGCTTCCCTGCCCGTTCTTTGACCACCGCGCCAGGCTGTCATGCTCTGGCCGCCCTGCGTCCGCTGTCCTTGTCCCAAAGGGACAAGGCCCAGCTACCTCAATGGCTCTACGCCAGCTTGCACTTTTCAAAAAAAGTGCTCTGGCTACCAGAGACGACTCGCCCCCGCCTATCGGCTTTCCATGGCTCGCAGCGCTTGAAAAGTCTAAAACCTCATAAGAGTTTTGGAAATGACAATCATTTTAAGCTAAAGTGCCTTTATACTTATGGTTCGGTGATTCCAAACCGGGAATTCAAGAAGTGAAAAAATGGGTCATCGCACGTCATCTCTGGGTCAATTTGAGAAATCACTCACCCGTGAATCACTCATCCCCTGTCAAACCGATCAGATGAATTCCATTTTGTCATGGCCTGAAAAACCTCCTCCCTGTCCATCACTGCCAGAGAGAGTTATTTTTAGCCAGATGATCATAAGTCAAAAACCGGTTTCGGAATCATCGAACCATAAGTTTATACAAAGGTTTTATAAAAATCCCGAACACCTATGATTCGAGGCGAAAGTTTTTTGAAGAAAAACTCGAATGTTAAACTTTTTCGTATTTTAGCCAGATCAGCCGTTGCACACACGAACCAATTGATTTGATAATGCAAATGACCGTGTGCAACGGCATTCATTTGACAAGCAGCAGGTGGACAAACGATTATAAGTATTAATGAAGCGAGTGGTTATGTGTGCAACGCCTATCTGGCTATTGCTAAAACAGAAAAAAACAGAAAGCCCTCATGTGGAATTAGAATGACGGATTGCTCTTAAAAAAACAGATGAAGACTTATTAAAATGGTATTTAAAAAGATACTCTGAATAAACAATAAAGGACGGAACACTTGTTGCGTAGATGTTTAAAATATCTACTATATCAACAAATTGTGTTATAATACAACTAAGATAAAAAATCCAAATAATACTTAATTAACACAATACTTTTGTGTGTTTTAATTTCTTTTCACTTTTTCTTAATTTGTAAAAATAATTGACTCAATTATGCAAAAACTGATGCCGCAAGGCAACTCATTCAGAGCGTAGGCTCTATAAAAAAGGTAATGACTAAATGGTACAAATAGAGGAGGACGATATGCGTGCCGAATATGATTTGAGAGAGGGAGTGCGTGGCAAGCATTACAAGGCCATGCAGGCTGGTTATACTATCACTATTCACAAAACCGATGGCACAACGATTACTAAGGATGTGATACCAAAAGAAGGGGTGGTTATTATAGAGCCAGATATACGAACTTATTTTCCAGATTCTGAATCTGTTAACGCAACATTACGTGCATTGATTAAGCTTATCCCTACCAAAACAAATCCGGTAATCATGCAGCGGCTCAATGTGATGAAATAACTCATTGGCTGGACGACTATGGTTTTATTGGGTGGGATTAAAAAGGGTCAAAGTATTGATGAATAAAGAAACACAACGTCATCAAAGGCGTATGCAACGACATAAAGCGGTGGTTGATGCTGCCGTTGCGCGTGCCACTGAAGAACGTGGCCTCATTTTAGTTCTGACTGGTAATGGTAAAGGCAAATCAAGTTCAGGCTTTGGCATGGTTGCCCGTGCCTTGGGACATGGTTTGAAAATTGGTGTGGTGCAATTTATCAAAGGCCGTTTTACTACAGGTGAAGAAGCCTTTTTTCGCCGATTTCCCGAAAAAGTGCAATACCATGTTATGGGAACTGGTTTTACTTGGGAAACGCAAGATAAAGATAAAGATATTGCTGCCACAGAAGCCACATGGACAAAAGCAAACGCTTTATTAAACGATCCTGATATTGCCTTGGTATTATTAGATGAACTTAATATTGTCCTGAAACACCGTTATTTACAGATTGAGCGTGTCTTGGAAACACTCGCCAAACGTCCACCACCACAACATGTTGTTATTACTGGACGGGCGGCACCCCAAGCCTTGATTGATTTCGCCGATACCGTGACTGAAATGAACGGTGTTAAACATGCTTTTCAAGCTGGAATTAAAGCACAAAAGGGTATTGAATTTTGAGTACCGGATTGATTTGTCTTTTGGCAGTGATACTAGATGCAGTACTGGGTGAACCGCGTCGTTTTCATCCATTAGTCGGTTTTGGAAATTGGGCCAATTGGTTAGAACAACGCTTAAATACGGGTAGGCGATGGCGAGGGGTACTGGCAGTCATATTGGCACTATTACCTTTTATATTATTTGCAGGGTTACTCTCTGAAACTGGGATTATCGCCGTCGTGTTACTGTATTTTGCCATTGCCCCACGTAGTTTATCTGAACATGCGTGGGCAGTGCAAACGGCCTTAATACAAGATGATTTAGAACAAGCGCGACAAAAAGTGAGTCTTATCGTGAGCCGTGATACTCAGAACTTAGATGCCCAAGGCGTGACACGCGCCACGATTGAATCCGTGTTAGAAAATGGTAACGATGCGATTTTTGCAGCCATATTCTGGTATTTATTAGCTGGATTACCCGGATTAGTCTTATATCGCTTAGCTAATACCTTAGATGCTTTATGGGGCTATCGCAATGCACGTTTTCTGCATTTTGGTTGGGCGGCGGCACGGCTAGACGATGCTTTAAATCTGATACCTGCCCGATTAACCGCATTGAGTTATGCTTGTGTTGGAAATTTTGCCACTGCTGTACAGAGTTGGTATAAACAAGCATCCAGTTGGTACAGTCCAAATGCTGGACCAGTCATGGCAGCCGGAGCCGGCGCATTGCAAGTGATTTTAGGTGATTCTGCGCATTATCATGGGCAGATAAAAAACCGCCCTATTTTGGGTACCGGCAATCCACCGACTGCAAATGATATTGGACGCGCAGTTGCATTAATCCATCGTGCTTTGGTATTATGGTTATTTATTATTATGTTAGGAGTAAAGACATGAGCGACTCGTATGAAGTTGAACATAACGGAATTGATGGAGAAGACCATAAGGGATCGTTAAATCACGGCATAGCGCAGACTAAGTTAAACTATCTACTGTTGAAGGAGAACAAAAACCTAACAGTCATCAGCGAACTGAGTTTAGACATTAGCCAGCATGATTTAAGTCAATATCGACTTGAGGGCAAGTATGAACTTAAACCCGATGTTTGCGCTTATCTAGAACCTCCTATTATACCGGATACGGAAGACGACTTAGTGACTGTTTCCAAAATACCTGATTTGGTAATAGAGATACTTTCTCCTAGACAGGCGATCAGTTATCTGATTAGGAAAATCAACGCTTTTTTTGAGCTTGGCACCAAATCATGTTGGCTAGTTAACCCCAGTATGCAAATTATTACGGTTTACTCTCAGCCGAATCAGCGCGAAACCTTTGTTTCAAAAAAGGAGGCCAAAGTTATTGATGAGGTGATGAATATTCATTTACCTATTCAAGAGATATTTTCCTAAGTCCTTCAGCACAAATTATCGAATATTTATAAATCAAGTTTCTAAATATTCGATAAACTAAGTTTTTTCAAAAAACTGGCCGTTTCTGAATTGCAATTAAAATATCTGAAAACTTATGCTTCAGTACATAAAATGCTTTTCATGTTAGGAGAATAGATACTTGCTTGAACATGGTGGACAACTACACGCCGCTGCAACACATTATGCTATTCCATTAGAGAATTGGCTAGATTTGTCAACCGGCATTAATCCAAATGGATGGGCAGTACCTGAACTTTCACCAACCGCTTGGGCAAGATTACCAGAAATAAACAATGGTTTAGAAAAAGCCGCACAAGCCTATTATGCTACGCCACATTTATTACCCTGTGCCGGTTCACAAGCTATTATTCAAGCCTTACCAAGATTACGTGCCACTTGTCGAGTGGGAGTGCCTGATATTGGTTATGCCGAACATGCCTACGCTTGGCAGCAGGCTGGACATCAAATCCTACCATTACCATACGATCATCTTGATGCTAAACAATTAGATGTATTAATTGTTATCAATCCGAATAATCCGACTGGGCAATGTTATTCAAAAGAGATTTTATTAGAGTGGCAACAACAACTGAATAGAAAAGGCGGATGGTTAATTGTAGATGAAGCTTTTATAGATGTCACACCCAATAACAGTTTAATGCCGCTGAGTCCATTGCCCGGATTAATTATCCTACGTTCATTGGGAAAATTCTTTGGATTAGCCGGCGCAAGAGTGGGTTTTGCAGCCGCAGAAATGAATCTCTTGCATTTATTACGTGATTATTTAGGGCCTTGGACATTGACAGGCCCTTCACGCGAGATTGCCAAACAAGCATTAATTGATAAAAACTGGCAAAAACAAACTCGCGTCCAACTTAAACTAGCCAGTTTGCGTTTATTCAATTTATTGTCTCAACACGGACTTAAACCTGACGGAGGAACCGCTTTATTTCAATGGGTGCGTACTTCAGAGGCTGAAATCATACAAGAGAGTTTAGCACGTCAAGGCATTTTAGTCCGTTTATTTAAACAAGCTCAAAGCCTGCGTTTTGGTTTGCCAAAACATGAATGGGATAGATTAGATAGGGCATTGGGGAATATTGATATAGCGTTTCCCGATTGAATAGACGACGCTTAAAAAAAGTAAGTATTCGAGGTTTTAGTTTTTCTTCAAAAAACTAAAACCTCGAATTGATATTTATATTAAAAATTATTTCGAGGCTAACGTTTAAAAAAACTTTAGCCTCGAACATTGTTGGAACGTCCAACTCAAAAGGCACTTATGGACAAGCACGAATATATTGTAATCGAATAAAAAAACTAATGCAAGTCTATTCGAGGCTAAAGTTTTTTGAAGAAAAACTCGAATGTTAAACTTTTTCGTATTTTAGCCAGATCAGCCGTTGCACACACGAACCAATTGATTTGATAATGCAAATGACCGTGTGCAACGGCATTCATTTGACAAGCAGCAGGTGGACAAACGATTATAAGTATTAATGAAGCGAGTGGTTATGTGTGCAACGCCTATCTGGCTATTGCTAAAACAGAAAAAAACAGAAAGCCCTCATGTGGAATTAGAATGACGGATTGCTCTTAAAAAGACAGATGAAGACTGATTAAAATGGTATTTAAAAAGATACTCTGAATAAAGGCTTTTTAAGAGGTGAAAGTTGGAATGTGAGAATTTTCAGCAGACGAAAATGGCTCAATTAGCTGTCTCAAATATTCAATTTTCTCCAAGCTCACACCCGTAACTTGGCTGATCTGTTCATCGGTTAAATTCTCCAGACTCAACATCCGCCCCGCCACCTTTTCAGTCTCCGTCAATTTCAAGACTTCTGGCACTGGGAGACGACTCGGTGTTGGAAAGTGGGTACAAATAATATAAGTATAAATTTGCTTACCCTTAATCTTATCCTCAAAATAAAGCGTATCTTCATCAGTATGTAAACTGCTAAACACGACATAATAGCCTTCATCCAAACCTTCAGAAGTCAGATATTCCGCTAATTGCCCTTTTCCCTTCTTTAAAAGGGTATTATTGCTAAAGACTTTGGTTTCAATGAGATACCGGTAATTTTGATAAACAATCAAAATATCGGTTCGTCCTGCACCAGATGGCACTTCTGTAAAAGTATGTCCTTCTATGGCTTCAATAAAAAAGCTAATAAAACCATCGAGAGAATAATGCCAAGCCCCTTCTTTCAATGTTTCGGTATCAAAGGCTTTGAAGCCACGCTTCCGCACATATTGCCGATATTTCTTGAGTATGGCGTGGAGATTTAAGCCCCCGTCTTTCAAATACGCTTCAAAGCTCTCATTGACTTTGAATCCATAATGTCTCGTTTCCCCATTGGACACGGGACGAAATGCCGTGATAATACGCTTGCTATATAAGGGGACTGGGATACCGACACAACCATCTATGTTATCTATGACACCATTGGCATGCAGATAAGCGATGTCTTCAACATCGACACTAAAATCAATGGACTGTTCACCAAATAACAAACGGTACATAAAAGCCTTTTTCTCTTTCGCCTTTCGGATAATATTCAGGATGTTATTATCATATTTTGATTTTAAGAAATAATCCAGTGTCACAAAAAAATCAGCCATGTTCACGGTGCGATTGGTGACTTTTTTCAGCATATCAGCGGCTAAGGCACAAACTAAGCCCGGCTGTCCTTTGGTATTGTCATAAATGGCCTTGATCACTTGAGGGTCAAATTGTTGCCCCGATTCGCTCACATATTGTTCAATCAGTAGATTGACTTCAGATTGGGTGAAATAGGAGATTTGTAACTCTTCTGCTATATTAAAGGGTGAGGCACCGGATGTCACGAGTTCTGCAAGGGTACTCACGCCGATAAGGAACAGAGAATGGAGGGCATGATCTTCTTTTTGATGATACATTTTACGGAAAGCATGCATCATTTCACTTAAAACCACATCAGGTATGCCTTCAAATTCATCTATCACCAAAACGAGAGATTTGTGCGGAATCTCTTCAAAAAAATTTCTCAGTTCAACCTGATTTGTAATAGTACATTCAGATTTCATCTGATGTTTTGCTAATCCTTTATGGAGTTGGTTATTTAAATCTTGGTAAAAGACTTCTTTTGTCACCGTCTTTAAATCTTCAAAACTAATCCATAAGGGGGTAAATTTTTCCGCTTTAACGGCGGAAAGCAAAAGTTGGAAATAGGTGGTTTTTCCCGTTTGTCTGGGTGCAAACAGAGTAAAATACCGCCCTTTTCGCACTTTTTCTTCGCCTTCTGCAATTAAGGCTTCGCGCATGACGGTGTAATGTAGGGCGGGATTACACGGTCCAGAGGTGTTAAATTCACGCATTATGGTTTCCTTCCGAGTTCAGTTTTTGCATCTCATCCAAATTATTTTTACAAATTTTTCTGGTTCCCACGCGCTGGCGTGGTAACCCATTCGGGACGCGCCCGCGTCCAGTTTCTACGCGACGCGGGCGCGTCGAAAATCGGTTCCCACGCGGGCGCGTGGGAACCAGAAAAAAGTGGCTCCTCAATTAAGAGAAGATCATTATGGTTGGTCAATTCATATTGAGCCAGATAGTGGTGATTATTTTATTGATTCCGAACCAGAAGTGGCTTTCCAAAAAGCGAAGCAGAAACATCCAACCGCTATACTCATGGAAATGTGCTTAAACGAAACAGGGGCGTGTGGGCGAATATGATTGAAGGAGATTTTAATGAGAGGGGCGAGCTATTCTTTGAGTAATGTAGGGTGGGTAGGAACGAAGTGGAAACCCACCATTTCTCTCGTTCACGAAACGAAAAAAATTTGAGGTTTTTCTGGTTCCCACGCGCCAGCGTGGAACCAGAAAAAATTCATTGTCAAGTTTATTTGACATAGCCATAATCGTCTACACCAAATAACAAATCACCGTCCTTGCTTTGCTTAGAGCCAAAAATTGCCCACTGTGGTACTTTTCCAAAAGTACCGGTTTTGTCAAGCAAGCACGGAATACGAACCAGCCATTTCACAGAAGAGCCTGTTCTTTCCATTTCTATGGTGGGTAGTTCTTGACAAGTGTTCCCATTTTCTTCTTGATTGTTCGAGCCATTATGTGGTTGCGGCATTTCTGAATCAACGCCATCACCCACCGCCCACACATCAGTGGGAAGTTCCGATTGATCAACGATATTAATAAGCCTTTGCCAATGTTTTTTGTCATCGGGAGATTCCAAGATAAGCACTATGCCAGCCCGTTTACCCGTTTGAAGGGAGTAATGACTACTTTGTCCAACCGCTTCATACCAATTATCCGCAAAATCCATTTCTACAGCATGAGTGTCGGTGACGCAATCACAACGTGTACCATCATCCAACACAACCTCCGTATCGCCACTCTGTTCTTGGCACCATTGTTCTTGGTACCATTTTTCATGGTGAACCCGCTTGGCATAAACGGAGTATGATGTTAACAGTGATGCCATGATAATCGTTATTACCGTTTTTTTCATTAAAATATGCCTCCTGTTTATTATATTTGAGCCAATGGCGAATAACAATATTACATGAAAAGATAAATCATTACAAGTTTCAAACGTATCTTCTCTAAATTCTGTGGAAAAAACCTGACAGGTTTGGACCAGTCTAAATTCTGTGGAAAAAACCTGTCAGGTTTGGACCAGTTTACCCACACTTTTTGAGAAGAGACCTAAAAATGGTAATTAGAATGTCATTTAATCATCCAAAGACCTGATTTTAGGATTAATTTGACCGAATCAAGATAAGAGAGAGACTGACCACTTTATCTCGTTTCGTTAAAATTAAACGATTTTAGAATCATTTTTAAACAGAATCACAACACCAGACTGTGGTGAACCTTCACCATTTGATGATTCATAGCGAAAAGGACGACTTAAAGGTTGTGATTGTGACTAAAAATGAGTCTAAAAGATTCTAACGGGAATGAAAAAATATCAAGTTGTCAAGAAGTTTCTCATCCTGATTAGGGAGAATTTTCTAAAAAATCAAATCGTTAAATTATAATATCATAGTATCCTATCAAAATTTGGTCTCTTAATGTAGGGTGGTTTCGAGGTTAAAGTTTTTTTAAAGAAAAAACTTTAACCTCGAAAGGAACGAAGTGGCACCGTTCCGTTGAAAAATGGTGGGTGGAGCGTTCGCTCTACCCACCCTACATAAAAAAACGACCACCAAATTTTAATATACTTAACGCGGGAACAAACTTTCAGGCAAAAGTTTCGCTCCGCGAAACTTTTGCCTGAAAAACTTTTTTAAATGAGGCTGGTGGGCAATCAAAAAACTTTTTCGAGGTTTTAGTTTTTCTTCAAAAAACTAAAACCTCTTCGAGGCTAAAGTTTTTTCTTTAAAAAAACTTTAGCCTCGAAACCACCCTACATAAAAGTTTTCGAGGTTTAAGTTTTTTTGAAAAAAAACTTAAACCTCGAAAGTTGTGCCCGCGTGCAGTATAAGATACATATCACACTCTAATTGCCATTTTTAGGTATAATATTCTAACTCTTTAATAGCACGACTAATCAGTTCCCTTTTTTCAAGATTGTTGTTTGTAAAGTTGAGGGGAAATATCTATAGTTAGTGTTGACATTAAATTATTCCTTGAAACAATGTTCAAACCTGCCAGGTTTAATTTTCAAAATAATAACAACAGATAACCGAAAAAATGAAAATTCGTACTAAACTACTACCCGCTGCATTAGCAATCAGCTTAATTCCCGCTTTAATTATAGGAGTTTTTTCTGTATTCCAAACAAGAGAAGCCCTTAAAAATCAAGCATTTAGTCATCTTGAATCTGTGCGGGATAACAAAAAGGCACAGCTTGAAGCCTTTTTTACACAACGCATGGTTGACATGCAAGTTCTGTTAGAAATGGTGGATAATCTCAAGCAAAATGCCGCCCAAAAAATTCAATCTGTCCAAGAAAACAAAAAGGCACAGATTGAGTGGTATTTTCAAGAGCGTATGAGAAACATTCAAGTCTTCTCAAAAAGTGATTTAATTGCAGAAGCCATTGAGCGATTTGAAAAGGCTTTTCACGCGGATGAATTTCAGACTACTCTGCAAACGGAAGATAACATCAGCGATAAACTCAAGCAATATCAACAAACATATCATTATGATGATTTATTCCTGATTGCCCAAGATGGTGATATTGTTTATACCACGGAAAAGCGGAATGATTTAGGGCAAAATGTACAGCATGGTACGTTAAAGGATAGTCCACTAGGCAATGCTTTTCAAAAAGGACTTCACGGCACTGCCATTCAAGATTTCTCGCCCTACGCGCCTGCGAATAATCAATATATTGCTTTTATAACCACTCCCCTATTCAAGGCTAATAAACTTATTGGTGTTTTAGCATTTAGCTTTTCGGCTGACACAATTAATGCCATAGTACAAAACAATACAGGGATGGGAAAAACTGGGGGAACTTACCTCGTGGGCAAATTGGAGGGTAAAACCAGTTACAGAAGCAATAGAACCACCAAGGGAAAGGAGGCAAAAATCGGTGAAGAAAAATACGGCGTGGAACTCTCAAAATCCTTAGAAAAAAAATCAGGTATTACACTTAATGTGGGTAGTACAGGCGTTGTAGAACTTTGTGCTTATGCCCCGCTGCAAATACCAGGGCTAAATTGGGGTATCATAACAACTATCGCATTAGAAGAAGTGATTACGCCCAAAGGCGGGAAAGAGGATTTTTTTACATACTATATTCGTCAGTATAATTACCATGATCTTTTTCTAATCCATCCGAATGGGAAAATTTTTTACAGCGTTAAGCATGAATCAGATTACAATACAAATATCTTAACTGGCAAATATGCCGATTCACAACTGGGCTTTTTGATAAAAAAAGTCTTACAAAGCAATACGTTTGAGATTAGTGATTTTGCGCCCTACGTTCCCAGCTTTAATGAACCCGCCGCTTTTATTGCACAACCACTACATTATCATGATTTCGAGGCTAAAGATTCTTTTCAAAAAACGGTTTCCTCGGAAGTTGAATTAATCGTCGCTTTACAATTAAGTGATAAAGCAATCAGTCAGATCATGCTGCAACGCTCTGGCATAGGAAACACTGGTGAAACTTATCTTGTTGGCAAAGACAAGCTCATGCGTTCTAACTCGTGGCTTGATCCGATTTACCATTCAATAAAAGCCTCTTTTGCCAATCCCATTATGGGGGCAGTGGATACAGAAGCGACTCGCGCCGCTTTATCGGGTGAAACAAGTCGAAAGATAACGAGAGATTATCGCAATAATCTTGTTCTTTCAGCCTACACTCCTATCAATGTGGGCGACACAAAATGGGCAGTTATTGCTGAAATCAGTGCCGAAGAGGCTTTGAAACCAATTATCCAGCTTGAATGGCTGCTCGGCTTGATCACCTTATTAATTGTTATTATCGTATGGCTCTTAATTAGCCACTTTACTAAGCGTTTAACAAGCCCATTATTACTACTAAACGATCATTTAAAAATGCTTGCCCAGGGCAAAATGATTGAGGAAGAGATTAAATACGCAGCAAAAGATGAAATCGGTGAATTGGTTATTTCTGCATGTATCCTGAAAGACAAATTCAAAAATATGATAGCGCAAGCCAATGCGATTGCGGCTGGAGATTATAAAAGAGAAGTCAAGCTATTTTCAAAACAAGATCAATTGGGAAAAGCAATCTCTGATATGACACAGCAATTGCAGAAGATGACTGCCCTTTCTGAAAAGCAAAATTGGCTGAAAACAGGGCAAAATCAATTGAACAAGACAATGCGCGGTGATCTGGATATTACCCTTTTGGCTCGAAAAGTGATTATCTTTTTAGCCAAGTATTTAGAGGCACAGGTTGGTATATTATATTTATATGATGAAAACAAGGATGAATTGAAACTCACTGCCAGTTACGCTTTTAGTCAACGCAAAAGTCTCAATAACAGTTTCAAAATAGGTGAAGGTTTAGTCGGGCAAGCTGCTTATGAAAAGGAGATGATCTCTGTCACCGAGATTCCTGAAGAATATACGCGAATCACCTCAGCAATGGGTGATGCTGCACCACGAAATATAGTTGTTGTCCCTTTTCTTTACGAAGAAAAGCTAAAGGGCGTGATAGAATTGGGTTGTTTGCAAACATTTTCTAATACGGATTTGGAATTTGTTAGAATGGTTATGGAAAACATTGCCATTGCTGTTTCCTCTGCCCAATCACGCACTCAAACGAAAATTCTCTTGGAAGAGAGCCAAGCGCAAGCGGAAGAATTGACTGTACAGCAAGAAGAATTAAGGGAAATTAATGAAAAATTAGCTGATCAAACATCGGAATTAACTGAGCAAACAACAGCGTTAAAAGCCAATGAAGCAACCCTCAAAATACAAAAAAATAATTTGGAAGCGGCGAATTTAACCCTCAACAAGACACGGCGAGAAGTTGAAAAGAAAGCGGCTCAATTAGAAAAATCCAGCAAATATAAGTCAGAATTTTTGGCGAATATGTCACATGAACTGCGAACACCGCTCAATAGTATGCTCATACTTTCTCAACAACTGGCTCAAAATGATGAGAAAAATCTCACTGAGATTCAGGTTGAATCTGCCAACATTGTCTATAACAGCGGCAAAGACTTATTAAACCTGATTAATGAAATACTCGATCTCTCTAAGATTGAAGCCGGAAAGATGAGTGTGAGCATTGAAAAAATCGGGTTATCCAGCATCGCCGAAATTATCACCAGTCACTTCAAAGCGACTGTCGATCAAAAAGGGTTAGCATTGCGGGTGAATATCGCTCAAAATTGCCCTGAAACGATTACAACTGATCATCAGAGACTCAATCAGATCATCAAAAATCTAATTTCCAATGCCATTAAATTTACAGATCAGGGTAGCATATTTCTTGAATTTCACAAACCTGATTCTGAAACCGTTTTCACTCATAAGAATTTAAAAGCGCAAAAATCAATTGCCATTTCTGTCATTGACACAGGGATTGGCATTCCAAAGAACAAACAAGAAGACATCTTTCAGGCTTTTCAACAAGCTGATGGTGGTACTTCACGCAAATATGGTGGCACAGGGCTAGGATTATCTATTTCCAGAGAATTGGCTAAATTATTGGGCGGCGAACTTCAATTGTACAGTGAAGAAGGCAAAGGCTCAACGTTCACACTTTACATACCAGAAAAGTTGAAGGAGGATAAATCGTCTAAAATAGATGATGTGATACAAGCGTTTAAACTTCCTCAAAAAAAGCCGCCTTCAAAGCCACTTTCCCCTCAAACGGCAAAGACTCCACCTCAAACGGCAAAAACATCAGTACCGATTTTTTCATCCCCACCGAGTTTTTCACCCCCTTCTCAAAAGGAAGCCGCGGATAAAGATAATACGCTTATACCTTGTATTGACGATGACATAGACAATATTGAGAAAAATGACAAAGTCATTCTGCTAATAGAAGACGATCTCAATTTCGCAACAATTCTATATCACTTTGCACATCAAAAGGGATTCAAATGTCTCCATGCCGCTGATGGCAAAAAGGGCTTAGAATTGGCTGAAAAAAATTGCCCTGATGCGATTATTTTAGACATCAGACTCCCGAAAATAGATGGCTGGCATGTACTTGATGCCCTCAAAGAGAATTTGGATATACGCCATATTCCAGTGCATATCATATCTGTTGAAGACAAACCCCTTGATGTATTCAATAAGGGAGCGATTGGTTTTTTAACCAAGCCTGTCAACGAAAAAGAACTCAACAGCGCGTTCCAAAAAATTGAACAGCTAATTACCCATAAAATTAAACAAATGTTAGTCATTGAAGACGACGTAAACCATCAAAAAAGTCTCCAAGAACTTTTGGGCAGTAGTGACACTCAAATCACAACGGCTGGTACAGCAAATGCTGCATTACAACATTTAAAAACAACCAGTTATGATTGTATGGTTTTGGATTTAATGTTGCCGGATATGTCTGGCTTTAGCATTCTGAAAACACTGGAAAAAGAGCATATTTCCATACCGCCTGTTATTATATACACAGGCAGAGAATTGAATCAGGAAGAACATAATCATTTGCAAAAGTATGTCGGCTCAGTTGTCATCAAAGGAGTGAAATCCAGTGAGCGATTGTTAGATGAAACGGCTCTATTTTTGCATCGCGTTGTTAAAGAACTTCCCGCCTATAAAAAGGAGATGATTGTTAAGCTCCATAAAAAAGAAATGCTCAAAGGCAAAAAAATACTTCTTATTGATGATGACATGCGTAATGTCTTTGCACTTTCAAATGTTCTTCAAAAACAGGGCATGGAGATTTTAAAAGCGGCTAATGGTAAAGATGGACTTAAGATTTTAAACAAAACGCCCACTATTGATCTGGTTATTACAGACATTATGATGCCAATAATGAATGGTTACGAAACGATGGAAGCCATTCGCGCACAAAAACGATTTGAGCTTATGCCCATTATCGCCCTCACTGCGAAAGCCATGAAAGAAGATCGTGAAAAAAGCATCGCTGCTGGCGCGAATGATTATATAATGAAGCCTGTTGAAATTGATCAGTTACTTTCGCTTTTGCGGGTGTGGCTGTATAAGTAACTGATGTTACGCAAGGTGTTTCCAAGTTCCACCGATTTCATCGGTGGCTATTCACATTTCACC
>JAOZSV010000072.1:17288-22843 GCA_029939505.1 Thiotrichaceae bacterium | reverse complement strand
TTGTACTCCAATCGACAAAGCTGAAGCGTTGTACTCCAATCGACAAAGCTGAAGCGTTGTACTCCATTAAACGTTTTTGGAGTCTAACGCAAACTGATACAACGTATTTTTACTCACACCTGTGATTTCACTGGCTAATCTAGCCGCCTTTTTCAGCGATAATTCTTCGCGCAATAACCAAAAAATTCGCTCTGTTTCCGGATCAATCGCCTTATTATCAAATTGTGCGCCTTGCACAACAAGGACAAATTCGCCTTTTTGCCGTTCCGCCCGTGCATTTAACCAATCAAGTATGTTGCTCAAAGAATCCCGATAGACGGTTTCAAAGATTTTAGTTAATTCTTTGACTAAAACAGCTTCCCGCTTTTCGCCAAATATTTGCACCAGATCATTTAGAGAATCTAAAATACGGTGTGGTGCCTCATAAAATACCAAAGTCCTTGATTCTTCAAGTAATTTTTTCAAACGCTCTTGACGGGCTCCTGATTTAGCTGGTAAAAATCCCTCAAACACAAAACGAGCAGCAGAAAAACCGGCAACTGACAAGGCACTAATTAAAGCACTTGGTCCAGGAATTGCGATAATATTCAATTGCATGGCGTGAGCCGTCTGTATCAAAAAACCACCTGGATCACTGATTAAAGGTGTTCCTGCATCGCTAATAAGTGCCATACTTTCGCCATCATGCAAACGTTGCAACAAAACAGACGATTTAAATCGTTCGTTATGTTCATGTAAAGATTGCAACGGTGTTGTGATACCAAAGTGGTTTAATAAATGACGACTATGGCGAGTATCTTCAGCGGCAATAAAATCAACTTCACGCAAAACGGATTGCGCTCGTGGACTCAAATCTTGTAAATGGCCAATGGGAGTGGCAACGATATAAAGTGAACCTTTTTTAATAGACACTATATGTGAATTATGAATGATGAATGATGAATGATGTTCGGGGTTTTCGTTTTTCTTAAACTACTCAGTCTTTTGATTAGCCGTAACTACTCAGCGGTTAGCCTTGAAATCAATTTCAAGGCTAAAAGCTAAAGTCTGCTAAAGCAGACTAATTTCGAGGTTCTTGCAAAATTCTGAACACACGATGTTTAAGAAATCCGATTTTTTCAAAAATCGGATTTCTAAGTTCAAAGAAACACACGATGTTTAAGCGATTTTTGAAAAAATCGGATTTCTAAATCTAAACTCGAAAAAGCGAGTTTTGTAAGAGGCTCCCTCGAAAATAATTTAGCTGCTCCTGCTTTAGCGGTTAGCCTTAAAATCAATTTCAAAGCGGAGTAGTTACAAACAAACTAAAACCTCGAAATTGTGCAACGTGTTTTTGGTGTCCACCAATCAAAACACTTCATGCTTTTCCAGTCTGTACAAAAACAGGATGTACAATAATACCCGTTTCACTATCAGTATAATCTGCCTCAAATCGTTGACGATTTTTTTCATCAACGGCTTCAATAAATAACACTAACCAAATTTCCAATACGCCTAACTGTTCTCCATATTTCGCCGCCTGAATAAGTGCCTTACGATATTGCCGTTGATCAGCAAAACTCTTTAATTCTAATCCAAACAGTTGCCCTGCATGACGTATCAACAAATCAATTTGACCATTTCCTGTTGGAAATTCTGGCTGAACTTGTGTATCATAACTGCGAAAAAAACTGACGAGATAAAGGTAAATATGAAAATGAAAGACGGCTTCATACACCCGTAAATCTTCCCGGCGAGGTGCGTTTTTTAACACGAGTTCCCGATTGGCTTGCAAATACTGCTCATATCGTTGTAACAATCGAGTGATGTTGAGACTCTCATCAGTAATCGTATCCGACAAATCCTCAAACGGCTTATATAATCCAAGCATTTTTTCATGATAAATTTCTCTGGAAAAATAGCTGAACAATTGCTTTTGTACATAAGGGCAAGGAAATTTCACATAATTTTCGTTTAAGCTGACTTCTTCAACAGAAACGACTCCATTCATGTAGAGAAAATTGACAATCGGATCACGGTAGGTAAATTCAATTTTCGTTTCCGTTTGGAACAATTCCAAAACAAACTGTTTATAATGTTCCTGTTTCGCCTTGCTGATGAGGTTCAAAATGTTGTTATTGGGCAACAAGTCAAGCGCGGCGGCATAAACACCTTTAAAATGCGCCATTGTAATTGCTTGATCAGTGGCTTGATTATATTTTTCCGTCAACAATTCCCCAAACCAGCAAGTTAAACCGGGTTGCCCTTGAAATTCAGACCAGATATTTTCTACAACTTGGGCTTCAATTGATTGCCCACTTTCTTGTTGATACTCGTTGAAGAGGTAAGTCACCTCATCATGAGTCAAATTGGGAATATAGACACTACGCTGAACATTGAATGGCGAACCCTTAACATTTTCTACGCCCAAGACGGAACGTACCCCAATTAATGCCATGCCATGTAACAAATAATCCTTCTCGGCAGAAGACTTTTCAAATTGGCTTTGGCGAGTATTATAAATATGACGAAACACACTGACAAGGTGACTAATCGCCACTTCTGGGAGGGCATCAAACTCGTCAAAAATCAAAATCAATGGCTTAGTAAGGATTCCCCGTTCAAACAAGCGATGAAAATCCTCTAACGAATTGATGGTGATATTCTCCAAATTGAGTTTTTTGAACAATTCCCGGGCGATAAGTTGAACCACCCGATTGACATCGGTTACTTCATAAAGAAATTGCAAACTGAGGATAACAACATCAAATTTTGTGTTTTGCTGAAGTTTAAAGAAAACTTTTTGCATGATCCAAGTTTTGCCGGTTTGACGCGGTGCCCATACGGTGATGTAATGTCCCCCTTTATCGGGATTTTCGCCTAATAATTCTTGATAAGCAAAATCGACTAATTCTTCACGGGGAACGTAATAATGTAGTTCCGGATCAACTGGTCCATAAGATGAAAATTTTCGCATCGTTAAAACCCTTATTTTAAAAAATGGGTATACTTAGAGCGGGAACAAACTGAACTCTTTTAATGAGGAAGCCGTTGCACAGACTTTAGGTACCCTAGATAAAAGGGAAATGTCGGGTTACTTTGCCGCGCCATCTAACCCGACCTACCTGGCTACCTGGCTGTAGGTTGGGTTAGTAAATGTCGGGTTACTTTGCCGCGCCATCTAACCCGACCTACCTGGCTCATTAGAAAAGTTAAGTTTATTCCCGTGCTGAGTATAACGAGAGTTAGATTCCTTATTGATTTCTGGGTCGCCCCCGCTGAGCTTGAGTAACACGCTTTCCAGTTAACTTCTCTATTTTATTGGTAAAACGTACACTACCTAATGCCACTCCCTTGTTAATGCTTTTCCGTATATCGTCCAATAATACTTCCTCAACATCTATATCAAGTAGTAATTGATAGCTCTCTAAACGCTTTTTCTTTGAGCGACCTAATGCATTGTATAATTCATGAGGGCTTTGTAACTTGCTCCTTTTCCCAAAACCGTTGCATTGATAACTCGACCAGGAATATTCACTGGGTTCGTTAACCATACCTGCTCTTACCGGATTTAGTTCAATATAACGGTAAAGTTCTAGCAGATAATTACTTTCTATCAAGCAGGACTTGTAACGCCCTTCCCATAGAGTTCCGCTGCGCTGGTAGGTATTGTTAAAATACCTGACATACATTCGCCCCATTGACTGCATCATCTTAGAAATGGCTTCTGGTTCCTGTGGCGTACACAATAAATGCACATGATTACTCATCAGAACCCAAGCATGTACATCTACCTTATATTTCACAGAATACTCAGTCAGCCATGACAAATAGGCTTTCATATCTTCTTCTTCGACAAAGCAATCCTGTTTGTTATTTCCTCTGTGAAGAATATGCTCAGTGACACCAACTGGTGCAATTCTGTTAAATCTGGCCATAATCAACCTCTATATAAGCATAAGTTAAATTGTCATTATAACATACTCTGCTCCAATTTATTTTCAACAAAGGTTTTAGAAATCCGATTTCTTTCAAAAATCGGATTTCTAAGCTAAAATTAATAGAATATGTTATCATTATACCCGTTCAGAAAAGCCTTAACAATTACTCATTGGGAGATAAAAAATGCGACCAATATTTATGATTGCCCTATTAATTATTAATTGCTCTATTCATGCCGAAGTCGTATTGGATGGCACAGTCGGAAAAAGTGGTGCATTACCTGGTCCCGATTACCTTATCGGAGCTAACTTAGGTCAACAACAGGGTAGCCACTTATTCCACAGTTTTCAAGATTTTAACCTGAATAGCCACGAAAGTGCCACTTTTTCAGGCGCAAACAGTATTCGTAACATCATCAGTCGTGTCACGGGCGGTAATCCCTCACAAATTGACGGGTTAATTCGTTCCACTATACCCAATGCCAATATGTACTTTATTAATCCTTATGGAATCCTGTTTGGACCAAACGCAAGCCTAGACGTACAAGGTTCTTTTCATGCCAGCACTGCTGACTATCTGCGCTTGAAAGACGGCGGACGTTTTGATGCCCGTCATCCCAATAACAGCATTTTGACGATTGCGCCTATTGAAGCATTTGGTTTTATGGATAACCCTGCCCCCATTTCACTTGAAGGGCGAGGAGAAATCAGCGATTCTGATGATGAGATAACTGGACTCAATGTATCTGTGGGCAAAACCTTATCATTGATTGGCGGCGATATTGACCTCAAGCAGGGCACTTTTTTTAAAACAGTCGATGATGAAGAGAAAGAATCAATAACCCGTTTACCAATGCTCTCTGCCCCTCATGGGCGGGTCAACTTAATCAGTGTGGCCTCCCAAGGTGAAGTGAATTTAGGGGATAATTTTGCGGATGTCTCATCATTTAGCCGCCTAGCTGATATACATCTCACAGAAAATGCACTGGTGCAAAGCAGTGGTGAAGGCGGAGGCGATATTTTCATTCGCGGTGGTCAGCTTTTTGTTGATAATAGCGCAATTGAAGCTAAAACATTAGGTGATAAAGACGGTGGTGTGATTGATATACGCGCTAACAGTCTCTCGCTCATTAACGGGGCAAGCATCAATGGCAATACTATCAGTACGGGTCAAGGCTCAAATATTAATATACAAGTCACCGAATCTATCACAGTCGTGGGTGAAAATAATCATACTGAAAATAGTGCCATTTATGCCCGTTCTGGTATTTATAAAAAACTGACTGACGATAATTTAGGGGAAACGGGAAAAATTTCTCTTGAGGCAAAAAACATCTCCTTTAAAGACGGGGCTATCATTTCCACCAGTACTTACGGTGGTGGTGATAGCGGTGAACTGATAATTAAAGCCGAAGAATTGGCTTCTTTCGTTGGTGAAGGTACTAAAGCAACAGCTGTTGGGGCAGCGACTTATAGCAAAAGTGACCATGCGGGCGATGCGGGTGACATTTTGATTGAAGCCCAAAACATTTCATTTAAAGATGGCAGCTATATTACGACAAGTACAAAGGGCAACAGCAATGGCGGTAATGTGACGCTTAAAGCCTCTGATGTGACATTTGAAGGGGAATCAAG
>JAOZSV010000072.1:13630-17188 GCA_029939505.1 Thiotrichaceae bacterium | reverse complement strand
CAAGGCAGATGGTAGTGATATTTATATGACCGCCACTGGCGACGGTGATGGGGGAAATTTATTAATTGAAGCACAAAATATTTCATTTACGGATGGCAGCTATATTACGACAAGCACAAAGGGCAACGGCAAAGGCGGTAATGTGACGTTCAAAGCCTCTCAAGTGACATTTAAAGGGGAATCAAGCAAGGCAGATGGTAGTGATATTTATATGACCGCCACTGGCGACGGTGATGGGGGAGATTTATTAATTGAAGCCAAAAATATTTCATTTACGGGTGGTAGCTATATTACGACAAGCACAAAGGGCAATGGTAATGGCGGTAATGTGACGCTTAAAGGGTATGAATTGGTTTCTTTCGTTGGGGAAGGTACTGAAAAAGCGACTCGGATTGTAGCGACCACTAACAGCAAAAGTGACAATGCTGGTGATGCTGGTGACATTTTGATTCAAGCACAAAATATTTCATTTACGGATGGCAGCTATATTACGACAAGCACCTATGGCAACGGTAAGGGCGGTAATGTGACGCTCAAAGCCTCTGAGGTGACATTTCAAGGGGAATCAAGCAAGGCAGATAGTAGTAATATTGATATGAACGCCACTGGCAAAGGTAATGCAGGAAAACTATTAATTGAGGCGAATAACATTTTATTTACTGACGGTGCTTATATTAGTTCAAAGACAAGTGGTAAAGGCAACGCTGGTAGTATTACACTTCATGCAAATCAGCAGTTCAAGCTGACGGCTAAAAGTACAAAATGGGCAGCAAAAAAAGGCAGAATAAGTGTTTCAACGAGTGGTTCCGGCAATGCAGGTCATATTTTCGTCAACGCACAAAACGTTTTATTAACTGATGGGGCTTCACTGAATTCTTCATCCTTTAATTCTGGTAAAGCAGGTGATGTACATATTCACGCCACTGGCACCGTCACAATTGCAGGCGCAAATCAGGCGGGTTGGAGAACGACGATTAGTTCTAGTTCTAATCCCAAGAAAGAGGGTATTATTGGCGGTCAAGGTGGCAGTGTCACCATCGAAGCCGAACAACTCATCGTTAAAGACGGAGGCGGTATTTCAGCCAGTTCAATTGCGCCGAAAGGTATTCAAAGTAGCAAGGGTGGCAATATCATTATTCGCGTTAAAGGGGCAGTCGAACTCTCTGGTGTCAATCCTTATGGCGAAAATGAAGATGGATTCGGCTCTGGTATTTATGCGCGTAGTATTGGAAATAATGCGGGTGATGGGGGAACGATTCTACTGCAAGCGGGTTCTTTAATGATTAAGGATGGTGCAGTCATCAAAAGCGGCACCGACAATAATGCTCAAGGTGGAAATATTCACATTCAAGTCAATGGAGCAACAACAATAACGGGTGATGCCTCGCACATTCAATTAAAAGAACCGAGTGAGAGCCAATTAAGCTATTTAAAAGATTTTTCACCGGTTCCCCAGAACCAATCAAATAGTGGAATTTATGTCAGTTCAAACGGTTCTGCTACCAGCACGGGAAATAGTGGCACAATTGAATTGAAAGCAGAACAACTTGCCCTATTGGAAAGTGGACGTATAGAGGCTTCTACCTCTAATAGCGGCATTGGCGGTTATATCCATATTCATGTTGACGGTTTAGTCCAACTTTCCGGTGAAGGCGCTCATGTTTCTTACAGTGGCATTTTCACGAAAACGACGAGTAATGCAGATAATGCCGGTCATGGTGGTAACGTGGAATTACACGCAGGCGAATTAATGGTTAAAGATGGTGCTGCCATTAGCGCGTCAACCTTTGGTGCGGGTAAAGGTGGGCAGTTAGATATTAAAGTCAAAGGGCCAATTCGCATCGTTGATACTGATAGTCGTGGAGAAGGCAGTTTTATTGGTGCTGGCGCGTGGAGTTTTGAAAACAATGCCGGTGATGGCGGTGAACTGACAGTAGAAGCCAAAGAATTACATCTCATTGGCGGTGCCGCGATAGAAACGGGTACGACAGGAAAAGGTGATGGAGGTAATATTATTATTAAAGTAACAGATCGTACAACCCTATCTGGTAAAAAAAGTGGTGATGGTCGAGCCAGCCGAATTATCACAGCCTCTGAAGGCAAAAAAGCAGGCGGCGATGCAGGTAATCTTGTCTTAGAAACAGGCGAATTATATTTGACGGATAATACAACCATAGCTGCATCAAGCAGAGGAACAGGTAAAGGGGGCAATTTAACGTTCATCGCACAACGTATTGATGTCACTGAACGTAGCAATATCTCCGCAAGCAGTGCTGGTCAGGACAATGCCGGCAATATTGTTTTGCATGTTGGTGAACGGTTGTACTTAGAAAATGGTGGTACTATTACAACGGCAACCACCCGTACTGATGGCGGCAATATTACCATCAACACGCCGGGCTACTTTTATTTAGTGAACGGACAGGTTACTACCAGCGTCAATGCGGAAAATGGTAACGGGGGGAATATTACACTTAATCCAGAGTTTATTGTGTTAGATGGCGGGAAAATCATTGCCAGGGCTGTCGGCGGCAATGGTGGCAATATTAACATTACGACCACCGGCATTTATAAATTTCCGCCGGAGTCAAAAAGCCCCATAGATGCTTCGTCACAATATGGGCTTGATGGAATCGTCCTCGTGGATTCTCCTGAGACGAATATTAGTGAGCAAACCCTTGTTTTACCTAAAGATTTTATAGATGCAGATGCTCAACTGCCATCACCCTGTCGCATTGCTGAAAACAGGAGTCATTTTGTCGTGCTTGAAAGCGAAGGTGCGCCGGTTTCGCCTGATGATTTATTGCCGAGTGGTCCGCTATTATCAAGTATTGAGAAATCAAGGAAAACAATGAATGGTACGACAGTTCAAATTCAAAAAACGGCGGATTTGAGTAAATGTCGCCCATCAAAACGGGCGCGTACTACCACCAAATCACATAGAGCGAGGAAAGAAGAAAATCGCTTGATTCCAGAACAGTTGTTTTAATGAAAAATACGGTAACTAAACCTGTCAGGTTTGAAGCAACGCCATTTCAAGGCTGAGTAGTTATTAATCGTTAAGAATTTCGCCGATTTTTAAAAAAATTGCTTAAACATACTCCACAGGCTTCTGCTAATACACCGCTGACACATTCAACGTGATGATTATGGCGGGTATCTCTTAAAATGTCAAAACGACTTCCTGCTGCCCCCGCCTTTTTGTCATAAGCCCCAAAAACGACGCGCTTAACCCGTGCTTGAATAATTGCCCCTGCACACATCGTACAGGGTTCAAGGGTGACATATAAAGTCGTATTAAGAAGGCGGTAATTGTTTAAATATTGTGCTGCTTTGCGTAAGGCGATAATTTCCGCATGAGCAGTAGGGTCATTTTCTCTAATGGGCTGATTCCAGCCTTCCGCGATACATTTCTCTTCTAACACGACGATAGCCCCAACAGGGATTTCTCCTTTAGCAGCGGCAAATTCTGCCAGATGTAGGGCGTGGCGCATCCATTGATTGTCTTGGTTTGATAGGTTGAATGGCATTTTTTTGTTTATACAAAGCTGAAGCGTT
>JAOZSV010000072.1:6200-13530 GCA_029939505.1 Thiotrichaceae bacterium | reverse complement strand
GTACTCCTTTGGAAATTTTGGAGTGCCAACGCTTTAGCTTTGGCGTTTTTTGGAGTGCCAACGCTTTAGCTTTGGCGTTTTTTGGAGAGAGACAAAGCTGAAGCGTTGTACTCCTTTGGAAATTTTGGAGTGCCAACGCTTTAGCTTTGGCGTTTTTTGGAGGAATTGCTCAACGGGGATACAAATACATCACTTTAACCTTATCGTCTTCCAGAATTTCAATAAAATCGTCTTGTATTCCAACTAATTGATCGCCACCAGGTAAATGGCTTTTTAAAGCACATTGGGTTATTTTTTTCTTTTCTTCCCGCAGCAGAATATATGGTTTATCGCCATTTTTAACAATTCCCAAAAATTTCCATTTTTGTTTTGGCGGTGATGGCGGTGATGGCGGTGATGGCGGTGATGGCGGCTTAGGTTTAGGTTTAGGTTTAGACTTAGGCTTAGGTTTACGTTTTCTAGTTACTTTTGGTTTTTTCCAAAGCTCAAGTTTACGGAGTTTATAATAAGTTTTTGAAATATCAGGCGTTTCCCGTTCTTTGGGTAATTGCCATGTATCATTCTGAGCCATTTTGATTTCCACAGGCTCAGGTATCTGGAGTTGCCATATTGCTAATGCTCCAGTTAATCCAGCAAGTAAAATTAATAGAAAAATAACACGTATCATTTTTTTTTATCAGTCTGTTTTTAAGTTTTCTTTGCTTGAAAAAAAAGCATTCACAATCAGCGTAAATCGTGGATTTCTTTTTTTATTACGAATTTCTAAACGTTCTGTCACAATGAGTAGGGGCTGTTTAGCCATTGCTAAGAGTAATTTATTCAATTCTTTCGGCTCAAAATTGGCATCCAATCGGGCAGTGATTTTCCAGATATGAGGAATATTTGGCAACTCAAAAGTCGATTGTATTCGTAAATAGGCTTTTTCCATTTTGATACGATTAATTTGGGTATCAAACCATTTTTGAAGAGTGGCTTGCGCTAAACCTTGCGTATTGGCTTGCCAAAATTTGCGATAAAGCTTAGTTCGTAATGCTTGCGCTTTGGGGGCGCGTTCTAGCCATTGATTTTGGCGATTGATGTTTTGTGCTTGATATAAACGGTTTAATTTATTTTGATGCACGCCTTCAAGTTCTATAAGATAATCATTAAGCCGGAGAGAGAGATAGCCTAAGAATAATCCAATAATTAACCATAGCCCAACACGTAGGCGGGTATTTTTGCGAAGTTCCGTAAAAAGTGAAGAGAAGAAGTTATACATTATTTTATTATACCAGTTGCCTCAATGCCATTAAGTCTTGGAGTCCATTCGAGGTTTTAGTTTTTTTGAAAACTAAAACCTCGAATCCTTTAGATTTTGGCGTTTTTGGAGTCCAAACCTTCAGATTTGGATTATTTCGCTTAAATATCAAACACTTCCAAATCTGAAGGTTTGGACTCCAAATCTGAAGGTTTGGACTCCAAGGATTATAACCAAAAGTTGAACTCCATTCAATTAAAAATTATTTTTAAAAAAAACAATGGTTTACTTTCATTTATCATTCACCATTCACCATTAAATGTCGTTTTTAAATTAGCGGGCAATATAGCCGTAAAATAGCTACGTTCTTTATCAAATTCATAACGAGGTTGTGGGGAACCGTTTGTTCTCATCGCACGAAATACTTTTCTGATTCCAGTTCCACGCGCTTCTGCCAAGCCTAATTCTTTTAACATTTCTCCAATACGGCGATTTCTAGCTGGAATTGCTGGAATTTTTTGTTGTTCAAAATGATGTTTTTCTAAACCGGGCAAAGGTCCGGGATAATTGCTGACTTCTATACGATTTGGATAAATATAAACTTTAGTCGGTTCAATGATGCCCTCATAGCTACGATGATAGACTGCGTTGACAATCGTTTCTTCTATAGCCGCTAAAGGATAAGTGACCCATTTAGAAGTTTCTGCTCTATCATCATGTTTCTGAATGTAAGTGGTCGAAAAATTTTTGAGATGATTTATACAGTCTTTAATTTGCTTGGGTAAAGCCCCTTTAAATGTCCATTCTTCTAAAATGTTGCCGCTGGAATCATCTGGAAAATGCACGACTTCTATACGCGCTCCTCTAAATGCGATTTCTGGATCATCTGTGAAAAATAATAAAGCAATATTTTTAGGCACTTCGTGACTATTCACTTTTGCCGTTAGCCATAAGCGGCGATAAATTTCATAATCATCTTGTTCTTCAACAAGACTACTCCGCACATCATGTAAAAATTCACGTACTAAAGTTGATCTTAAATCATTTAAGGTGAATCCACTGGCTCGACGATCATCAAAGGGAATTTTTGCACACATATTGAGTAAATCGGTTAACAATTTACCTTGAGCCGCTATCGTTTCAGAACCTTCACGTATATAATAAGCTCTTTCCTTCGCTTTTCCGCTAGGTGCTTTATGAGGGCGTGAATCGCTACCCGGAACCCATACAACTAAAATATGCTGTTCATCAATTAGTTCAGGAGAAAGTCTAAATTGTATAAGCGGTTCTATTTTTTTACTATTGCCTCGAATCCATTTTTGGGCGAGATTAAGTTTTTTAGGAGTTAAGCCGCTAGGTGGCAAAACGGCTATACCGTCTCTTTCTCCCACTCCAATAATAATGTAGCCACCATTCACATTATAAAAATCATTGGCAAAAGCAGCTAATGTTTTTAGCACTTGTGTGCCAGTCGTTTTTTCATCCCACGATTGTTTAAATTCAACACGCGCAGATTCAATACCTCGAAATCTGAGCAGGTTATTAATATTAATTGGCAAACTGGATATCATATCGCAATGGTTAATGAATCTATCCCACTATTCTCTTTTGAACTTAGAAATCCGATTTTTTTCAAAAATCGGATTTCTTAAACCGATTGTCAAAAACTCAAATATTTTTATTCATTATTCTGCATTTTTGAATAGTGGGATAGGTTAATGGTTAATACGGATATTTAGCTATGTAGTAGATAAATGTCGGGTTACGTTTTTTTGCTTTGCAAAAAAATCTAACCCGACCTACATGACTATTAGCCTATTGTGAATAGAAAATTTCAAATATTGGGCGTTCTCAAGTTAATTTTTTTGAGCTTTTTGATGTAAAGTTCAATTTCGTCTAGTTCTTGGGGTTTAATCCCTGCTAACCAAACCTCGGGTTTCAGCCCTATTAATCGATCTTCGGGTTTAATCCCTGCTAACCGATCTGCGAGTGTAAATTGAGCTAAAAGTTCTTCTTTCTTGAAATGGTCAACAACTTCTTTTGGAGTTAAGTGAGCCAAAAAAAAGTCTCCCCACATTTTGTCCATTTCCATGACTTGTTTCTCGGTGAGTTTTTTCATGATTTCGTCGTCCTCTTTTTCAACAAACCAATGTTGCCAGAGTCCACTTATAAACCACTGCCATTAAGTTAAGAAATTTTAGCTAAGTCGTGCATCGTAGAGACAAGGCATGCCTTGTCTCTACACTCTGAAATCTTTCTTAACTTAATGGCATTGACTTATATAAACTGATGTGACGCAAAGTGATTCTATTCGAGCTTAGAAATCCGATTTTTGGAAAAAATCGGATTTCTTAAACATCGCGTGATATATGTTTTGATCTGATAAATCCGATTTTTTTCAAAAATCGGATTTCTTAAACCTGTGGAATAAATTTCGAGTTTTGCAAGAGCCTCTAAAGAAAAAACTTTAGCCTCGAATAGAATGGTGATAAATGTCGGGTTACTTTGCTTTGCAAAAAAATCTAACCCGACCTACATGACTACATGACTATTAGCCTATTGTGAATAGAAAATTTCAAATATTGGGCGTTCTCAAGTTAATTTTTTTGAGCTTTTTGATGTAAAGTTCAATTTCGTCTAGTTCTTGGGATTTCAGCCCTGCTAACCGATCTGCGAGTGTAAATTGAGCTAAAAGTTCTTCTTTCTTGAAATGGTCAACAACTTCTTTTGGGGTTAAGTGGGCAAAAAAAACGTCTCCCCACATTTTTCCCATTTCCATGACTTGTTTCTCTGTGAGTTTTTTCATGATTTCATCGTCCTCTTTTTCAACAAACCAATGTTGCCAGAGTCCACTTATAAAGTATGATAACTGACTGGTTGCGGATTTTAAAGCCGTTTGTCTTAAAATGCTAAAGGCTTTCTTTTTTTCGATTTTACGACTGGCAAAACATTTTACCCAGGCGTTATGCGGTTCATCATTTAATTCGTTTAAAGATAATAGAGTGATGTCACGGAGTAATGGGTATTGGCTCCGATAAACGCCATTATTCTGGGTGCTCATGTAGCCCCATTTTTTTAACCTGTCAGGCTTAGGTTGTTTCGCAATCAGTAGGAATGTTTGAACTTCTTTTTCTGTCAACTCTTGATGTTGTTTATAAAAAAAATCATAGCCGACGCTTTGTCTCAGTGCATTTTCACTGAGAGATTCAGTGTATTTAAATTCTAACAGGAGATGATTGGCTTGGCTTTCTCTTATCCCATCAGGCAATAGGGCTAATTGTTCTGCTGTCCATTGCGTCTCTTCCCGTTTGAGTAGCAAGATATCGACTTGAGGCGATTTAGCCATGATAGGCACTTCAACATATACTGTTATTCCGACTGGTACCAGAAGGTTTTTTAACAGGGTGCCAAATAGGCAATGCCATGATGTATTTGAAGATTTTGAAGTCATTAATTCTAAAGTTTCATATTGATAGTCATTTGATTAGAATTGCGCCCTGTGCCTTTTTTGACATTAACCTCTTTGAATAAGGGAATTTTTTGAAACGTTTCGACATAAAAAGTGGGATCAAGTTGACTGGTTTCAACGGTAAAGCGTAATTCTCCCTTTTGATAAAACCATCCTATTAGTGCGGTTTTTTTCTTTTTAGAAGGCAACTTTTCTAAGACAACTGTCATTAATTCAAGTTGCGAGGGATGGGGTGCTAATGCTAATAATTGTTCACATCTCTTTTTTTCAATGATGGCTTTATTTCTAGTGACTAAAATAGGGGAAATTTTTCCGTTTAAGACTTCAATTTGGTTTTGTAAATTATCAATGGCTTGTTGCCATTTCCAAACGCTAATTGTTTGCCAAGTTAATAAAGCCGTAAAAATAGTGGCACATAATATCACCATTATTCGTTCTTGATATAATTGATTTCGACTTAAATGCCTTTTAGGTTTTCCCCAGGGGCGGTTAAGCAAATCTTGTTCTAGCGGGAGTGGTGGTGGCAGATTTTCACTGATTTGTAAACGGTGGCTACGCTGAAAAAGTTCCCATTCCTTTTCATTGGGCATTTCTACCCACCATCGACTTGCTTTTAATAAACCGTCTTTCCAAATTTGCCCTTCAACGCCTTCTATACATTGAATCAATTGTATGGTATCGGTTGTTGGATGTGGGCGCAGCACTGTTTCGGGCATAATGGTGACTTTTTTAATGCCCGTTTCTGTGAGTAAATTTTCTTGTTGTTCTTTATCCCAAATCCAAACTTGTACTTGTTTGCCTTGCCAAACGGAATAGTTGCTATATTCTTGAAAGGGTGCCCATTGTTTTATTTTTAAGTTTAAAACGTCTTCTTGACGATTGTTTGGAATTTCTTCTAAGGAGAACAGTTGATAATAACATAAGCTGCGTGAGATAACCCACTCGCTCCGCTTTTTTTTGACACCGCCGGGCGGTGTGATAATCTCATTCCGTCTTTGCAGACAGCGTTGAGTTGAAAAGAGGCGTTTGTACATGATAATAAGGTTTTTTTCTATAAATAGGTAAGAGATCGAATTCTAAACGAAATTCAACTTGCCAAGGTTTTTTCTTATTCGCGCTAGCTGTTAATTGTACAAAGACTTGACGCATACGTTGTGCCTTTTCATGCCAAAGCGTTAGACGTAAAATCGAGGAGGGAAAATAATTTTCTTCAAAGGGATCGACATTTAAGCGTTCGCCCATTGCTTCGCGTACCATTCTTGAGGTATAAAAAGGCTGTATTTTGCGTGCAGCAATAATGCGTGCGGCACTTTCAGCATTTATCTGATAAGCGGCTTGTAGCACGAGTGCTGGGGCAGTGTTGACATTAGGGCGTACTGGTAACCAAAGTTGTGTTAATTGTTTTAATTTATGGTTTTTCCATAACGTGCTTTGTTCTTTCCAATCAAGCACTTGTTGGAGTTCCATTTGGTGGTATAGATAGTTATTCCTGGGTAAACCGCGTTTTTTATAATGATAGGATTCTGCGCCATTGATTCTGTGCAAGTCGTCCATGTCAATATAGTCTTTTAATTTCGCCGTTAAAGAGCCATGCCAGTTGGCATCAACACCGAGTAAACCTAAGAAGCGGCTTATTGTCACTTCTGCGGATGTATTAATATTGAGCAGCCCTCCTTCATCTTGTATGGCAAAAAAGGCTTTACCATGACCAAAATAGGGGCGATCATCTAAAACGATTTCTTTTCCAACAGGTAAAATGGTGACTTCTTCATCTGGATCATAAACCTTTCTATGCTCCAAGTCTTCAGGTATTGTTAATCCACCTATCGTAAAACGCTGACTGCTTAAAATATAGATGATATTTGCTTCTGTACTTATCATGTCAATCTCGCCATGTATATTTGCTTGCCTCGATTGTGCAATGTTGACAGCGCGTTCTGTCCAGAGGGCGAAAAAACTGGCGGCAATGGATAACATTGCTAACATCCAAAGTGTCGCTAGTAGGATAAAGCCATTTTTACCAATCGTCGCGTGTGTCGATTCTTTCATTGTCATGTTCAGAGAGTTTAACGATCCAGGTGAATTCTGCTTGCCGACGATGTCCAAATAATAAGATAACACTGGGGATTTGCGCCATTTTCAATCCGAAAGGGGGCCATTTTTTATGCCATTCTCCATCCCTCGCTCTGTAGAGAAAATGTCCTTCAATACCTAGCCAATGGGCTATTGCCCAAGATTCTTTTTGGCTATTTTGATAATATAGTGTCGTGACACCGTCGTCATATTTTAATTGCCATGCAAATGATGAGGGTATTCCTATCACATTATCTAGCGGTGCTATCGTTAATCCGTTAAACTGGCGTTTTTCTCCTTTGAAAACATTTTTCCCGTCTCGGTAATCTGTCACAATAGCAGAAATGCTACTCCGAAACCAATGTTCTTGAAGCGTGCCTTTTTGCGATTCTTCTAGTTGTGTTAAAAAGCCTGAACGTAAATGTAAGACATAAGAAACACCTTCTAAAAGTAATGTGCTGATTAGAGTAACCAGCACTAAAACAACAAGCATTTCTAGTAAGGTAAATCCGCGCAAAATTTTTCCCTTTTTGAGAAATCCAAAAGAATGA
>JAOZSV010000072.1:0-6100 GCA_029939505.1 Thiotrichaceae bacterium | reverse complement strand
GTACAACGGATTTTAGAATTCAACGGATTTTAAAAAACGTTGTGATCGAGGCTAAAGTTTTTTGAAAAAAAAACGTTAGCCTCGATCACATTAACACTATGAATTGATTAAGTTTAATCCGTTTTATTCTCAAATCCGTTGTACTCTCAGTACGTCAGTTTTAGTTGATTAAAAAACAAATTCTTGAAGAATTAAGTACAACGGATTTTAGAATTCAACGGATTTTAAAAAACGTTGTGATCGAGGCTAACGTTTTTCTTCAAAAAACGTTAGCCTCGATCACATTAACACTATGAATTGATTATATTTAATCCGTTTTATTCTAAAATCCGTTGTACTCAGTGCGTCAATTCTAGCTTACTAAAAAACAAATTCTTGTGGTTCATAAACTTGCTTGTACCCAACTTGACGTAGGGCAAAATCCGCAACTAACCTTTCATCTATAAAAACTTCTACTTCTGTATCATATAATGTGGTTTGGTAATATCCCTTGCCGCTTTTTCGTAGGGTAACGGCTTCTGCATCCCAATGGAAGGTATAAATCCCTAGCGTTTCGTTACCTTGTTGTTTTTCCATTGGATTAACAGTGTTCATAAATGCAAGGGCATTGCGTATTGCTTCATGGCGTTGATATGTTTGTTGAATATGTTGTAATGTGATGAGATTGGTATTTATCCATGCAAATAAAGTCATGCTGGTGCTGGTAATCAATATTAAAGCAATGATGGCTTCAAGTAGCGTAAAACCGCGCTGGTTCATTTCACTGTTCACAATTAATAGGGTTTACAAAAGGGGGCTTTTAATACGACTTCATAAGTTGTGCCTTGATGATGAAGATAGACAAGCCCACCAGTGCATACACCATTTGCAAAAAAATGGATTGGTGTTTTGGCGCGTACTTGCCAACCTTTAGGGAGTTTTAATCTTTTTGGATCATCTATATTTGGTATTTTAGGGGGATATGTCTTTAAATCAAATTCACGCGCATATTGAAAGGCGATATAACCTAAACTGTCTAAATGCGCTAATACCTCATCGCGTTCATAAGCGTTTTTGAAACTATCATACATTGTTGTTAAGCGGGGTATAGTAAGCCCTGCTAATAGACTAAAAAGTAGTAATACGACAACAAGCTCAAGTAATGTATAACCATATTGATAATGATGTTTTATGTTAATCATTTTAATAATTTAGTACAACGGATTGGCGGAATTAACGGATTTTGATACGGCTTGACAATTTTAATCACTTTTCTTAATTCAAGTAGCTTAGGCATAAGCAAATTCTCTTAAATTTTCTTTTCTCAAAGTCTTTGCCATTTTTTTAAATGTCATCAATTCATTTTGCAATTCTAATTTTCGGTAAATTTTCCAAAATTCCTCTTCATCTGGATCGATAATCTCATCAAAAGCTTCTTTTTCTATGGCATAGTTAAGATAATCCTTTAAACTTTCGCTTAAAGAATCAAGCGCATCTTTCTCATTGTCTCCATGACTGGAAACTGAAAAATCCAGACATCTTGCCACAATCACACCATCTTCTTGAGTCAAAAGTATATGTAATTCAATCTTTGTAAAATTTTTAATATATCCTTTCAATGCTTTTAAAGGTTTCATTTTACATTTCCATGGTTTGACAATCATTGCTTCTTAATGGTGAATGGTGAATTATAAAACGGTCAATTTTTTCTTTAAATAATTGATTTAATTCATAAATCATAATTCACCATTAACCATTCACCATTCACCATTAATCAAGAACCCAACTGGATATCAAAAGTATTTCTATCCCCACCTGGCGTATCTGATGAATCTGCTGGTAAAACACCAATGTCAGTATTATATTCTGTTCCCCCGATTTTTCCATCTGCTCCCAGCGAGTAAAGGGCAAAAGGATGTCCATCCGCACCTGGAACACTATACTGATAAGGATGATGCCAGGGATCTAAAGGAACAGTGTCTTCTAAATAAGGGCCTTTCCAATAGGGTCTGAAGTTGTCATCATCAGGACTGTTGGTTAAAAGCGTCAAGCCTTCTTCATCCGTTGGATAACGACCCATGTCTAAATATAAAGTACCTACCGCGCCCTTGAGCATTTTGACTTGAACTTTGACTGTTTTGATTTTGGATTCATCGACATGTGAAAAAAGGCGAGGTCCCACAAGCCCAGCTAACATGCCAATAATCACCAAAACCACCAGCATTTCTAATAAGGTAAAACCTTTATTTAATGAATCTTGCATAATTTTGTACTCCATTTTCGATTTATAAAATAACCTCATCCGCAAAAGTATAAACATCCATACCCAGTTTTTTTGCAACAGGCAACGCACGTTTATCAACCATGGGCGAAATGACGATTTTTCGAGTTGCTTTTCTACCCTTTTTTTGCTCATAAAAACGGATTTTACGTTCAAAAGTATAAATATCTGATTTATGAACAGAAGATTTCAGTTCACAAATCATAAGCATCCCGTTTTTGATAATAACATCTAATTCAACTTCTTCAGGATATCCAAAAACAACGCCCTCATCATCATGTTCATCAGCATGAATAACTTCCACACCTGGAAATTCCTTTAAAATACCCGCCAAGGCATTTCTAAATGAGGCTTCTGAATCAGTACCCCAACGCGCCCCCATCGCCATTAAGCGTTGATCCAGTTTTTTGTGTTCGGATTTGTTTTCATCCCATCTGCGATCATTTTCATTCCATCTGCGATCATTTTCATCCCATCTGAGATCATTTTTATCCCATCTGCGATCATTTTTATCCCATTTTTCACGATCTTCAGCGATTTTCTGTTCAAGTCGTTGATCTAACTTAGCAACGGTTTTCTCCAACTGATCAAGCCGTTGATCTAACTTAGCAACGGTTTTCTCCAGATTATCAACCGCTTTCTCCAACTTATCAAGGCGTTGATCTAACTTAGCAACGGTTTTCTCCAGATTATCAAGGCGTTGATCTAACTTAGCAACAGTTTTCTCTAACTTATCAAGGCGTTGATCTAACTTATTAACGGTTTTCTCTAACTTATCAAGGCGTTGATCTAACTTATCAACGGATTGATATAACTTATCAACAGATTGCCCCAATTTTTCAACAGCAGCTGTCAGATTAACCAATATTTTATCCTGTTTTTCTTCTTTTTCCTTTAAACTATCCTGCTGTGCTATGACATGATTAAAACGTTTTTCTGTCCATTTTTTGTCAGCATATTGCTTATCGGTTATTGATAGCACTGCCTGACGAAAACTCTCATCACTCCGCATGAGTATGGGCAATTCTGTTAAAATCATTTCCCTCATTTTTTGAGTCATCATTTTTTTACTCCAATTGGGTAATTAAATATATACTACTATATTATAGTATATATCATAAATATTTGTAATTACTCAGGGCAACCATAAAGGATTGCCCCTACAGCAATATTCTTATGTAGGGGCAATCCCTTGTGGTTGCCATGAGTACTTAACTTATTGAAATACTTACATAAATCTATTAATAATCGCTAAAAAAAACCTATGACTCTAATACGCATTACCCCCATTTTAGCCCTTCTTTTTACAATTGCCGCCTGCACCTCACCACTCAGAAAAATCGCGCCGCCCTCTTTACCAGAACCTTTGCGCCCACCAATCATGGAAATAGATGATTCTACGACGCTACAAGCCTCTGAAACTTTTCAGTCTTCTGAATTGCCCAAAACGCGCTTTAAATTCACACCATCCACATTGCCACGTCAGTCAGCAATAGCCGTTTTAGACGAATCGGCGCGTACACCTCATTTTGTCACGCAAGCACCTATCACAGTCAATGTCGATGGCTTGCCATTGCCCGCCTTCATTAATGAGATTTTTGGCAGTTTATTAGGATTGTCTTTTGAAATTCAACCGCAAATTCAGAATAAAAGAGAATTAGTGACTTTAAGGATTAGCGATCCACAATCACCCGCGCAAATATATCGTCTCGCTATTCAAGTCTTAAATAATTATCAAGTTGCGACAGTGTGGCAAGGAGATTTAATACGTTTTGTGAAGGCAGTGGGTGATCCGACAGAAATCCCCTCTTTAATTCTCGAAGGCTTGACTTTACCCCATGTGCCTACCAGTCATCGCCCCGTCATACAATTTGTACCTCTTAAAGTGGTTAAAAATGCCCAAGTCGGAAAATGGATTGCACAAGCCTTTAAAGGGCATAAGTTGACAGTACAAGAAGATGCAGAACGTAATGCCATTATTCTCATAGGCACACCACATTTAGTCAGACAAGCTGTTAAAGCCATTCGTGTTTTAGATCAGCCTTTAATGCGTGGGCGATATAGTCTTCGCATTGAACCTGCCTTTTTAACGGCTGACGTCTTAGCTCAACAATTAATAAAAGTCTTAAATGCCTACGGCTACGCTGCCAGTTCAAATGCCAATGAGGGCAGCATTATTATTTTACCGATCAGTGAAAGCAACATCGTAATCGCCTTTACAACCGATCCTAAAATTCTGACTTATATACAACAATGGGCAGATGAACTCGATCAAATCAATCTCCAGCAAACTAAAAGTGACAAACTCGGTTTATATCTTTATCCTGTTAGAAACACCACCGCGGAGATAATTGCTGGTATCCTAAATAACTTATTAAGTTCATTTGACTTGAATTCTGAAAAACAGCTGCTTCAAGAGAAAGCGACAAAAAAAGGGCAAACTCAAAAAACATCAAATCTTAAAAAAAACAAAAATCTCAAATTGGTTGTGGATTCTCATCGAAACGTCTTATTATTTACGGGAACCGGGGAGGAATGGACAAGATTACTCCCCATCCTAAAAGAAATGGATAAACCACCAAAACAAGTCTTGATTGAAGTCACGATTGCTGATATTACATTGAGTAAAAAAGATGAACGCGGTGTAGAATGGACACTCAATAAAGCTAATTTGGGTGGCTTAAATGGTACATTAGGTACGATGGGTTTAGGCGCAGGAAGCAATGGGCTAACCTATACACTCAGTAGTGCCGCAAATGTCCGTGCCATACTCAATGTCTTTACCAATAGCAGTCGAGCAACGATTTTATCAACCCCCCGTTTGATGGTGCGAAGTGGTAGCAGTGCCTCTATTAATGTCGGTACAGAAATACCCACATTATCATCCACCACCCAGGGCGTAGGTAGTGGAGGAATTGGTAGCAATCTCATACCAGTACAACAAGTGAGCTACCGCAGCACAGGTGTCTCATTAAACATTACGCCTATCGTATATGCAGGGCGACGTATAGATTTGCAAGTGAGCCAACAAGTGAGCCAGGCACAAGAAAATACCACCAGTGCTATCAGTTCACCTATGATAATGAATCGCCAAATTGATACGCAACTGAGTCTCAGTGATGGGCATACGATATTATTAGGTGGCATGATCAGCAATAATCGTAGCGACGGCTGGGATGGTATCCCGATATTAAGTGATCTACCCATCATTGGACAACTGTTTAGAGTTGATAAAACAACAGTTGATCGCACAGAATTGGTTATAATGATAACGCCCTATGTGATTGATGATGATGCCGAGGCGATAGCGATTACTGAAAGCATTATACAGAAATTGCAATTATTGCCGAAGTCATTATCTCATACAACGAAATAATACATGAACCTATCCCACTATTCGTTTTTGAACTTAGAAATCCGATTTTTGAAAAAAATCGGATTTCTTAAACCTCGTTGTCAAAAACTCAAATATTTTTATTCATTGTTCTGCATTTTTGAATAGGCCGGATAGGTTCATAGGAGTCCAACGCTTCAGCTTTGGGCGGAGACTGACAAAGCTAAAGCGTTGTACTCCAAGTAACAAAGCTAAAGCGTTGTACTCCATTTTTCTCGTTTTTTTCTCGTTCCCTTCGAGGCTAAAGTTTTTTAAAGAAAAAAACTTTAACCTCGAACTCCTATTTTAGCTCTTAATTCGCATGAGATATGTTAAAATATAGATATTCAGACTTAAAAACCTCTATTTAGATCACTCAGTTTTATGAAACCAGAACCCATCAAAAAGCAACAAACCTCATGGCATCGTTTATTAGCCAGATTGCTTGAACTCGTGCTATCTCCCGT
>JAOZSV010000071.1 GCA_029939505.1 Thiotrichaceae bacterium | reverse complement strand
TAAAGAATGAAACGGATGGTGAAAAAGCGAAAGGGCATATTCATCTTCTCCAAAACAATCCGTTCCATTCCGAAATCCGTTGTACTTATGATATAATCCTGTCAATCCCTTAATCCGTTTAATCCTGTTCAATAACTTTAAAGGAAAACAACATGAATACATTCAAAACCATCACATTAGCGTTAATGCTAATTATCTTTTCGGTAACTGGGCTGCGGGCGGAGGAAATTTCGCTTGAGCAGTTTGCCAAGGAATTTGTTACCGTCATACAAGCTAAAGATGTTGATAAAATTAAGCAATTGCTCAGAGATAACCCAAACACTGCCGAGCAATTTCAACAAATGTTGGCTCGTGCTGGTAAAGATGAGTTAGCCGGATTAGTGGGAAAATTTCGCCAAATCTTATCTGCTGGTGACAGCAATCCTACGCTTGACCGTTTACAAGAAGAAGGTAAAAAAGCCTATTACGCCGCCGACTATCCAACTGCTTTGAAGAAATGGAAGCAGGGCTTAAATCTGTCACGTCAAGCCGAGAATAAACAGGATATTAGTGTGTTTCTTGGCAACATCGGCGTGGTGTACGATAATTTGGGCTCCTACCCAAAAGCCTTGGAGTATTATCAGCAGGCTTTGGCAATACATCAAGAAATCGGTGACAAACGCGGTATTGGGAATAATTTGACTAACCTCGGCGTGGTGTATCAAAACTTGGGCTCCTATCCAAAAGCCTTGGAGTATTTTCAGCAGGCTTTGGCAATACATCAAGAAATCGGTGACAAACGCGGTGAAGGGATAAACTTGGGTAACATCGGCGTGGTGTATAAAAACTTGGGCTCCTACCCAAAAGCCTTGGAGTATTATCAGCAGGCTTTGGCAATACATCAAGAAATCGGTGACAAACGCGGTGAAGGGGCGGATTTGAGTAACATCGGCGTATTGTACAAAAACCTTGGCAAGTATCAACAAGCCAAAAAAGCTTTTCAAGACAGTCTGGCAATTAAAATAGCTATAGGCTCAGGAGAAACTTGGCAAGCACAACGTGGTTTAGCCTCCACCGAAGTCAAACTCAACCAACCCGAACCCGCCATTCAACATTATGAACAAGCTCTTGATAACATTGAGAGACTGCGTGCTGGATTGGAAAAAGAACATAAAATCTCCTTCATGCGTGGCAGATTGTATGTCTATGACGAACTCATTGCCCTTTTGCAATCCCTCCACCCCAACCACCCCAAAAAAGGCTATGATCGAAAAGCCATAGAAACCTTTGAACGCAAACAAGGGCGCGTGCTTTTGGAAGAAATGGGTCAAAGTGGCGCGAGACGGTTTTCCGGCTTATCAAAATAAATTATTCAATTAGTCATGTAGGGTGGGCAAAGTCCTTTTATTGCCCACCTTCTTCATTAAAAAAGTGCCGTTGCACCAAAAAGACGTTGCCCACCCTACCTGACTTATGAACTGATGATACGGCATTGGTGGTTATGGCAATCTGCCTGCACAGCACAACAACCCACTGTTATTCCGTCGATTGAATTATTAGCAGCGGCATTAATTCGCAATGGACTTTCTCAAACAGATAATTTTGAAAAAGCATTACGCCCTTTTCAGCCTCAAGATTGTCTCGGAAAACCGACAACGCCACCAGAAAATATTCAAATTGGGCATTTCACTGTCAGCACGGGGCAACATGGTATTAAGCAACGGATCAAATTCAGTATTCCGTGGTTAGTTGAAAATAAACCACCCCGTTTACCCTATTTTGTAAAAGATAAAGCAGATAAACCGATTGTCACCATTTTTCCTGCACAACCTTATGCAGAAATACCTCCGACTGCCAGTTTAGAAGTTCTCAAAAATAGCATCGTTGTCATCGGCGGCAGTTATGGTGAAGGGCGCGACATCCATTTGACACCGTTGGGTGAAATGCCAGGAGCGTTGATCATTATTAATGCCATTCATACTTTGTTAGAATATGGAGAAATTAAACCTTTATCAGCAGGGATAAAAATCTTGACTTATTTAGGTTTAATTGTATTAATGAGTTTGGTATTAGCACGGTTTGGTTATGGATTGGGTAGCATCATTCTCGGTTTATTCGTCTTACTCGTTTTAATGCCATTTAGCATTTTATTATTTAATTATGGTATTTGGTTAGATTTTATGCTACCTTTATCTGTAGTTATGCAGTTATTGCCCTTGTAAAAAGATGAGCTTGGAGGGGCAGAGTACAACGAATTGACGAAATAAACGAATTAAAACTTAAAACTTCGGAGCGCATCTTGTCGAGATTCAAGTTTTTTCAAAAGACAAAACTTGAATCTTGAACGCATTTCTTTCTTGAACCTCTCAAAGCCAATTGATTTGTACCCATTTGGGAGCGAGAAGTCTTATTCGTTTATTTCGTCAATTCGTTGTACTAACTGACTTAATTAACTCGCGTGAAAATGGGAATGCACCCAGCTCGGAATCCAAACTTTCAGGTTTGGGCATTCCAAAGCGTTGGACTCCAACCCACCTTAAAAAAATCCGTTTATTTCTTTAATCCGTTGTACTACAGTATAGGAGAAACTGATGAAATTAAAACACATCATAGCAACTCTCATTTTATTAATCTCAACCGGAGTCAATGCCGCTTATATTGACACAATAAATGGTCCACAATCCGCATTTCACATTGAACGCGATGGCAAGAAACTCAAAAAGATTGCCCCCTTTCAGCCATTGAAAAGCGGCGATAAAATCACTGTTCGCAAGCCCACTCATGAATTTGAGCAAATTCGCGACAAGGAAAATTCCATCAGCCTCGCGTTGGATGAGGGAAAATTTAAAACCCTAAAATATGCGGAGACTCAAGAAAAACCATACATTATCACCGCGGCCACTCATTATCAAATTATTATTACTGATGCACAAGGTGACAAAGTTATTGCGGAATTTACCGCTGTTACCGACGCACCGTTACCATATTCTGAAGCACAAGCGATTGAGCAAAGCAATTTACCAGCGCAGTCTAAAAAAACTTTGCTCGCTATTGGCAAAACAAGGAGGATGGTATTTTGAGGCATATCAACGAGTCGCTTCGATAACCGGATATTATCCAGCGCAGTTGGTTAAGCAAGGATTAGAAAGGGGTAAACGTCTGGAATGGTGAATGAAAAAAGTCAATAAATAATTGTTTTTTATTCATGGCAACCACAAGGGATTGCCCCTACATCAGAAGATTTTCGTCACTCTACATAATAACTGATGTGACGCAAGGTGCTTCCAAGTTCCACCGATTTCATCGGTGGAATTTAGGTGGGTTTCAAAAAGTAAAATAGCCTTCACCGGAATTACAAATTATGTTTAAACCATCACCCATGCAATATATTTCCCTCAAAGTGCTGACTGATGATGCACCTTTAGCAGCACAAGTGCTGGCGAATTATGGCTTATTTAATCCAGAAAACACTGAAGCAGTTGCCGAACAATTGCCAACACGCCCAGGGGAAGAATTTCGTCAACTCTTTAATCAGGCGCGAAGCCGTTTAGACAAAATTTTAGCACGTATTCATTTTACACCACCGATTGAACCTGATTCTGTGATTGAATTTGCGGCTTTAGAAAAAGTGAATAGCCAGTTAGGTCAAATTTGGTTACAATTATCTCAACTTGAAGAGCAATTACATCATTTTAATGAACAACGCACTGCTTTAAAGCAACTACTTGAAACACTACAAACTTTTGCTGAACTGGATTTTGATTTAAAATACTTTCAAGCACCCAAGCAGTTTTTAAATCTACATATTGGCACCGTGCCGGTTGAAAACCTTGAACATCTGATTGATGCAATTGCTTTAGCGGAACATTTTATAGACGTTTTTCGCCATGATGAACAAACGGCGTATTTTGTGCTTGCGGGACCTTTAGAACATCAAAAGAAAGTCAGTGCAATCCTAGAACATGCCGATTTTCAACAACTTACGATTCCACCAGCATTTCATAATCACCCACAAAAAGTTTATGCTGATTTAACGGCGCAATTGGCGCAGTTGCAAGAACAAACCGATACGGTGACAGCGACTCTCGAAAAATTCGCCAAAGAGAATAGGGCTCTTTTAGAAAACGCCTATCAAACATTAAATTGCGCTGCCGCTTATGCCGACTTAACAGAAACGTTAAGAGGGCGAGGAGAACTCGCTTTAATTGAAGGTTGGATTCCCAGAGCGGATTTATCTCAATTGAAAACGTCACTCAATGAAAAATTGGACTGCCCTTTTGTACTCAACACACGCAAGCCTTCTCCTTCAGAATATCCAAAAGTGCCTTCTTTAATACGCCATCATAAATTTTTAGCACCGTATATCACGCTCGTGAAAAATTATGGTATTCCTCGCTATAGTGAATTTGATCCAACGCTTTTATTTGCCATTACATTTGTCTTGATGTTTGGCAGTATGTTTGGCGATGTAGGGCATGGGGCATTAATTGCGGGGGCGGGTTGGATTTGGCGCGACAAATTAAAAAGTTTTACACCGTTTTTAATCCTCGCCGGTATCTCATCAATCGTTTTTGGCTTTTTATATGGCAGTATTTTTGGTTTTGAAGAAGTTTTACTGCCGGCATTGTGGCTATCCCCAATTCACCACCCTAACTTAATGCTAACTATCGCACTCTATTGGGGCGTATCTTTTATCTTATTGGCACTCCTAATCACCATTGTCAATCGTTGGCGAGAGAGGGATTATGCTGCCGCACTATTTAACAACACCGGTATTGCGGGTATTTTTTTATATTTAGGCGGATTTTATGCCATCTCTCAATGGATGAAAATGGACATTTTTGAGATCGATCAACAACTGGCTATCTTGCTACCCCTTCTGATTATTCTTGGTTATAAATGGTACGAAAACCGATTACCGTTAGCTGAACGTATTTTAGTGACTTTAATTGAAGGGCTTGAATCCATCATCAACTATCTCGCCAATACGCTATCATTTTTGCGTGTCGCGGCTTTTAGCTTAAATCATGCTGCTTTAGCCATAGCCGTTTTTACTTTGGCGAATATGATGGGAACACCTGCCAACTGGCTCATTATTATTTTAGGCAACCTTTTTATTGTGATATTAGAAGGGGCAATTGTGACTATCCAAGTATTGCGTTTAGAATATTATGAAGGGTTTTCGCGGTTTTTTAGTGGAGATGGGCGGGCTTTTCGCCCGTTAGCGAGGGGTATTATTAAAACAAGTTCAAATAGGCACTAAGGATTATTGAACGCTGTAGGTTGGGTTAGCGATAGCGTAACCCAACATTTTCCTGCGATTGTCGGGTGACGCGACACTAACCCAATCGACATTTTGAAGCCAAATTCGCTTAAGTAAGTGCCATTAGGCACTAATGAAGATTTAATCCTTTCCAAAAATTTTAGCCCAAACCTGACAGGTTTTTAAAACCTGACAAGTTTAGTTTCGGGTATTATTTAATTCTCATTAGAATCAGAATTTTCAGAATTTGAGAATTTTCAGAATTAAAAATCAAGTGAGTTTTCAGGGCGAACAGGATTCGAGGCTAACGTTTTTCTTCAAAAAACGTTAGCCTCGAATGCCCCTACAGCCCCTGAATACGTGGAAATTTGTAGGAGCAGACCTGCGTATCTGCCCTTAAGGAATAGTCACGAAATAACTTCCTGTTAATATGAAAAAGAAACCAAGTTTCTTGAAGAAACTTGGTTTCTAAATCTCCGAGTTATTTTGTGACTGTTCCTAACTTAATAGCATTGAAGCGTTAGACTCCAAAATCGCCAAAGCTAAAGCGTTGGACTCCAAAATCGCCAAAGCTAAAGCGTTGGACTCCAAAATCGCCAAAGCGTTGGACTCCAAAAAAAACCACTGATAGGTGATATTGTGATTACACAATTAGTCTTACACAATTTTAAACGCATTTCTGAACAAACTTATGAATTTGATCATTTTGATTTGTTGGTTGGACGCAACAATAGTGGAAAAAGTACCGTTTTACAAGCCTTAGCCATTTGGCAATTTTGTCTTGATGAATTTCGTCGTGCTAAACGCCGAGAGCCTAAAAGCATACAAATTATCTTGCCGAATTTTACCGTTTTACCCGTTCCACAATTTAATTTGCTTTGGAAAGAATGTACAGAGCGTCATTATCCCATTCAAAATGGCACGAAAAAGCAAGAACGTATTTTGATTGAAATCAAAGTGACTTGGATAGCACATAACGGCAAATCTTATACGTTTGCAGTGAATTTACGTTACGCCTCTCCCCAAACGCTTTATGCAATACCGGCAGACGGTTGGAAAACATTTCAAGCATTAGAAAAGAATCAGTTATGGCCCATTATTGTTTATGTGCCGCCGTTTTCTGGGCTTGAAGACAGTGAAGAATGGCGCGATGAGGCCCCTTTACGCAAACAGGTTGGTAAAGCACAACCGGGCAGTGTTTTAAGAAATTTACTTTTGAGAGTCTGGGAAGCCAATCAGCAAGATTGGCAAGAAATTCAACAGGTTATCAAAGATTTTTTTTCGGTAGAACTCAAACCACCCCAATATGAAAAAGGAGTTGATACCAAAATTACTTGTGAATATAAACAAGGTAAAAAATATTATGACATTATTGCTGCGGGTAGCGGATTTCACCAAACTTTGACGCTTTTAGCCTTTCTTTATGGCTATCAACCGACAAGCATTCTCTTGGATGAACCCGATGCTCATTTGCATGTCAATTTACAGCGTGTTGTTTTGGAATATTTTAAATTTTTTCAGGACAAATCACATCAGAAAAAAGTCCAATTTTTGATTGCAACTCATGCGGAAGAATTTATTAAGGGCGTTGAAGTAAGCCAAATTATATCATTTCGAGGTTCAAGTTTTTCTTCAAAAAACTTGAACCTCGAACTAAGTTTTGCGCCGCAAAGTATCCAAACGACACCTGCCATTTTAACAGCTATGGCAGAAGTGTCTAATTTAGAAATCACTCAATTGCTTGATTCACCAATGATGTTGTATGTGGAAGGTGAAGATGATGAACGTTTGTTGCGTTGTTGGGCTAAGATATTGAATACAAAGGAAAGTATTAGCAAAGTGTGTTTTCACATTATGGGTGGTGGTACAAAAAAACAGATGAAAGATAATGCGGATCGCCATTTCGCAGGGGTCAAGCAAATCATTCCTCATGTCAAACGTTTAGTCGTCTTTGATTATGATAATGAGGACGCATATCATCCACCGCCAGATAATCCGGTATTACATGAATGGCAACGCAAAAACATTGATAACTATTTATTAGTTCCTGACACTTGGATACGTGCAGCAAAGGAAAAGATTCAAGGGAATGAAAAGGTTTTTAAAGCCATTAAAGAACAGATTGAAGATTTTTTTGCCAGTGAAAACCTGACATTACCACCCAATCAAACATGGCGAACAGTCAAAGCGAATGTTTTCCAAGTCGTTGATGGTAAAAAATTGTTATTCAACAAATCGGACTGTCTTTTTCAGCGTTTACAGGAGAATTTTCAGATCAAATTAACACGTAGCACGGTAGCCGAGCATAAGATAGCGGATGAAATCCATGAAGATGTGCATCAATTTTTTGCCAAACTCAATGAGCAGCAAGCGTAAAACGGCTTTTGGCAACGCTTTAGCTTTGGGCGTTTTTTTGGAGTCCAAACCTTTAGATTTGGACGTGTTTTGGAGTCCAAACCTTTAGATTTGGACGTGATCAAATGACCAAGTGCCAAATATGAAGGTTTGGACTCCATCATATCCGATAACTTGTGCTTCAGTATTGACATAACATGGATACAAGAGAGGTCATGTCGTGAAGGGCATCAGTCCTTTTCGTGCAACGGCTTCCTCAACTACAAGGATTTAATATAAACAGGGATAAATCAAATTGCACCACCACTATACGGTTTATCCTTGCTTATATCCAATCCTTGTAGTTATGGTTAAAAAAAACTGCCGGCCTCATCAAGTTACACTAAACCAAACTGACTCAAATTATGAATAAGAAAGAATTATTACAAGTTATTGAAAAAGCGGTTGAAAATAAGACAACAGCACTTGATCTGAGTAATAAAGGATTAACAGAATTGCCACCGGAATTCGCTCAACTAGTCAATTTGCAATGGCTATATCTCAATGGCAATCAACTGACCACCTTGCCACCGAAAATCGCTCAACTGGTCAATTTGCAAGGGCTATATCTCAATGGCAATCAATTGACCGCCTTGTCACCAGAAATCGCTCAACTGGTTAATTTGCAATGGCTAAACCTAAGTGGCAATCAACTGACCACCTTGCCACCGGAAATCGCTCAATTGGTCAATTTGCAAACGCTAGAACTCACTGACAATCAACTGACCGCCTTGCTACCGGAAATCGCTCAATTGGTCAATTTGCAAACGCTAGAACTCACTGACAATCAACTGACCGCCTTGCTACCGGAAATCGCTCAACTGGTCAATTTGCAAGGGCTATCCCTCAGTTACAATCAACTGACCGCCTTGTCACCGGAAATCGCTCAACTGGTCAATTTGCAAACGCTAGAACTCACTGACAATCAACTGACCGCCTTGCCATCAGAAATCGCTCAACTGGTCAATTTGCAATGGCTAAATCTTAATAACAATCAACTGACCGCCTTGCCACCGGAAATCGCTCAATTGGCACTAAGAATAGAGGCGAATATTGCTAGTGAAGATGAAGAATATATGGGATTATTTTTAAAAGACAATCCCCTACCCATTCCCCCAGAAATATTAAAGGATCATCAACACCCCACTAAAATCACCAACTACTACTTCCAACTTCAAAAGGACAAAAAACCCCTCAACGAAGCCAAAATGCTAATCGTCGGTCAAGGCGGCGTTGGTAAAACATCTCTCGTCAATCGCTTAACCAAAGATATTTACAACGATGCCGAAAACAAAACCGAAGGCATTCAAATTAACCAATGGCAAATCAAAGTCAAAGACGAAAATATTCGCCTCAACATCTGGGACTTTGGTGGGCAAGAAATCATGCACGCCACCCACCAATTCTTCCTCACCAAACGCAGCCTCTACATCCTCGTCCTTGATGCCCGCCAAGGTGAACAAGAAAGCCGAGTTGAATACTGGTTAAAACTGATTCAAAGTTTCGGCGGCGACTCCCCCATCATCATTCTCATCAACAAAACCGATGAGCATCGATTAGACATCAACAAACGGGGTTTAAAAGCCAAATATCCCAGCCTGAAAACCTTCTTTGATATTTCCTGCAAAACGGGCAAGGGCATTCCAGAATTTATAAAAAACCTGAAATATCAATTAGATAACCTCGAACATGTCCACGATCCTTTCCCAAGCGACTGGTTCAAAGTAAAAGAAGCCCTAGAAGACATGTCGCAAGATTTCATCGGCTATGACGAATACGTGCAGATGTGCCAACAAAAAAAAGTACAAGACGAACTCAGTCAACACACCCTGATTGATTTCCTGCACGACTTAGGCATCGTTCTCAACTTCCGCGAAGACAAACTTCGTCCACAATTATGCGAGACCAACATCCTCAATCCCGAATGGGTAACAGAAGGCGTTTACAAACTCCTCAATTCCTTTGAACTCAACCAAAACAAGGGCATATTAAAAGTTGACCAATTAGGTACATTACTCGACGCAAAACGCTATCCAAAAGATCGCCAAGCCCTTATTATTGAGATCATGGAAAAGTTTGAACTCTGCTTCGAGATTAAAGGCTCAAAACGGCAACAATTCCTAATTCCAGAACTCCTCCAAAAAGACGAACTGGATATCAACTGGGATTACGACAATAGCCTCGCCTTCCAATACCACTACGACGTATTGCCCAGCAGCATTCTATCCCGCTTCATCGTGCGAATGCAGGAGCTTATCTCCAAAAAAACCTACTGGCATAGCGGAGTTGTTTTAGTACAAAACGATAACAAAGCTCTCGTCAAATCAGACACCGAAGACAAAAAGATGTTTATCTGGATCAATGGCAAACCAGAAACCCGCCGTGAATTCCTCACTCTGATCCGTAAAGAATTTGAATACCTACATCAATCCATCCCCAAGATTAATCCCACTGAGCAAGTGCCATATAAAACGGAAATTATTTCATACGAAGACTTGCTTATTTCAGAAGAAATGGGAAAAAACACCTTTTTTATTCCAAAATTGAGAGAAGAAACACCGATAAGTCAATTGTTGGATGGAATTGAAAAGATAAAACGCATCAATAGAGAAGGTATTGAAGAAACAATACTTCCTAAAAAACAAGAAACTCCGGTGAAAGTAGTCGTTGAGGAAACAAATTGGGATAAATTCAAGAAAATTGCTGAGGTTGTCGGCGTGATTGCGGCGATTATCGCCGCAATTGCCGCCGTACTTGCTTTATAAGTCAGGTAGATGGCAAGTGTTGCCCTCTGATTTTGAAAAAAATCGACCTCAATTGATGAACTTGCGTGGGTTTTATGATATAATTGAGATAATAATCATTGCCGTTAAGGAAACTCTTGAACGCACTTCCCACACTCCATAACATGCTTTTGATTTTAATCAGTGGATAGGCTCTGCTTTAAAAAGGCTAGAAAATCCTAATCCTCGTTTTAAAACAGAAGACGCTATTTGGGAATAAGTAGCTGTGCATAAATTTTCAGAGATTTTATTCGCAGCTCATAATTCGAGGTTTTCGTTTTCAAAAAAACGAAAACCTCGAATCGAGTTTTTTCAAAAAACGGGCCGTTTCTAAATATTCGATAATTTGTGCTTCAGTACTTATACTGCACGCGGACACAATTTAAACTTTTATGTAGGGTGGGCAAAGTCTTTTTTGTGCAACGGCTTCCTCATTAGAAAAGTTAAGTTTGTTAACGCGCCGAGTATATAATCAATTCGAGGAGAACTGTGGTATGTCATATAGTGATTTTAAAACAATTGATGAAGTCATTGACAAATTTAGTATTAATGTGGTATCTAAACCCTTTATTGATAGGTTAGTCATTGAAATAGAGAATTATCCGTTTTCAAAGATTGAAGGTAAGCTACAAGATGAAATGAGTTTTGTTAATGAGGTGACAATATGTGAAGATATTATCAAACCGATTTTAGACTTAGTCGCAGAAAAATACAGCAATCTTTTTGTATGGTCGCATGTACCCTACAATGTAGAACCAAACGAGGGATTAAAAGGTGAACCCGATTATTTAATCGCACCTAAGATAAAATACAGAAGCATGGCATTGCCTCCTCTATGTGTCATTGAAGCGAAGCAAGAAAAGTTTGATGAAGGTTGGGCGCAAGCTCTAGCTGAAATGGTAGCAGCCTCTAGGCAAGGTGTAAAAGTCTGTTATGCTTCGGTGACGACAGGTGATATTTGGATGTTTGGTCAACTGGAAAGTGGTAAATCCTTCACCAGAGATACCAGAAAAATATCAGCGACGACAGATTTGCAATGGGTATTTGATACCTTAAATTGGATGTTTAGTAAGGCGAATGAACAGGTATAGATTAAGGCTGGAATGGTTAATGATGAATGGTGAATTATGAATGAAATCAATCATTTAAAGAAAAATTGGTGCACTTCATGGCCTTCACCATTAACCATTAACCATTAACCATTCATAAATTGACTACTCACAATAGGAGCTATTACTATGAATAACCCAGTGACTGCCATCTATGAAAATGGTATTTTGCGCCCTCTTACACCGCTCAATTTACCTGAACAGGTTCAAGTACGAATTACCATACAGCCATTTGACAAACTAAAAGAACTATCCGATCCGTATCGAATAGTCCTAAACCGACAATGGCTGAACTTTGGTCAGATTTAGACAAAATTAATGCGCTTGAACCAGACATTGAACTTCCAATACGTCAAGATCGCCCCAACCCTATCTTGGAGAAGCCAAATGAGTTTTTTGTTTGATAGCAATGCCGTCAGTGAATTATTGTTTTTTTAGTATCTTCTCTAAATTCTGTGGAAAAAACCTGTCAGGTTTGGGCAAGTTTATCCACACTTTTTGAGAAGATACTTTTTTTAATATAATATTTTTTTAATGGAATGGGGATCAACTTTTGGTTAAACGAATTTTCACCACCCCAGGAGTGAACTATGAATCAAGTTTGGCAGTTACAAGATATGCAAACTCATTTTAATGATATTATCGAAAGTACCAAAAAGTACGGCACTCAAATTCTTAAACAAGATAAAACAGAATTTATTTTACTAACGATGGAGAATTATCAGCGATTATTGCATCCCATTTACCACGATTTAGATACACTTTCTGGTACTTGGACAGAACAACAAAGCAACGAATTTCTATCAAGATTATCTGATTTTTCACAAATAGATGAGGAATTATGGCGTTAATAGAAATATTAATGGATACAAATGCTTATGTTGAATTCAAGCGTGGGAACCAACAAACGCTTGAAATCTTACGTTATGCACAAACCATTGGCATCAACAATGTCGTATTGGGCGAATTACTGGCGGGCTTTTCAGTCGGTAATCAAGAATCCAAAAATCAACGCGAACTGTCTCAATTTTTGGAAACGTCTCGGGTTAAATTATTAACTTCAGATGAAGTCACTGCGAAATACTATGCCATGATTTATAAACAACTCCGAAACAAAGGCAAACCTATTCCAACAAATGATATGTGGATCGCTGCCACTGCTATGCATTTCACGCAAAAGTTTTTGCAAAACTTTTGCGTGAAATACCATTTTACTTTGCTTACTTATGACAAGCATTTTACAAATATAGCAGGATTATTACAAGGTCAACAATTAAGTGATTTTTTGTAACTGCCCACAATTCAATTGTCAGAATCAGCAAGCGTAGTGTAGGAGCGAAGCTGCACCATTTCTCAATTAATATTAAATGGTTGTGGTGGGTTTCGTTTCACTCACCCTACGCTCCAATGTCATTAAGTTAAGCCTTGGAGTCCAAACCTTCAGATTTGGATTATTTCGCTTAAATCTCAAACACTTCCAAATCTAAAGGATTCGAGGTTTTAGTTTTTTTGAAAAAAAAACTAAAACCTCGAATGGACTCCAAGGACCCTACACTCTTGATTTAATTCATCATTCATCATTCATCATTCATCATTCACCATTCACCATTCATCATTCATCATTCACAAAATAAGGAGAAATTGCCCATGTTTGGCATTCGATTTATCAAGATTCAACCGACCACCTATTTATTACAATATCAAAATGGCAAACTGAAACGTGAGGGACAAGGGCTTGCCTTTTTTTACTTTGCACCAACAAGCTCACTGATTACTGTCCCGCTGGAAAGTGTTGAAATGCCGTTTATTTTCAACCAAGTCACCGCTGACTTTCAAGAATTGAGCATTCAAGGTCAAGTCACATCACGAGTCGTCGATCCCAAGCAATTGTCACAATTACTCAATTTTACCTTGGACAATACGGGTCGTAATTACATCAGCGATGATCCTCAAAAATTGTCTCAACGCCTCATTAATTTAATTCAGGTATTGATGCAAAATGAATTAGGTCACTTATCCTTACGTGACGCGCTCAGTGCCGCCGATAGTTTGGTCCAAAAAATCTTTGACGGCTTAAACGCCTCCAAAGAAATCACGTCATTAGGTTTAGAAATTCTCGGTTTATCCATTTTATCCATTAAACCTAATCCAGAAACAGCGCGTGCCTTAGAAGCCGATGTACGTGAACAATTACTGAAAGAGGCAGATCAAGCGATTTATGCGCGGCGCAATGCCGCTGTAGAACAAGAACGCGCCATTAAAGAAAATGAGTTGCAAACGGAAATTGCCATTGAAAATAAAAAACGCCAAGTGCGCGAAGCTCAAATGGAAGCGGAACGTGTGGTGAAAGAAAAACAACGGCTCATCAGCGAAGAAGAAATGACGGGACAAATTTCTTTAGAAAAGCGCAATAAGGAATTAGTGGCACTGGCAACAGAAAATCTCAAATGTGAAGCCGATGCAAAAGCCTACAACCTCACCGTGACGATGCAAGCCCTTAGCGGTGTCGATGCGAAAGTGCTGCAAGCCCTTGCCAGCATAGATATGAACCCCAGTCAATTAGTCGCATTAGCCTTCCGCGATATAGCCGATAGTGCTGACAAAATTGGGCAATTAAATGTCTCGCCCGAATTGCTCACAGAATTGTTACAACAACGTAAGCGTAAATAGCATGAAAAATAAAATGGAAAATAAAATTATTCTCGTGGTGCGCCGCACTCGCCTGGATGATTTAATCGCCCGTTTTAATACCCTCGCTCAGGCTCAGTTTTATATTGAACATTTGGGAGCCGATTTTTCTGATTATCAGAAAGAGCATGAGAATTATAAAAAAGCCGTCACGACAGCGGAAGCCCAATTGCGTCACTTGGGGCGTATTCAAGTTTTAGATCGTGATTTTTTGCCCAATTTTATTTTTGCTGAACAAGATACGGTTGTTGTTTTGGGACAAGATGGTTTAGTCGCGAATACCGCTAAGTATTTGAATGGGCAAGTAATTATTGGTGTAAACCCCGATCCTCAACGCTGGGATGGCCTCTTATTACCGTTCCAAGTGGCTGATTTGAGTAAAGTGATTCCAGAAGTATTTGCCCAACATCGTCCCATTCAAGAAGTGACGATGGCAAAAGCCAGTTTAAACAACGGACAAATTTTATATGCCGTTAACGATTTATTCATCGGGCGCAAATCACATACTTCGGCACTTTACCAAATCAAAATCGGGCAAGAAGAAGAACAACATTCTTCTAGCGGCATTATTGTTTCAACAGGTTTAGGCTCAACAGCTTGGTTTAAAAGCATTGTCATCGGTGCCAGGGCGATTACTCAAGCTCTAATTAAGGAAGGTGAAGAGGATTCACACACAGGGCGAATCACTAAAAAGCAAACGATTGACAGCCGTTATCCTTGGGATGCCAATTATTTACATTTCACGGTTCGCGAACCCTTTCCAAGCAGCACCGCCGCCACTCAACTTGTTTTTGGCAAAATCACCGCCAAACAACCCATGTCTTTAGTCTCACAAATGCCCGAAAATGGGGTCATTTTTAGTGATGGGATAGAAAATGATTTTTTAGAATTTAATGCGGGAACCCAAGCAATAATTAGTATTGCGGAAAAACGGGGATATTTAGTGGTTTAAGTCGCTGCTCAGAAACCAAGTTTTTTCAAAAAACTTGGTTTCTAAAATGTTTTCGAGGTTTCAGTTTTTATCATCAGTAAAAACTAAAAATTGCATGAATAGTAGATGTCTTAATAGACCGTTTTTTAGTGTGGCTGTTGATATTGTCGGTGAGGAATAAAAAAATATCTTATTAAACAATAACTTGAAGTTTATTTTCGGTGATGATAAAAAGAATTTCATGAACCTCAAGAACGGATTGATGTAAAATGTCTTTTGGATGTAGTGGAAAAACGTCATGAGCGGGGCAACTTGGGCAACTTAAACGGGTTGATTCCATGCAACGGGTACTCGCCGCGTTTTTCTTCAAAAAACTGAAACCTCGAAAATACTGTGCCTACATAAAAAATTAATTGATTAAATTGTATTTGATTAACACCAATCTTGGATGAACATTTTAACGATCAAATGATTCTGTGTCAACACCCTAGAGGTAGGGTGGGCAAAGTCTTTTTTGTGCAACGGTTTCCTCATTAGAAAAGGTAAAAATTCAGAAATTGAGGCGAAAGTTTTTTTAAAGAAAAAACTTTCGCCTCGAAACCAGTATAACCATAATCGTATTATGGGTAAACGCCTTTTTTGTAACCAACACGAAAATGCGATACAATACCCGTTGATTTCTAAATTCATTGTATTTTGTAAATCACCCTGAATGTGTAGTACAACGGATTAACGGTATTAACGGATTGAACTAAGGAGTTTTCTATTAACCGAATCAGATTCAAATCGTTTCAAATCGTTCACCAGGAATCCGTTAAGACCGCTAATCCGTTGTACTACATATAGGAAACTGAGTAGTTACTGTATTTTTAATATTTGGAGTCCAAACTATGTTTAATTTTAATTTACGAAAAAAAATGGCTATCCACCTGTTTTTTTTAATGACAGTGATAGCTGCGCCCGTTTTAGCAAATGAAACAGGTAATGGTTCAGAAATACCTCAAGCCACTTTTGATGCGGGTACGATACATATTCCTGCTATTGATGTACCTGATAGCAGGGGGAACATCAATGTGTATGAGGCTGAACTGAAATTATTAAGTGATGAGTCATTAACACTTGAATTGCTCACCCTTGATCAAATCGTTGATGAAGTGGGCGGGGTACATGGTACATGTTGTACTGATGGGGGCAATACTGTGATATTGCCAGAGATACCTTTACCGAATCAGCCAGGCGATCATAGCGTCAGTGCGACGTTGGTACCCATTGCGGGAACTTTGCCACTTCAATTTCGGCTGACTAATCTTACGCTGAATATTGATACGCAGAAAAATATCAGCATAGAAAACTATGCTGATTTTGATCCCAAAACGAAGGTTTTGCGTATTCCTGTAGTGGATATTCCATCCGCAGATGTTGTAAAACCCCATCGTGCCGCTCTCAAATGGATTAAAGGTAAACCACCTACCTTTGAATTGATTGAGCTTAAACCAATCAAAGTCGATAATGAAAACAGCCATGCCTTTATGATCCGCATACCCAAACCGCGTATCTGCCAGGCGCGTATTTAAAGGAGATAGGGCAAACTTTAAGCTTTCGGGTGGCTTTTTCCCAAGTTGCGGGGAGCAATCCAGCACAATTCATTTTAACGGGGATTACCCCTTTGCCCTATTTTTCTGGGATTACTGAATCTAAGCCAAATACGGATAACTCAGTCAAACTGACTTGGTTGCCGATTTCAGAAATCTCTGCAACAGGCAAAAAACAAGCGACAAACCCTAATAACCTGATTATTTATGAGATTTATGTAGGGCAAACGCCTCATTTTGTTCCTAATAATGACTCATTGCAAGCAACAGTGAGTGGTGCGACGGAATATGAATTGACAGGCTTAGTGCCAGGCATAACAAATTACATCTTAATCATTGCAATTGATAATCAAGGACATCGTAGTCTTGAACGGGATTATCATGCCATTTTAATCCCCGCCGCTGGCTATGCTTCTACGCCTAAGCCAAATAGCATCGTCAATTTTCACAATAGCTATCAGAATCAATCTGTCAAACGTAAAATTCAAATTATGGAGACAGAGCAAGACATCAAAACCTATTATTTTGATGAAGAAATAGGGCGTTGGATCGTGTTAGAGCGCGTCACGCTTGACACTGAAAAACAGGAGATTGTGAGCCATACCGATCACTTTACTGACATGATTAATGCGGTGGTAACAGTGCCTGAATCGCCGCAATCAGTGTCGTTTAACCCGACTCAAATTAAGGATATTAAAGCCGCTGATCCAGGGGCGGGGATTAATCTGATTGAAGTGCCACAAGCCAATAATATGGGTGATATGCGCCTGAGTTATCCCATTGAAATTCCGCCAGGGCGTGTGGGGATGCAACCACAGTTGGGCGTTTCTTATAGTTCGGCGGGTGGTAATGGTTGGATGGGTTTGAATTGGAGTTTATCCATTCCGTCTGTTGATATTCATACAGGTTGGGGTGTACCACGTTATAGTGCCAGTTTGGAAACGGAAACCTATACGCTCAGTGGTGGGATGTTGACACCAGTGGCGCATCGAGATGAACTGAAATCACGTACTCCAGAAAAGATTTTCCATAGTCGCGTGGAAGGTGCGTTTCAAAAAAATATTCGGCATGGAAACAATCCCCAAAATTATTGGTGGGAAGTCACTGATAAAAATGGCAGCAAATCATTTTATGGAGGTGATCCAGAAAATGGCTTGGTTGCAAATATGGTATTGATTGAATATAATGAACAATGTCTTATGGGCGTTGTGTGAAACATGAGATACTAACGGCAATAATGTTCAATATCGTTATGTGCGCGTAATGCCATGAGTTTGGTATAATACATTGAGAGGTTGCGGTGGGTGCAGTGAAACTCTACCCACGCTACGCTTGCTTTAATAACAAAAGGTGATTTATGGAAATTCTTGATGCTGTTATTGCAAAAGATGCTGTTATTGCAGGAATTGCGTTAGTTGTTGGCACATTCATTGGTGGTATTTTTACTTTAAGAAATAATAATAAAAATATTTTTGTTCAAACGGTTACTAATGAACGCGCTACCTGGCGTGAAAAATTACGGGAAGAAACAGCCGAATTTTGCAAGATTGGCTATGCACTTTCTTGTCAAGATAAGAAGGATAACGATGTTGCAAATGAGCAACAAACATTGCCAATGGATATTCATAGGCTGAGAGAGTTAGGAATACTCATCAGACTAAGAATGAATCCGAAAGCTGATGCTAATAAAATGAATCCGAAAGCTGATGCGACTGATAGTAAAGTCATTGAAGGCACAACGCAAATAGTCAATCAACTGAGTCATAGTAAAAATAATCATCAGGAAATTGAAAGATTACTACTTGTCGTGGAAGAAAATGTTCAAAAATTATTAAAAGAAGCATGGGAAATATCTAAAAAAGAAGCAAAAACCGGTAAACTCGCAGCGAGCAAGAAGAAATACTGGGTTTCCGCTACGCTTGCTAAACTTTGGAAAAACTTAATAGCGGAGCGAGCGTAGTCTAATAACTCTTATGTAATTCACCCTAACTCCTTGATTTTTGGTCATCAATATTTGATGAATTTCATGTGAGGTTTGTGTCTTTGAAAAAGACATCAGTAGCTACTAACGTCACATGGGTTAATTGTGGGTGAGTAGAATGAAGCGAAATTCATCAAACTATTGAAAAATAGTGATTTTAGCTTCGCTCTACCAGCCATCTACCCAAAAATATTTTTCGGCTAACTTAATGGCAGTAATCTTACACTTGTGATCTCATTTTAACATTTGGAGTAACACAAATGGACATAACGTATTTGCCAAATAATTCAAGTGATGCTTTTGAATTTAACAACGAAATTATAGAAGTTCTTATTGATGAGCAAAACGAGGATTTACTTGATATGGTGCTCAAGCCACTGAAGCTTATACCAACATACTGGATAACAGAATTTATTCTTGAGAAAAAGTGGAAAAACAATTTTTTTTCAATTTATAATAATTTGGAAATTGATAGAGCTTATTGCAGAGAAGTTTCACCTAACATTACAATTGAGACTTATAATCATAAATATTGTAAAGAATTTAAGAAGCAGTATGAAATAGACTTTTGGGAACAAGATTTTTTGTCACCAGTTATCTCGGGAAAAATGTATTTCTTACATCCAGTATATGGGATGTATGTATTCTTAGATGACTATTACCAATCCATTTTTTCTGAGAAATTTTATTTTTGGAAAAAAATACTCATTGAATTAGGAGCAAAATCAATTATTCTTAAAAACTATGATAATAGTTTTTCCAAGATTTATAACTATTTTGGATTCGATATTCCATTCAATTCTAATTTTTCTTTTTCTGATAGAGAAGGATATACAAAGAGCAAATCGAAGAATACACAAGAATTCTCAAAAAAGACTATTTTTTTACAACCTGATAATTTTCCTAACAAGGAATTTTTAGATTCTAACAGCGATGACTTCTTCGATGAGGATGGTGAATATCTCTTTCCAGATGAAAAAAATGAAATTGAAAGATTCAAAAAATATGCTTGGACTTATCATGATGATCGAGAATTTCGGCAGATTTTTGAAACCAGAATTCGACAAATTCAGGCTAATAAAATATCTCAACTTGATTTTGATATAAGCTGTCAATTTGAGAAATTTGCGCTTAATAAACGTGATGAAGAACTCTTCTTAAGGTTAGGATTTTTAAAAAACACTCTGATTGAAGTAGAAAAATCAAAAATAGTGTTGAATTTAAAAGTGTCATTTTAATTAGTCCTCTTTCCTAAATAGCTAGTCTAACGGGTGGGTAGCCAGGGTGGGCAAACGTCTTTTTGTGTGCAACAGTATTCATTCCAATGAAAATGAAATGGTATTTTTCTTTTAACGTTTTGGTAGGCAAACGTCTTTTTGTTTGCCCACCAAAAATCAATACATTCGTTAGGTTAGGAACACTCGCATTGGGTGGTACGCATTATATTATGGAGAAATCATTGAAAATTGAACAACTTGATGTCTATTCTCTCAAAGAAATGGATTCTTATTTAACCCGTGAAGTGTGTGACTTTTTTTCGCAAGCCGCTGTAGTCTGCCTTGATAATCAGAACCATTCGCCTGGTGTTACCTTTCAAGTTGAAGGTGATTTATCGGCTGAATTTCAATTATTTTGGCCTAAAGTGACTCAACAAATGCGGGATTCATGGGCTGATATGGCTGAAAGCGCAGAAGATGGGGCTTGTTGTTTAGCCATTTTGATCATTCAGAAACTAACTAAATACAAAGTAATAAAACGTTCTCGAAAGAAAACCGGGTTTGATTATTGGCTGGGCAATCAAGAGGATCAATACCCATTTCAAGAGAAAGCGAGACTAGAAATTTCCGGCATCTTAAGAGGAACTAAGAACCAAATTGATTATCGGGTCAAAGAAAAAATGAAACAAACTCAACAAAGTGACCATTTAAATATCCCAGCTTATATTATCGTTGTCGAATTTAGTCTTCCAAAATCACAGGTCAGCAAAAGATGAAAAAATCTGAGCAAGTTAACGAATTACATGAAAAAGCAATGGAGATTGCGGAACGTGGATTTCTGGCCGAAAAAAAAGGTCAAATAGACCAAGCAAAGCAATTCTCTTCTCAAGCTTATGAATATGAATGTGAAGCCGCCATGCTGTTATTAAATGATTATGAAATTGAACCAACCCGTTCGGTTTTATTTAAAAGTGCGGCTTGTCTCGCTTTAGACTTTGAAAATTATCGAGAAGCGGAACGCATGATTGCTCTTGGATTGCTAGGCAATCCACCCCCGGAAATTTTAGAAGAATTAAGGGAATTATTTATTTCCATGATGAAGGTACAAACAGAAAATATCTCAATCTCATTAAACCAAGCAACCCCTTCACGTTTTTCTCTTGCAAAAAGAGCAAATGTAAAGTATGTTATTACACCACCAATGAATTTTGCCAAATCTCTTTCATCCCAAAGCTGAAGTTATTGTTTTGTTTTTAGAAGATAAAATTGATACAATACTCTAAACTCCAACCTGATTCTTGCAAGAAAATCGGGGACAGACCACATTTTATATTCTCCTTGATTATCGGACAATTTATCACTAGCACACCAATTTGTACAACAAGAATTGAAGATGTTGTAGGTATTCGTAATAAAGATGTAAGTAAAGAAGTTGGTGGGCATATGGAATATAAAAGAAAACGCTCATTTATTTGTTGAAATGTAAGCGGTATGTTCCAAATCAGCTAGGGCGGGCAGCATTTGTCCACCACAAATCAAAGCATTCGTTAGGAAAACTAGCAAAAGTTATCGCAAATTATCGAACAATTATCGGACAATTTATGGAAACAACACGCGCTTATTTAGATAAATTGACTTATGAAATCAAAAAGCCCGAAGCTGAAATCATCACATTTATATGCCGGGCTACAACATTTATGGCGAGAAGTCACACTCAAACACTATCTGCATCATGAAATCTCCAGAAACGAAGCCATTGAGAGCGTTGGTATTGATTGGGTTGAATTAGCAGAACGTCAATATGAAGCCATGCAAGAGGATTTAGAATGGGCAATGAAAATATAACGGTTATATCGGATGCTGGACCATTGAGACACTTCAACGAAATTGATTGCCTTCCATTGAAAAGGCTGAATTAATTGAACCAAGCCTAATGCATCATACACTTGCGGCTAAAATTTATCGTCAAGCCCGACAACAACATCTTATCACCTCTAACTACATTATTAGTGAAAATGCCTACCATTCAAATTAAAGCCCAATTATCTTTAGACGAACTCTTAAAAATGGTGGAACAATTTAGTTCAGCCGAGTTAGAAAAATTTGTCTTTCGAGTTTTTGCTCTGCACGTTCAACGCAAAGCACCTCAATTACCCAATCGTGAATTTGAACTATTATTTAAAGCGAATCAAAACATTCCAGATGATATCCAAACACGTTATGACGAATTGATTGCTAAACGTCAAATTGAAACACTAACGACTGATGAATATCAACAACTTTTGCAATTAACCGAACAATTTGAACAATTTGAAGCAATACGAATAGAAACCTTGGCCGAACTGGCTCAAATACGTCAAACCTCACTCACTCATTTGATGAAAGAGTTAAACATTCAGCCGCCTGCTTATGCCTAAGATAACTACTCTCTTGAGAAAAACGATAGTAGAACGTGCTAAAGGATGTTGTGAATATTGTCAGAGTCAAACTAAATTTGCCACCCAAGCGTTTTCAGTCGAACACATTAAACCACAAAGCAAAGCTGGAAAAACAATACCAGATAATTTAGCTTTAGCGTGTCAAGGATGTAATAATCATAAATATAACAAAACAGAAATCTATGACAAATCAACGGATAATATAATATCATTATACCATCCAAGGCAACAAAATTGGCATGAACACTTCAGTTGGAATGATGATTTTACTCTAATTATTGGATTAACTGCAACTGGGCGAGTAACCATAGAGGCTTTACAATTAAATCGTCCAGGATTAGTTAATTTAAGGCGGGTACTTTATGCTATGAATGAGCATCCACCTTAATTACGATTGTTGTCACTGAGAGTAACTCGTAAGCCGTATATGCTTTGGTTAAAATTGTAATTCGTCGGGTGCATAAGCGATAGCGTCATGGGAGCAGCCAATAAGGCTGTCAATCTTGAGA
>JAOZSV010000418.1 GCA_029939505.1 Thiotrichaceae bacterium | reverse complement strand
AGTGCGGTGCTGTAAACTGCCATAAAAATCTTTGCCTTCCCTCACGTCACTATAGGTGACATCGTAACGGGCATCATAAGGACACGCCATCGCACAAGCGCGACATCCCATGCACAGTTCATCATTCACCATCACAATACCGTTATCCAATTTATAAGTCGCCCCCGTTGGGCAGACGCTCATACAGGGCGGATTATCACAATGGTTACAGAGGCGTGGGAAGAAACGCCGTCGCACTTCATCATCAGTACCTGTACCGATTTCCATATCGTGAACATAAGTACGCCAACTATTTTTCCAGACGGGCGTTTGATTTTCCATCGCGCAAGCTGCCATACAGGCATTACAGCCGACGCAAGTATTGAGGTCAATGACCATAGCATAGTGTTTATTCGCCATAATCGCTTTTCTCCTATAATCGGTTGTTCATTAGGCTTTAGCAATACGGAGGGTAAATTCCTGAGAACGGAATCCTGCCACCACCGGCTCGACATTATGCGGAATGAGTTTATTAGTCGCAGTTCCCCCCATCGCATAGCTACGGGTCAATTGCGGATTTTCCACACCAAAAGAGGAGTGGATAAATAGCGTATCTGGACGCACCTTGCGTGTGATATAAGCGTGTCCTTCAGCGGTTTGACCAGAGAGGGTATTTTTCAATCTGATCGGATCACCATTTTGAATGTTCAGTTTATCTGCCCTATCGGGATGAATCCAAATTCCGGTGTAAATCTCTTTCTTTAAGGAATTAATGGCGGCCAAGACCGGATTATTACTATTAGTGGAACCGTAAGACACCGTAGGCACTTTTCCATAAGCAAAATAAAATTCGTCTTGCTCTAAAGGTTGAGACATCGTCTTACCTTCGCGACATTCTGCCGCAATCGGGGTGGCCAACACGCTAAAGTGTGGCGAAGTGTAGCCCTTAGAACGTAACATGTCAAATAAGCTGCTGTAAAACTCAAGTCGTCCAGAAGCGTTACTGGCTGGCAGCTTATAAGGCACGGCGTGTTCTTTTAAGATGTCTCGCCAATTCTTTTCATGGTAAATACCTTTTTCCCGCAACGTTCTATCCAGTTCTTCTGGCGTGGTATGCACTCTTTTCGCCGTTTCGATTAAACCGATTTCGCGACAGGCTGTTGTAAACGGATTGATATTTCCCTCCTGACTCAGTCGTTGCCATGCGGCTTTGATGGGTGCAGCAGGGAGTCCAGCTAACGCTTCCATCGCACCGGTTAATTTATCAAATGCTCCTTCTTTACCACTGATAATTTCCGTCAGTTTGAGTAAAATATCAGGTATTTCTCGCGAATCATACAGTGGATCAATCGCTGCGTAACGAGTCGTTATCGCTAAATCTTGATTGACACCATTACCATAGAAAGTCGGTTCAAAACGTTCCAAGTAAGTGCTGTGCGGCAGAATGACATCAGCATAAGGAGTGGTATCTGACGGCAACACGTCTAAGGCAACGACTAATTCCATGTTTTCATGTGCCATAATATCCTTCCAATAAGTGTCAGGATAATAGTGACGCACAGGATTAGCCGCATTAATAAACAAGGCGCGGGTAAGATACGGTTTATCTTTCCATTTCACTTGACCAAGAACCGATTCTTTCATGCCTTCATCAGCTAACACAGGTAGAGCAACCCCTTGTTTGCCTTCAGCCTTCTGTTGAGCAGAGTAAACCCAAGCCCAACCGGGACGACCATGTGAGAAGTTTTTGCCATCAGAGAATGCGCCGACGACAAAAAGAGCAAAGTCCATTCCCGCATAAGTCGCCATGGGTGCTGGCATATCAAGTCCATTTTGTTTTGCTTCAAATTGTGCAGCCGCTTTATGGTGATATTCACCACTCATAATCCAGCCGCCTTCTTTATCAATACCGCCATTGAGGGCTTGAATCATGGCTTGTACACGACGAGCCATCATCATATTGCCAAAACGGGCACCATGCCAACCGGGATCAATCAGAGCGGGTCGTGTTGTCCCAAATTCACGCGCAATGCGACGGATAGTTTCAGCAGGAATATCTGTCGTTTTTGCTGCCCATTCTGGCGTACATTGCTTAATTTCATCAAATTGTGCTTCTAAAATCGTGACAGCAGGTTTGCCGGCTCCTTCTAAACCTTCAGGAACCGTTGTCCCTTTGGGGGCATAGAGT
>JAOZSV010000070.1:15243-22924 GCA_029939505.1 Thiotrichaceae bacterium | reverse complement strand
TGGAGTCCAAATCTTCAGCTTTGGAATTTTTTGGAGTCCAAATCTTCAGCTTTGGGATTTTTTTTGGAGTCCAAATTTTCAGCTTTGGAATTTTTTTTGGAGTTGTAGGGTCACTGCCATTAAGTTTTCGATGTTTGAGTTTTTTTGAAAACTCAAACATCGAAAGGAATATTTATTGGAATCCAAACCTTCAGATTTGGATGATTTTTCTTAAATATCAAACACTTCCAAATCTAAAGGATTCGAGGTTTGAGTTTTTTTGAAAAAAAAACTCAAACCTCGAATGGACTCCAAGGCTTAACTTAATGGCATTGAGTTGTAGGGTGGGCAAAGTCCTTTTCTTGCCCACCATTTTGCTTCGCATCTGTGTTTCTTTCAAGGAAACATCGACGGATGTATTGCTCATTAATAAAAATTATCTAATGATATGGCTAAGAAAAAGTCAAAGATAACGCGAGGCACTGATGATGTCTTTTTAAAACTGATGAAAATCAGTGGCAGTAGCCTTTTAAAGCTCCTTGGCCTACCTGCTGAAAAAGCGGAGAAATACCATTTTCATGCAGTGGTGCTAAAGGATAAAAGTCTAAAACCTGATATTGAAGGTTTTCCCCTGTTAAAAAGTGAAACGGGGCGAATTTTTATTGAATTTCAGGGGTACAATGATCCATTTATTCGTCATCGGTTGATGGCTGAAGTGTTTTGGGGCTGTGCAGGGGAGAATTATAAAGGCTCTGTGATGGCGGGTATTGTCTATACCGATAAAAAATATCAAAACGCCGCAGAACCACTCAATGCCTTTGATGGCTTGGAAGAAGAATGCCATTTAAAAGGGTGTCTTCGGGAAGTCGTGCTGACTGACTATACTGAAAAAGAATTGGAAGCTATTGATCCAAAACTGATCGTTTTAGCACCCTTTACCTTGTCAAGTAAAACGGATAAAACGACATTACTGACAAAAGGGCGAGAATGGCAAAAAGCCCTCACTCAAAGGTTCCCCGTTGAAAAACACGAGGAAGTCTTAAGTGTGTTAGGTTTATTCATACTCAATCGTTTTCGCAAAATCACTTATGAGGAGGTTATTGCTATGTTGAAATTTGATTTGATGGATACGGTTGCTGGAAGGCAATTGTATGAAATGGGATTGCAGAAAGGACATGGCGATGGATTACAAAATGCCAAAGAGAATGCCAAAGAGACTCTGCTTGAAGTTTTGAATATACGGTTTGGAATCGTACCCAACGACATCATTGAAACAATTCGGGCGACTAGCCGTTTGGAGATGCTGAAACACCTTATTATACAAGCCACGTTGAGTTCTGATTTGGAGAATTTTAAGGGAAGGCTGTCTTGTCATTAAGTACTGAAGCATGAATTATCGGATATTATGGAGTTCAACGCTTTAGCTTTGATTGCTAGTCTTATGGTCACAGCCAAAGCTAAAGCGTTGGACTCCAAAAATGCCCAAAGCTAAAGCGTTGGACTCCAAAAACGCCCAAAGTTAAAGCGTTGGACTCCAAAAACGCCCAAAGCTAAAGCGTTGGACTCCAAATCAAAGCGTTGGACGGAAAAATTTTAACTCTTAATTCTATGGTTCAATCCTTAAAGGACACAAAAATGGCAAATCGGACTGTTATGATAATGGTAGGACCAGATGGCGTGGGAAAAACGACGCTTCTTGCCACGATGTACCATGAATTGTCATTGATGAATAATTCGTCTGGATTTGAATTTACAGTTAATGAAGACACGCGCCATGATCTTCAAGAAGCTTATCAGAAACTCAGTCGCATCATTACACAACCGACTTTTACACAGACGGGTTCACTTTTGAAAGGCACCGCTGGTATCGTTGAACGCCAATTTGAAATTTTGTTTAAGGGCAAAAAAGAATTAGAATTGGCGTTTTGTGATATTGCTGGCGGACTCATTCGCAGCAAAGAGAACAATCCGGATTTTGAGGATTTAAAAAACAAGTTAAAAGAAGCACTCGTTATTATTAATGTGATAGACGGTTCCGCCCTGGTTGAAGGTAATGATGAATTGTTAAATTCAAAAAATGATCCAATACAGGTTTATGATTTATTGCGTTCTAAACTGTTGGATGAGCAAAATGTGATGCTTTTATTTGTGATCACAAAATGCGAAGCCTGGTTAAAAAATGAATCCCATCAAAAACAGTTAGAAGCCGCTTTTGAAAAACGCTATGAACTGATTCTCAAATTGATAGGTGAATCTGAAAATGCGGTTGGTGTATTAATTCCTGTTAAAACATTGGGTTGTGTAGAATTTACCCACATTCTGGAAAAAGAAATGATCTTTGTCAGAAAACCCAATTTGCAATTTAAACCAGAAAATATTGATCAACCGCTACGTTATGCCATCGCGTTTGCTTTACTACAACATCATCAAAACCGTAATCGTTGGAATCGTTTTATGCGTTGGCTTTGGAATGAAGATATCGCGTTTCAAAATGCATTAACCGAATTTGCTGAAGCACGTTTTCATACTTTTAAAATTTATGGTCATTCTTCACTTATTGAGGTTGAAATTGAAGATGGATCAGTCATGTAGGCTGTTTATCGGATATGATGGAGTCCAACGCTTTCGCTTTGATCGCTAATCATTTGGGCACCACCAAAGCTGAAGCGTTGGACTCCAAAAAGTATTAAAACTGATGCGTAACTACTTATGGTTCGGTGATTCCAAACCGGGAATTCAAGAAGTGAAAAAATGGGTCATCTCTGGGTCAATTTGAAAAATCACTCACCCGTGAATCACTCATCCCCTGTCAAACCGATCAGATGAATTTCATTTTGTCATGGCCTGAAAAATTTCCTCTCTGTCCATCACTGCCAGAGAGGGTTATTTTTAGCCAGATGATCAAATGTCAAAAACCCGTTTCGGAATCACCGAACCATAAGTATATATAATCCTTGTAGTTATTGTTTGGTGTAACGAGAAAATTTGATGATCGAGCACCATTAATCCGTTTATTCCGTCAATCCGCTGTACTCAGATTGACAAGGTCAATTTAAATCTGATAAAATGCACAACCAAGTTATGTCGTACAAAAGTTTTTTTTACTTGTCACGTTAGAAAAAAAAATGAAAACTCTTACAGCAACTTATCGCATCATTACTCCAATGTTTATCGGTGATGCGGAACAAAAAGCCACTGATTTACGCCCGCCCTCTATAAAAGGTGCATTGCGTTTCTGGTGGCGAGCGTTGAATTGGAAAAATGTTGATTCTTTAAAGGATTTACATAAAGAAGAAAGTCGATTATTTGGCAGTGCCGCAACTGATAACGATGGCGGGGGGCAAGGCTGTTTTTTGTTGCAAGTGAGTCAACAGCCTAAAATTAATCCAGATGATACTTGGCCAAAAAATGCTAATAGTGGCAGTGGTTACTTAGGATTTGGTTTGATGGAATCCGGAAAAAAAGAGGAAGGCAATTTTCAAGAACATCGTGAAGCTATCAATGAAATCAGAAATGAATTTGTTATCTATTTGATTTTTAAGCCGAAAACATCTAATTCTGATATTGAAGCGATAAAAGAAACCCTAGAAATATGGGGGCTATTTGGTGGATTAGGTAGTCGGGTTCGTAATGGATTTGGTTCAGTTAGTTTGCTTTCTTCAAAGTTGAATGATACAGAGGAAAAATATCATTATAGTTTGGATGAATATTGCACTAAAATTAATGGTTTATTAACATCATACAATGATGTTCAGACTTATCCTCCATACACTGCCTTTAGTCAATATTCTCGTTTTGAAGTCATCAAAAGTTCTGAGACAGAGAAAGCCCGAGAAAGCCATAATCTTGCTGGAGATTGGTATAAGGAAAAACGTCTTGGTTTAAAATGGGAAAAGAGAATTTCTTTGGGATTACCGCTTAATGTAGATGATTCCGTCAATGCAAGCACTTCATTAGGAAAATTCCTAAAAAAGAATGAAAATATTCGCCGTTCTAGCCCTTTAATTTTCCACGTTCAGCAACTGAAAAATAAGAATTTTGTCACTGGAATTTTGTATTTACCAGCTCAATTTCATCCTGAATATCCAAAGCCTTACCCCCATTCTGATATAGAATTAACCAATTTTTATCAACCGGCAATACAATTGATGGATTCGTTATAAAACTATGCATTACTTTCATTTCACCATTGGCCCTGTCCAAAGCTTTGTCGCACAAGCTCGTCGCACTCGCGATTTCTGGGCGGGTTCATTTTTATTGTCGTGGTTAGCTGGCGTGGCAATGGTATCCGTAGAAAAACAGAAGGGAAAAATTAAATTTCCGGCTGTTGATGAAAACTATCTTGCTTGGATCAAAGGTAATGGTTCTGGAGAAAAACCACGTCAGGGCGGTATTCCCAATCGTTTTCAGGCTGAAGTCGAAGCGAATTTCAAACCAGAATTAGTCGTCGAGAACGTCAATCAGGCTTGGAAAGAATTAGCAGACTTAGTTTGGGATAAGGATTTGAAGAACCAAATTAAACCAGAAAAACAGGCAATCAGTCGGGAAATTTGGGATAGGCAAATTGAGTCTTTCTGGGAAATGAATTGGGTATTAACTGATGATAAAACCGCTTCTGATTTGCTAGATCGTCGGAAAAATTGGCGTAATCATTTTGCTCCTGATGAACCGGGAGTAAAGTGCATGATGATGGTTGGTTGGCAAGAGCTTTCTGGCGAACCGAAACCAAATCGTGAGAAACTGGCAGCGTTTTGGGAACCTATTCAAAAAAAAGTAGGTTTGGATTTAAAAGAAAGTGAACATTTATGTGCGATTGCTTTTGTAAAACGGCGTTTTGCTATACATTTCAATGACTTGAATAACATAAACGATAATAAGTTACAGAAGAGCATTCTGCGCTATCATCCTCATTTTAAAAAGTCAAGTGATAAAAATGCGGTACAGATAAAAGGTTGGACGTTGGAAACGGGCATTCCTTCTATTTCTTATATGGCGGCAGTGCATTGGCTGGAAACAATTATTAAGAAAGAGGAAAGGGCGAAGTTAGATTTATTACTTGAAGCAGCCAAGAAGGCTAAAATAGACGAAAGTGAAAAGCAATCGGATATTGCTTGCCTCAAGCACGCTTGTGAAAAATTTAATGTCAATAAAAAATTGATTGCATTGGATGGCAGTGCCTTTTTTATCAGTGAGTTAGAAAATCAGTCTGATAAAAATTTATCAGCACCGATGATAACAGCACTTAAAAATTTGGAGACAAAACCACCTTCACCATTTTATGCCATTTTGATGATGGATGGAGATTCATTAGGTTCAAAAATGAGTATCCCCGAAAATCAAAAGCCAATTTCTGATGCTTTAAAGGATTTCACAGGCTCTGTGTCTCAGATTGTTTCTCAACAATGTGGATTTCTAGTTTATGCTGGCGGTGATGATGTGTTGGCGATCTTGCCTTTAGAAAGGGCGTTTGCATGTGCAATACAGATACGTGAATGTTATCAAAAATGTTTTCAAGCCACCAAAAATAAAGACATTGCAAACTCCACTATTTCGGCGGCGGTTGAATTTGCTCATATAAAAATGCCTTTGACTAAAATATTGCGCGATGCCCATCAATTGTTGGTTAATGTGGCTAAAGAGGATTGTGGGCGAGACGCTATCGCAGTGCGAGTTTGGAAGCCGGGAGGAAGGGCAATAAAATGGGCGATGCCCTGGGAATGTGCATTAAATGAGAAGCGGGATAGATTAATTTTGGAAGAGATTGCAAAAGACTTTTCCAAAAAAGAGGAGAAAGAAACGGGTTTTAGTAATAAATTCTTTTACAAAATTCGCGAACAATTTGAATTATTGAATCCAGCGCAAGATGGAATTAAAATATTAGATGAACCACAACAATGTACATTATTGGCAACGGATTACATAGGCGCTGGGAATAATACAAAATTGAAGATTGATTTGGAAACGGCTAAAACAGAAATCGAACCTTTATTAAATCAATGTCGAAAATATAAACGTGATGCTGATGAGCCTAATAAAGAAAAATGGAAAGAGCCAAGTGGGCGCATAGAGGTAGATGGTGCATTACTGGTTCGTTTTCTAGTTGGTAAAGGGGTAGAAAAAGATGATTAAACAATGGTGCTTTTCTCCGCTGGATACTTGGTTTTTTAAAGAAGCGATACCGTTTGATTCTGTCGGTGCCACGCAACTGGGTACCATATTATTACCACCGCCAGCTCGTACAGTTGCCGGTGCAATTCGGACTTTAATCGGTGAAAATCAAGGAGTTGATTGGAAAGAATTTAATGCGAATCATAAACTCGCTGAAGAAATTGGTTATTCTGATCATTTAGGTAAGTTAAGATTAACAGGCCCTTATTTGCTTCTTGATGGCGAACGTCTTTACCCAGTGCCATTAATTCTTTTAGAAGGTAAGTCAGAAAACAACCCTGACCAGAAAAATGCTGAACCTGAACTCTCTAAAAAATCCAGTTCTGTTAAAAAATTTACAACTAAGCTTAAATCTAAACAACCAGAAAAAAAGAAAGTGGTACCAGAGAAAGTGGAGCCAGAGAAAAAATCTTTTGTGTACTTGCATCCGGGTAAACCAGTTAAATGTGATTTAGGAACAGTACGTTTGCCGGCGAAGGTTCACCAATTGGAAGGAGCAAAACCGATAGAAGACGCTTGGTTGACTGCGGGAGATTTTGAACAAGTCTTGTCTGGCAAGAAACCTAAAGAGATCATATATAACAGAGATTTATTTACGCTTGAAAACCGAGTAGGGCTTGCCTTAGACAGAAAGACTCGGATTGCCAAAGAACATCAATTGTATCAAAATCAACATATTCGCATTCATCATCATAAAAAATTACAAATCGGGATGCAAGTTGATGGAATTGAAGAGAAATTGCATCCCACTGCGAAAAAATTGATTCATTTTGGTGGCGAAGGACGTTTAGCTGAAGTATCAATCAGTGAGGCAAACCATAAGATCACTTCTCCGGTTGTGAAAAGTGATAAACATATTTTTTTGACTTTGCTGACTGCGGCGAATTTGGGTCAAAGTGGGTTACTCAATGACAGTTTTAAGCAGGATAACGAACATGGTAAGATTAAAGGTGTTGAACTAAAAATGGTCAGTGCTGTTTTGGGTAAATCAATTCGAGAAGGGGGGTGGGATTTAGTTAATGGCATACCAAGACCGGTAGTGAGTTTAGTACCGGCAGGCAGTGTCTGGTTTTGTGAAGTACTGAGTGGCGAACCAACAACTTTGCATGGTTATAAAATTGGTACAGATACTGAATTAGGGCGCGGTGAATTGGCGGTTGGGAAGTGGTCAGAATCTGAGTACATTCGAGGCTAAAGTTTTTCTTCAAAAAACTTTAGCCTCGAATGGATTAACGGTATAAACGGATTAAATCTAATTCATTCATAGCGGTGAAAAAACGTTTTTTCAAATTCGTTTATTTTTTGAAAATTGATTAAAAATCAATAGGTTAAAATACTATTTTTTGTATAGAAATAAAACTTTAGTCCATAGAGGTTCTTGCAAAACTCGCTTTTTCGAGCTTAGAAATCCGATTTTGAAAAAAATCGGATTTCTTAAATCTGGTGTATTCAGAGTTTTTTCGAGCTTAGAAATCCGATTTTTGAAAAAAATCGGATTTCTTAAATCTGGTGTATTCAGAGTTTTTTCGAGCTT
>JAOZSV010000070.1:0-15143 GCA_029939505.1 Thiotrichaceae bacterium | reverse complement strand
AGAAATCCGATTTTTTCAAAAATCGGATTTCTTAAACTTTGTGTATTCAGAGTTTTGCAAGAACCTCCATAGATATAATGATGGAAAAACATCAACATGATGAACAGAAAACAATACATATTATCGCCTTGCGGAACAAGTTTACTAACAAACCAAGCGCAAGATAATGAAGAACGAAAATTAGTTTTTAAATGTGCAAATGAAGAATCCAAAAATAATCTATCTGATGATGATAGAATTCGATTAGAGAAGTTAATCGCTAGAGTATCCGCTAAAATTGATGAAGCTAATTATCAGGAGGCGAGTAAAATGTCTGCTGAAATCAATGGCATTATCAAAATATATCATGGTTCAATTCCAAAAAACAGAGATATTCATTTTTTACTAAGCACAGACACTTGGCTAGGTGAAGAAACAGCCAAGTTGGTAGAAAAATGGCTTTTATCAAAAAATCGGAATTTTATCACAATTGTACATCGCCATCGAGATTTACAAACAAAGGAAATATCGGCGTTTCAATCAGCTTTATCAGATTTAATCAAGAAATTCAGTGAAGAAATCCCGAATTATAAAAAAGATGGCTATCATGTCATTTTTCATTTAACGGGTGGTTTTAAGAGTGTTCAGGGCTTTTTACAAAGCATTGCCCATTTTTATGCGGATGAAACCGTTTATATTTTTGAAACCTCTTCAGAACTGTTGAGAATACCACGTTTACCTATTTCGATGGATGCAATACCTATTGTTGAAGCGAATATAATATCTTTTCGCAGGCTTGCAATGGGATTACCTATCTCAACATCAGGCGATATTCCTGAAACATTACTTTTTAGTCTGCATGATGAAATCACTTTGTCTCCTTGGGGAGAAATCGTTTGGGCTAGTTCAAAAAGCGAAATATATAAGCGGGGACTTCAAATTTCTCCTAGTCCACAAATCCAATATGGAAAAAATTTTGAGAAAAGGGTTGCTTCCTTGGCTCCAGATAGAATTGAAATGGTTAATGATAGGATTGACCAGTTAAACAAACATTTAGAGGAGAAAACCTATAATCCTCCTTCATTAGATTTTAAAGCGTTAAAAAGCAATCCAATGCCACCATCAACGCATGAAATAGATGCTTGGCATGATAAAGATGCTAAAAGGATATTTGGTCATTTTCAACAAGATGTTTTTATTTTGGATAAACTTGACAAAGGTTTACATTAAAACTGCATAAAAATCAATAGGATAGATTTTCAGAACAATCACTTCCAAAAACCTGACAGGTTTGGTATGTGAAAAAACCTGACAGGTTTGGTGTGTGAAATATCTGAAAAACGATATATAGGAAAAACGATGAAACAAGCAATGTTAGGTTTATTTACGGAAACCTCTTTACATGCTGGCACTGGACAGATGACTGGGGTTATTGATTTGCCGATTCAGAGAGAAGCGCATACAGAATGGCCTTGTGTGTATGGTTCGGCGGTGAAAGGGGCGATGCGAGTTTTAGCTGATAGTCAAGATCACGATTGGGTAGAAGAAGTGTTTGGACCAGAAGATGGCAACACACACGCTGGTTCGATAGCGATCAGTGACGCTCGATTATTGTTGTTACCAGTACGTTCTTTGACAGGGCATTTTAAATGGGTGACTTGTCCAGCGTTATTAGAACGATTGCAAAGAGATTATCGGCGGTTAGGACTGGACGATAGTTTTCTGGATCAAGGGCTTGCTCCATTAGATGATACACACGCTTTTGTGTCTAAGGAGAAAGAAGGACATTTGTTTTTAGAAGAATTTCGTTTTCAGACTACTTCAATAGATTTACAAGAAATTATCAACAATATCAGCCAGTTATCTTCTAATATTGATGAAAAATCTTTAACAGAGCAATTAGTGATAGTCAACAACGATATTTTTTCCCATTTGGCTCGTTTTGCTACGCCGGTGAATGCTCATATCAAGATAAAGAATGAAACTAAAATTGTTAAACCCGGCGCTTTATGGTATGAGGAAACGTTGCCAGCAGATACCTTGCTTTACACGACTATCGTTGCTTTTCATTCTCGTAAAGAGAAAAGTGAAAAGGAAGACGACGAGATTTTAGAACATCTTCTGAGTTTATTTCCTGATAAACGCCCTTACTTGCAAATCGGTGGTAATGAGACAATTGGTATGGGTTGGTGTAAAGTGAAATCTTTGCGAGGGGAAGAATAATGCAAACGATGCAACAACAACGAGCGGCTTTTGCTTTGGAAGGCGTGGAATGTGCGAGAAGACGTTTAGATGAAAAACAACGTAAAGAATACAAAAGCCATGTTTCTGCTTTGCCCTTTATGATTCATGCCAATGGTTTAGGGCAAGCAATGGCTTTCTATAAAAGTAAGTGTACGGATTCAAAAGGTAATGAAAAACGTGATTATGCCTTACTTTATCAATTGCTTTCTGATTGGTTAAGTCAAGAGGATCAACCTTTTGCCGGCATGGATTTGTTAGAGGGAATCACTCAGGAGGATATGCACGCTTATATCACTGCTCAAGCGGAAGCGATGGTCTTTATGAGTTGGGTGAAAAAATTTGCGACGGCTTTTATGCAAGATGACATAAAGGAAAACGGGCAAGATGGAGGAGGAAAATAACTAATGGCTATTCCTCTTTACCAAGATAATCAAGCTTCAAGCTCTTTTCCGCAAGAAGGTCATTTAGGTTTATGGTTCACCCGTTTTTTTAACCAATATGATGATCAATGGCAAGTAAAAAAGGAAAAATCTAAACAGGAAGAGGGAAAAGGAAAGTGGATCGAATTAACAGCTAACAAAGTTTGTGGTAATCAAGAAGCACTTGATCAATATAAAAATCGGGTATTGAATTTAATTAAAGCCTTGAAAGAAAAGGATAAATTAGAACCAAATGATTATGCCATTTGTGAAACTAATTGGCATTTTGTCACCGGGATGGGATTGCCACATCCAGTAGAAAATGGTATGGCTTGGCATCATACTTTGGGTGTGCCGTTTTTGGCGGGTAGTACCATAAAAGGTTTGTTACGGGCTTGGGTGGAAGGGGGTTGGAATGATGAATTGGATTCAAAACAAACCGTTGAGCGACGACAAAATTGGTTTGGGATGGTAAAGGAAGAAGAAGATGATACTGAAGATAAAGCTGGGCAGCTTATTTTTTTTGATGCGATTCCAATTGAATCAGTCAAATTAACTTCAGATATTATGACTCCGCATTATGGGGATTGGTATGCGGAAGGTGATCCAATTCGCAAATTAGATGAGCATAAACGTATTCCGGCTGATTGGCATGATCCCGTTCCAGTCCCGTTTTTGGCGGTGAAAAAGGCTAAGTTTTTAGTGACGATAGTGGCTCGTGATAAGAAAAATGATAAAGAAGCACAACTCGCATTAAAAGAATTAGTTCAAGCTTTGCAATGGTTAGGAGCAGGCGCGAAAACTGCGGCTGGTTATGGACATTTGGTTAGGAATAGTGGAGAAGAAGAATATCTGTTAGAAAAAAAGAGAGAAGAAGAAACGGCTCAGAAATTGGCGGCTGAGAAAGAGGTTAGACGCAGTGAATTGAAATCTGATTTAGAAAAAGAAGTTGATCAGGATTTGTTTGAAGTGGAGCCAAATGAGGCTGAGAAAAGAGCTAATGTTTGGCTTACTAAAATGGAGGCGGCTAAACCTGAAGATGCTAAAAGAATTGCTCGTCAATTGAAAGCATTTTATGAGTCTATTGATAAATGGGAAAAGCCGAGTAAAAAGAAGCAAAAGCCGAAGGTTGATCGGGTTAAGAAGGTTTTGGAAAAATAAGATTTCCTCGTTCCCATCTCAGGTTCAATGCTTTAAAACAAGACCTGCCAGGTTAAAACCAAACCTGGCAGGTCAAGGGCAGCGACCAAATTTGACTTTGGTTTTTGACTTTGACCTGGCAGGTTTTCTTTTGAACCTGCCAGGTCTGCCCTTGAGGCGATTAAAACTTTAAGAATTATGCTCCCAATCCAACACCTCACTGCCATTAAGTTAAGGAATGTTTATTGGAATCCAAACCTTCAGATTTGGATTATGTCGTTTAAAATCAATTCGAGGTTTGAGTTTTTTTTTTCAAAAAAACTCAAACCTCGAATACTTCCAAATCTAAAGGTTTGGACTCCAAGACTTAACTTAATGGCAGTGATCCAACACCTCCTACCACGACGAGCAGTCAATATCACTCTCCAAGCTTTAAAACACAGGTTAAAAAATAGTGGTCAACATATTAAAAAAAAGTCGAAAAAACACTTGCATTTTAATTTGAAATCTGTATAATAATTGCAGACTTAAAAAACTCAATAACAGGTTGTTGTCGCTCAGACGTTTTGACTTGTTTGCGGGTTGATTTTGTAAGTGATTGATTTTAAAAGTGGTAAAAGTACTGCTCTTTCATGAAAGTTCACCGTTCAGGTGATTGAAACAAGAGAGGTTTCGCCACTATCTTAACTGCATCTCCCTCTTTCATGAAAGTTCACCGTTCAGGTGATTGAAACAATAAACACAAACCTCTGAGGTTTCCAAAACCTCAGAGGTTTTTTTTTGTCATGAAAGTTCACCATAATCTGTCTCTCGTTCCCAAGCTCCCGCTTCTCTCGTTCCCAAGCTCCCGCTTGGGAATGCCTGTTGCGACGCTCCGCGTCGCGGGACGCAGAGCGTCCCTGAATGCGTTCCCAAGCGGGAGTTTGGGAACGAGGAGATGATTTATCCCTGTTTATATACAATCCCTGTAGTTCATGTTTTTTGATGATTTATCCCTATTTATATACAATCCCTGTAGTAATTCAAGCCTATGCTCCCAATCCAACACCTCTTACCATTACGAGCAGTCAATATCACTCTCCAATTCACTGCTTCTGCTAAATCCCGTCTATTCCATCAACTTGCCCTGACTGCTTGGTTACGGCATTTAATTGGTGATGTACCGCATTATGAAAAATACATGATCTTAGACGCGCCAGAAAATGGACATACTTCTTACCGAAAAGGTGATTTTTATCGTTTTACCTTGTTTGCGTTAAATGGTGGAGAAAAGTTACTGCAACAGATTTTAGACTGTTTATACCTTCTGCCAAATAACGTTAAAATCCGAGATGAAAAGATGCCCTTTCGGAATAATCTGATTTTTCACGAAGCAGATGATTTATTGACTGGCGAACAAATCCAATCCGTTGCAGGGCTAAGTCTTTATACTTATGAGGCATTGCAACAGGAAACAGATATTTGGATTCAACATGATCAATGTTGGCTAAATTGGATTTCTCCAGCACGATTACTCTTGCCTAAATCAGTGCGCCGCCCTAAAAAAAATGAAAACAGCTTTTGCCGCCATCGTTCACAATTGGATTTTGCTAATTTAAACAATCGCTTATACGATACATTAGCAGAATTACTACGGCAACGAGTGGAGAGTTTGCCATCTCGTCGCACGGATGAAACTCAGCGATTAGAAATGGCTGATGTGTTTTGGATGGATTATAGTTATTACAATAATCAGGGCAATGAAAAACCAATGGGGGGCTTATTAGGGCGATTACTGTTAGATACGGAAAATATGCCCTTAGAACAATGGTTATATTGGATATTAGGGCAATATGTTGGCATTGGGCAACGGCGATCCTTTGGTTGGGGGCGTTATCAATTAGAATCTATAGAAACAGGGCGTACTATGCCACGCGCCTCCGCAAAAACGTCATTATTGGAATTGGCTTGTCAGCAAGAGAATTTAGAAACCGCCTATCTGGAAATAGGAGAAGATGAAGCAGATGTAGAGCGTTTAATTCACTTACGCGAACAATTATTACAAGACGAATATACCATTCCCACTTTACATAAACAAATCTTAAAAGAGGATAGCCGACTATTACAAGTCCCTCCTTTTTTTGACAGAGTGGCGCAACGCGCCGTCGCACAAATATTGATACCCGCATTGGATACATTGATGTATAGCGGTAGTTTTGGCTTTCGGCGAGGACGATCACGGCATTCAGCCGCTCAGATGATTCAAAGAGCTTCTCAAGCAGGTTATCGATGGGTTTTTGAATCGGATATTGACGACTTTTTTGACAATATCCAATGGTCACGCTTATACACTCGACTGACCGCATTTTTTGGTGATGATGCTGTCGTGGATTTAGTGATGGGCTGGATGAGTGCGACTGTAGAGGGCAAGGAACGTAAAGCAGGTTTGCCGCAGGGTTCGCCGTTAAGTCCATTGTTAGCGAATATGATGTTGGATGATTTTGACAGTGATTTGGAAACGGCTGGTTTGCAATTGGTACGATTTGCAGATGATTTTGTGGTATCGTAAGAAAAGGGGCCAGGTTCGGATTATTTTGTTAAACTTATGAAAATTTCAAGCCCGGCCATTTTATTATTAACTATTTGATTTTACACAAGTTAAAAAATAATTAAAAAATGGCTTGCATTTTAATTTGAAATCTGTATAATAGCAAGGATTGTCACTCAGACGTTTAAAGAAAGTGGTAAAAGTACTGCTCTCTTTCATGAAAGTTCACCGTTCAGGTGATTGAAACGCTTTTTCGACGGTTGTCGCCTGTGCGAAGCTTTGTCTTTCATGAAAGTTCACCGTTCAGGTGATTGAAACTCCTTTGTTCAAACCGTAGATAGTTGAACTACTTGCCTTTCATGAAAGTTCACCGTTCAGGTGATTGAAACTCTAAGCGTTTGAATTTGCTCAGGACTAAAGACTCTTTCATGAAAGTTCACCGTTCAGGTGATTGAAACAATAGACACAAACCTCTGAGGTTTCCAAAACCTCAGAGGTTTTTTTTTCATGAAAATTCACCGTAACCTGTTTGAATCAGAATTTTCAGAATTTGAGAATTTTCAGAATTAAAAACACTTATGATTTGTTATTCTGTCAATTCTTTAATTCGGTTAATTCTGATTCAAACAAGAAAAGAGAGCAGGTTCGGATTATTTTGTTAAACAAAAAAAATTGAAAAATTCAAGCTCTGCCCTTATTATTCTTTTATTACTTCAACGCCATTTCGATCTGAATCATAAGTCAGGTTCCGAGAAATCTCATTAAATTAACAAGGAGAAAATACATGAATCGAATTTACGTTGAAAATCAACTATTACAGGAGTTTCATAGCTTGTCAGTTGAAAAACTTGAAGAAATTTTGGATTTTGTGTTATTTGTAAAACATCGTGTTGTGAATTCCAATAAAAATCATTCACTTAACCAACAACGAACCCTTGGCTTATTAGAAGGAAAAGCCAAATGCCATATTCATGACGATTTCAAAATAACTGATGAGGAATTTTTACGTTCATGACTTTATATCTCTTAGATACTCACAGTTTTTTATGGTCAATTTTTGAAACCAGTCGTTTGAGTATTCCAGTTCGTTCTATTCTCTCGAATGGTAAAAATACCATTTATGTCAGTGCGGTGAGTTTTTGGGAAATTTCACTTAAATTTGGGTTAGGAAAATTAGAGTTAGAAAATACCCCAGAACAACTACCAGCCTTGGCAAAACAAATGGGTTTTCTCACATTACCCATAGAACCGGAAGAAGTGGCTAGTTTTTATCGTTTGCCTAAAATAGCACATAAAGATCCATTCGATAGAATGTTAATATGGCAAGCAATCTCAAGAAATCTGATCTTATTATCTAAAGATAAGCAATTTGAACAGTATAGTCAATACGGATTAAAGATATTGTGGTAATATTCAGATAGAAAAAGAGCCAACCAGGTAGATAAGGCGTTGCACGAAAAGAGGGATGCCTTCCCTACTCAGCTTTAAACCACGGCACAAACCTCTGAGGTTTCCAAAACCTCAGAGGTTTTTTTTGTGAGAATTTTCAGAATTAAAACCACATAAATGACGATTTATTATTCTGTCAATTCTTTAATTCGGTTAATTCTGATTCAAACAAGAAAAGAGGCGAGGTTCGGATTATTTTGTTAAACAAAATAATTTGAAAAATTCGAGCCTGCCCTTTTATTTTTGGTGGGCAACGTCGTTACAAACCTGACCGGTGTTTAAAACCGGTCAGGTTTTTCCCTTAAAATAAGTAATGACTGAATGCTCTGCTTTACATTAACAAACAAATTCAATCTAAATGTGTTCAAATGTCATTTGATAGTGTAGTAGTCGGGTGGATAAAGTGATAGCATATCCACTTATCATTCTTACTCTAATAACGAGGAAGTGATTGAGTATGCCTTATCAAACGGTTACATTTCAAGAAGCTTTAGAAGTGGTTGAATCACTGTCGGAATATCAACAAGAAAACCTGTTAGATATTATTCGACATAGATTAATCGATCATAAACGACAATTACTGGTAGAAGACATTAAACAAGCCAGACAAGAATACGCAAGAGGGGAAGTCAGAAAAGGTAGTGTAGCTGACTTTATGAAGGAGGTTTCTAAATGAGAAGCCTTATTTGGGGTAAAACATTTATAAGCGCCTTTAAACAGGTTATCAAAAAGTATCCTCATTTACACAATGACATTGAAGAAACTTTGGAACTATTAGTTGAAAACCCTTATGCACCCATCTTAGCGACTCATAAACTCAAGGGGAAATTATCAGGTTTATGGGCTTGTCGTGCAGGATATGATATGAGAATAATATTTGATTTTGTCAAAAGTGAAAACCAAACGGAGGAAGATATTTTATTGCTTGGAATTGGAACACACGATGATGTTTATTAACATTGTTAAAAACAAAGAAAAAGGAGCCGATTCAGATTATTTTGTTAAACAAAAAATTTGAAAAATTCAAGCCGGCCATTTTATTATTAACTATTTGATTTTACACAAGTTAATTTTTGTTCAAAACACTTGCATTTTAATTTGAAGTCTGTATAATAAATGCAGACTTAAAAATTCAATAACAAGTTGTTGTCGCTCAGACGTTTTGACTTGTTTGCGGGTTGATTTTGTAAGTATTCGAGGTTTAAGTTTTTCTTTAAAAAACTTAAACCTCGAATTGATTTTAAAGAATACGTGGCACTTGAAAAGCGGTTGAGTTAAATAGTCTGGTATATATTATTTTTACTATTTAAATCAAATAGTTATATTATAAATTAATTAAAAATATTGAGTCAAGTGCCACGGGTTGTTTAAAATCAATGACTTAGGCTAAACTGACCGTCAGATTTTGGCTAAAATGACTTCAAATGACTTTATAAAAAGTCGGGTTATTAGGAGTGCCACGGAAACGTGTTGTAACTGATTGATTTTAAAAGTGGTAAAAGTACTGCTCTTTCATGAAAGTTCACCGTTCAGGTGATTGAAACAATAGACACAAACCTCTGAGGTTTTGGAAACCTCAGAGGTTTTTTTTTTCATGAAATTTCACCGTCACCTGTTTGAATCAGAATTTTCAGAATTAAAACAACTTATTTGATTTAAATCAATGAGTTACATTTTATTAAAATTGGAATCATGAAAAAATTATATTTAGATATTTGTACTTATTGTCGTCCTTTTGATGATCAGAATTTTCTGCGAATACGGTTGGAAACTGATGCGTTCTACTTAATTACGCAACATATTAAAGAAGGAAGATATCAAACTGTTATTTCTCCTGTACATTTCAAAGAAGCAAGTGCAATACCCCTCTTAAAAAAACGTCTTGAAATACAGACCTTGTTAAATCAAGTTGACACCAAAACGACTTATGATGCTAAGAAAGCACACCAAAGGGCTGACGAACTTCATGCGCTCAAATTTGGCGTTGCTGACGCGGCTCATGTCGCTTATGCAGAACAAATGGCTGACATTTTCATTACTTGTGATGATAAACTCTTAAAAAAATGTAAAAAAAGGCCACTGTCTGTAATGGCAATGAATCCCATTGAATTTTTAGTCTCGGAGAATTTACAATGACAGAAACTTTATTGATGACGGAAGAACAACTGATTAGTCAAGCGGTTAAAGCTTTGATTGACAAATTAGGTCTGCTTGAAGCAACTCGCTTTTTAGCTTTAAAATCTGAAGAACAATTAGATTCGGTAAAATGGCATCAGAAATGGCAGACGCAATTGGATAAAGAGGCCTTCTTTAACGAAGTTTTCAAATGAATTAATGGGATCAGATTCGATTGATTTTTCAGCGAGTAAAGCAGGTGATTATTCACCATTTACCATTGCAGTTGGTAACCCCAGGTTGTTTCGACTTGGGGATTTTTTGTTACGAAATACGAAAGCAAATACTTTTTAACTATTTGATTTTAGGTATAAAAAATAATTGTCAAAAACATTTGCATTTTGCTATCAAATCTGTATAATAAATGCAGACTTAAAAATTCAATAACAGGTTGTTGTCGCTCAGACGTTTTGACTTGTTTGCGGGTTGATTTTGTAAGTATTCGAGGTTTAAGTTTTTCTTTAAAAAACTTAAACCTCGAATTGATTTTAAAGAATTCGGGGGGAGTTGGCTCAGGATTGGATTAGCATAAGGCGTAAATTGTATTTTCTCATTTGAATCAATGAGTTATAGAGAAATGACTGATAAAAAATCAGGTCAAGTTTCCCCGAACTTAATAAAATCAAGTACTTACATTGAAATAAGTCAGGAAAAATGGCGAAAAATGGCGAAAATTGTCTTACAAAGAGTAAGGTTATTAGGTGTCCCCCCGATTTGCATTGTAAGTGATTGATTTTAAAGGTTGAAAAAGTACTGCTCTTTCATGAAAGTTCACCGTTCAGGTGATTGAAACTTATTCCCGTCAGCGCCACATACCTGACATCCAGCACTTTCATGAAAGTTCACCGTTCAGGTGATTGAAACTCCTTTTTACCATCTAAAAACAAAGCGTTTAAAATACTTTCATGAAAGTTCACCGTTCAGGTGATTGAAACCCTTTTCCGACATGCAAACAACATCGTCTGTTGGTGCATATCTTTCATGAAAGTTCACCGTTCAGGTGATTGAAACGAACCTTTATCAGTGCCATCGTCGCAACTTCCACCCTTTCATGAAAGTTCACCGTTCAGGTGATTGAAACAATAGACACAAACCTCTGAGGTTTCCAAAACCTCAGAGGTTTTTTTTTCATGAAAGTTCACCGTCACCTGTTTGAATCAGAATTTTCAGAATTTGAGAATTTTCAGAATTAAAACCACATAAATTCGGTCAATTCTTTAATTCGGTCAATTCTGATTCAAACAAGAAAAGAGGCGAGGTTTGGATTATTTTGTTAAACACCACAATTTGAAAATTTCAAGCCTGCCCTTTTATTTTGGCAAGATGCGATTGGCAGGTGCAAACAATTGGCGAGTACCTACAATTGATGAGTTGGAAAGCTTATTGAAATCTATTGATAAACGTTATTTTCCTCATATTCAGCCCGATTGGTATTGCTCCTCAACACCCAATTCGCTTGGTGAGAACCCGTTTTTATGTTGAAACGGGGGCAGCGAGGCATAATCAATATGGTTGTGCATTTGATATTAACGCGATAAAATCATAAACTAAACCTTGTCTTAAAAGTTTCGGAAGTGATTAAAACCTTATTATGTAGGAGCAGTCAATATGCAAATTACCATTGAATTACCCGAATTATTGGGTAGAGAGTTAAAGTCTTTTCCCAATATTAACGATTTGATTGTGAATTTTTTATCACAATCATTAGCCAGTTTGCGTCTTTCACAAGATAAAAATGAAACGCAAAATGTGATTGAAGAAATCAAAGCATTTCGTAAGGGAAATCGACTTGATGGTTTAAGCATTAAAGAGTTGATTGAAGAAGGGAGACATTGATGATTAAACGTTTTGTCATTGATAACTCTGTGGTTATGGTTTGGTGTTTTGAGGATGAAACCAGTGATTACGCGGATAAAGTATTAGAAAGTCTCACTAACGCAGTCGCTATTGTACCGGCTATTTGGACTTTAGAAGTCGTTAATACATTGCTTGTTGCTGAACGTCGGCAAAGATTGTCTGAGTCTAAAAGTGCTAAATTTATACAGTTGTTACGAACATTGTCGATCCAAGTCGTACAAGAACCTTTCCCTCATATTAGCAATGAGATCGTCACTTTGGCAAGAGAACAACGTTTGTCATCTTATGATGCTGCTTATTTGGATTTAGCCAAACGAGAAGCAGTGCCACTGGCGACACTTGATCGTTCTCTACGTCGGGCAGCACAGGCAATACAAGTGCCATTGTTTTCTGTTGTGGAGCAGGGTTGAACGCGCTAGAAAAAGAAAAGGGAGCCAGTTCGGATTATTTTGTTCAAAACTCCCTCTCTAACAGATTGAAACGATAGACACAAACCTCTGAGGTTTTGGAAACCTCAGAGGTTTTTTTTTTGAGAATTTTCAGATTTAAAACCACTTATGATTTCTTATTCTGTCAATTCTTTAATTCTGTCAATTCTGATTCAAACAAGAAAAGAAGCGAGATTCGGATTATTTTGTTAAACAAAAAAATTTGAAAAATTCAAGCCCTGCCCTTTTATTTTTACACTGTTCAGGTAATTGAAATTAGAACCAAAGCCCCAAGGCGTGAGCCGAGGGGCTTTTTTATTGACTCCTAATTTGGTATAGTTACATCGGAAATGATTAAAGCCTCATTCCTTTTAGTGAGTTTCCACTTCGTTCCCTTTTCGAGGCGAAACAACCCTAGATTTATTCAACGGTTAGCAGTATAATGGCTTTGGTTATTTAATTATTGAGGTTCTAAAATGAGTTACATAAAAAAAGTAGAAATCAGCAAATTATTTGGTGAATTAGATATTAACTGGTATCTTGATCCCAAAGTGAATATCTTGATTGGCAAAAATGGGAGTGGAAAAACGACATTATTACGTTTGGTTAGAAATTTTCTCCTGTCAAATCAGGGGCAATTTCTTTCTAGAAATCTAATAGATTCTATTAGAATCGAATTTGATGACGATAAATATATTTATGCTGATCAAGATTTAGAAGCGATCTCTCAACTGCGTTCTTCTAATCAATCGTCTAAACAACATCAGGCTACGAATGAAGTTCTAGCTAATAATGTCGTTTATAAAACACAGTCAAACATTTTTCCTCAGAAAAAAGAGACTCCTTTTTCTGATGCGATTAATCTGTGCTATATCAACACATTTGACACGTCTCTTGAAGATTTTGATGTATCAGAAAGTGATAAAGCGCGAAATGGTGTGAACACTGAACTTGATGTTGTTTTAAAGCATTTAATGAATGATTGGAAAAGTTACTTGCTCAAAGTGAAAATTTTAGCAGAAAAAGTCACGGGGGTTTTTGACGAAAAAATCAGACAGATTTCTTCTAAGGAAAGTGCTGACGAAAACGATTTTCAAGAACTGAAAAAATTATTAAACGAAAAAACGGACAAAATTGATGACATCCATTTTTATAAGAATCGCTTTATTGAACAGATAAATACTTTATTTGCTGATTCAAAAAAACGGATAGATTTTGATAAAAATAACGCCATTATTTTCAGAAACCATTATGATCAATCTTTTTCCGTTTATGAACTGTCTTCCGGCGAGAAGCAAATGTTAATTATTCTTTTAAATGTGCTGATTCAAGAAAATCAGCCCAGTATCATTTTAATGGATGAACCAGAACTTTCCTTACATCTTGCTTGGCAATTAGATTTGATAGAACTTATTCAAAATCTTAATGATAATGCTCAACTTATTATTGTGACGCACGCAGCGGGGGTGTTTAATAAAGGATGGAAAGATAAAATAACTAAAATGGGTGATATTACAACCAGATAGGAATACCATGACTGACATTGATATTGAAAATTATCCTTTGGATGGTGAATCTATCCTATTGGATCAAATTATCTGCTATGTGGAAGGCATCGAGGATGTGCATTTTTGGAAAGATATATTTGATTCATTCGCGCCAGAATTAAGAATTATTTTTTATCCGTATTCAAGAGAAAATAATCTAAAAAGTGGTAAACAAACCGTTTTAACTGAACGTAATCTAAAAAATGCCAGTGCCAGTCTCATATTATGTGTTGATAGTGATTTAGAATATCTACTCAAAAACGAACCCTTATTTAGCCATCCTTATATTTTTCACACTTATACTTATTCAATTGAAAATTATAAGATTTTTCCGGAGGCTTTGGCACGTATTGTAGAGAAATCATCAGTTCCTGAGACGAATACGCGCCGTTTTTCTTTCGTGAATTTTATAAAGGATTATTCAAAAGTCACTTATCCACTCTTACGTTATCTCTTGTATTTTGAAAAGAGAAAACTTGAGCAGATGACTAGGAAACCACCTGATGTCATTTCTGAACCCCTTATTTCAGAAAAAAATTTAAAATCCGTTTTTTGTATTAAATCAAAAGAAATTGATCTTGTTGATAATGCTAATGAGGTTATTACCGAATTAAAAAATCGGGTTTCTCATTTGATAGATCAAATCAAGAAAAAGCACAGCAATATTGATTTAAATCAAATAGATAACATTTTATCTGAGTTGAATATAAAAGAAGAAGAGACTTATTGGTATTTGAATGGACACATCATGTATGATTGTGTTGCCAAAATAATGATGGGTAAAGTGATAAGCGATTATCGAAAAGAAAAAAGGGAATGGTTTAGATTGCAGAAAGAAAAGTTGGAATCGCAGGAAGAAATGAAAATATTAGAAGATAAAAAGAATGAATATAATAATCGTATCAAAAATATTGATTGGAAAACGCTTATGAATGACGGATATATGTATTGTTTAATCTCTTTGAAAAAATGCCATCCCATTCAAAAAATAAAGCAAGATGTGGAACAATATTGGGATTCCTATTGTTAGCCAGCGTCGCCTGGACGGGTGGGCAAAATGTCTTTTTATTGTGCAACGGCATAAGAGTCAACCAAATGCCGTTGCACCGAAAAGAGGGTGCAACGCCTGACTCAGCTTTTATTATTAACCATTTGATTTTACACAAGTTAATTTCTTTCAAAATGCTTGCATTTTAATTTGAAATCGGTATAATAACTGCAAACTTAAAAAACAAGTTGTTGTCGCTCAGACGTTTTTAACTTGTTTATAGGTTGATTTTGTAAATGATTGATTTTAAAGGTTAAAAAAGTATTGCTCTTTCATGAAAGTTCACCGTTCAGGTGATTGAAACGATAGACACAAACCTCTGAGGTTTCC
>JAOZSV010000238.1 GCA_029939505.1 Thiotrichaceae bacterium | reverse complement strand
TTCTTCGAGCTTAGAAATCCGATTTTTTTTTCAAAAATCGGATTTCTTAAACATCTTGGAAACATAGTGCGTAACATCAGTTATTAAATTTTCATTCCTAATTTATTCCATCCAATTCTAATAATTTATTAGTCAGCGTGTTAGAAAGTACATGCAGTTCGGTGAAAACCGTATGAGCACCTGCCTCATCTCCCGCTTGCTTCTTTTCTAAAACCTCTTTTCCAAGGAGATGAAAACGTTCATGGGGTTCATGTAAACTATCAAACACCTCTTTAGCTTTGCTGTTTTCCATCGCGCCCACTTCTGTTGGACCATCCTCATTGAGCCATTGCCCTAATTTACAGTCTTGGTGGGTGGTTCCCTGAAAATCTCCTTCACCTTTGAGCGTCGCATCCATCTTTTTCAGATATTGAATATGATCATTAAGACGCATCATAAAAAATGCTTTTTTCGCCATCACGATACCTCGTTTCAGTCAGATTGATTGACACTTTGCCATTACATTATCTTACTGATGGCTTCAGCGGCGCGTTTGACATCTAAAAATATCAAGCCAAGTTTGGCATAAGCCGTCGTCACTGTTGTGACGACGGTATTTGGTCCAGCATGGGTCATTAAGACATAACCCTGTTCACCTTTTACCAACACTTGTTCCAATTCACCTCGTCCTAACTCCTGTGAAGTGCGTTCACCTAAAGAGAGCATAGCGGCTGCCATAGCACCAACACGATCTTCGTCCATTTCACTGGAGAGAATGGATGCCATAACCAGTCCATCTGTAGAAATGACAGCTGATGCTTGTATATCTGCTGATGTGCCGTTGAGTTCACTTAAAACGGATTTAAGCATTTCTTCGCGCATTTTTTTGTACTCCTTTATATATATAGTTTTTCAGATAAATAGTTGGAATTAAACCTCAGAGGTTTTGAAAACCTCTGAGGTTTTTAGTGAATTTATTTATCTGAATATCTAGATATTGTTTTAATCAGTTTAAAAAGACTGGCCAGGTTTCTAAAACCTGGCAGGTCTAGGTTTAATTACTCAGTACTTGCCAATTCAAAACACACTTGACCTTCCACATTTTCAATAATATTTAAAACATAGCCCGTATGAGCCAATTGCTTGACTGCTTGATAAAGTCCAATACCAAATCCGTCACGGGATTGTACAGGTTGAGTTAATAACAGATTAGCAATCTCTTTGGGTATGGAAGTGCCATCATCGCATACGGTTAATTGTAAGCGACGTTTATCAATATGTAGCACGACTTTGATTTGTAAATCAGGTTCACGCTTGCGTTTCATCAGCGCGTTTTGTAAGAGATTTTCTGAGACATTATCAAATAAATCTTCTGGAATCAGGATATTTTCAGTTTCTAAATGACTAGAAAATTCAATTTTACTCTTACGATAACGTGCTTTGATATTCTCCCACCACAGGCTTACTGGTACATGTGAGTAAGAAAATTCAGCGGGTTTTTGCAATTTGTCCAGGGTGCGTTTTAAACGCTGAGTCAAATGGGGCATTTGCCCTTGTAACAAACGCTGTGTATCGCCAAATTTTGTGCTAGGATAAGTTTCTATCACCGAAGTAATGGCATGTAAAGATTGTAACAAATTTTTAATATCATGGGTTAATTTTGCCCCTGTTTCGTGAATCGCTTGCAAATGTGCTTGTTGTGCAAAGGCGGCTTCACGGCGTTTGGCTTGGTGAAAATGTTCTAACAGTTGTATCAATATTTTAATTTGAAAATATTGAGTACCACTGATACGATAATGGGCATAGACAGTGACTTCAAGGGATTGCACTGTGATGACCACTTTTTCTTTATCTTGCTGCCCCAGCATCTCTTCACCATATAGGGAATGCCAAGCGATACCTGATATCCAAGGTAAAGTGATAAGTTGCTCAAAGCCAGTGTGTAAAAATTCTTGGGACGTTAAATTTTTATAATTGCTTGGCTGGGCAAGATGCTCTAACCATTGTTCAAAGGTATTGCCGATATTATATAAATGCCGTGTCCATAGTGGATTAACGCCTTCTTCCCCTGCATAGATGATCCAAAACCAACTTACGATTAATATAAATACAATCAATCCCAGAGAAACTTGAAAAATAGCAACAGGCATGATGATTTCATATTGAGACATCATAGTTAAACTGCCCAGAGCCATAATAAGGATAAACATTGATACCGTTAAACCATGAAAAAAATCAACATGATAGCGGTGTTCTTGGCTGTCATCGGTAGTAATAAATAAAAACATCAGTGGCACAGATAAGAGTAAATATTTTGGCCATAATAGGAAATCTGGCGCAAACTGGTAAAGTAAAATCAATTCCTCTACTAAAAAGAGTTGATGAAAACTGACAATAAACAATTCTAAAGTCAAAAAGAGAATGGCTGCTATATTGACAAATCTATCAACGGGTTTAACTAAATCACGTCCACCCATAAATCCAAGCAATATGATTTGCCAAAAGGCTATCAGCCAAACATTAGGAAACACGATTATTAAAGCAATGACTATGCCAAGTAAAACGTTCTCCCTGAAACGGTGTTGATAAAGTCTATTCCATAAGGGGTGCCATAATACAAAAAAACCTATATGAATCAGTAATATGACACGTACCCACAGTTCTTCAGACAATGGGAGTGTTGAAAAATCCCACCACAGTATTATATGCAAGGTGATTAATATCATACCCAGCAAGCGATGTTCATGTTTGGGGGGGATCAATGATGTTGTTTGATGAAACATTGTTAAGTTATTTGACCTTTTTCTAATTGTTTTGGAGTCCAACGCTTCAACTTTGTCAAAATGGAGTCCAACGCTTCAGCTTTGAATGGTTTTGGAGTCCAACGCTTCAGCTTTGGGCGTTTTTTGGACGGATTGACAAAGCTAAAGCGTTGTAGGGCGCATTCCCATTTTTCGGGTTAAGTACAACGGATTTAAGAATTCAACGGATTAAAAACAAAGTACCTTTCTTATCCACCCCAAACGGGCGGGTATTGAAAAGCTTAAAATTCGTTCTGAGCCCAAATCCTCACTGCAGAGTCAAATCCGTTTTTCAGCCTAAAGTTTTTTAAAGAAAAACTTTAGGCTGAAATTCTGAAATCCGTTGTACTTACAGCCAGAAAATGGTAAGCGATTAAAACCGATGGCAAATTTTTCTCTTTTGGCTTTGCCAGCTTCACCCGAAAAATGGGAATGCGCCCAGCGTTGTATTCCTTTTTGATTGACAAAGCTAAAGCGTTTTCGAGGTATTAGTTTTTTGAAAAAAAACTAATACCTCGAACTCCTTATTTCTTGATGAATTATAAATTATAAATTAATGATGAAACAAATTTTTACTCTCGCCACTTTAGTCGCACTTGAAGCCTTATGCGCCCGCTTTTTTCTCACCATTGTTATATTGTTACTGATTGGCTTTGGATTTGCCCTTTTTATAGGGCAAATCACCGTTATTGAAACCATTGCCTATCAAAGCAGCCTTTTAGCCGCATTTTTACGTTTAAGCGCAGTCTATATTGTGAGCTTGTTTGTCATCACTAGCATGGTACACGAATTTCAAGAACACTCCGTCTATTTATGGTTATCTTTACCCATACAGCGCAGCACGTATTTTCTTGGCAAATTCAGTGGATTTATGCTAATCGCATTAATCACGGCGATTTTGTTTGGTGCCGCTTTACTTTTATTTGTCCCCTATTTACAAGTTGGATTATGGACTTTATCCCTATTTTGTGAATTGTTAATTATCACAGCTTTGAGCCTATTCTGTGTATTAACTTTTCATCATGCTGTTCAGACTTTCAGTGTCGTATTGGGATTTTATATTTTGGCGCGGAGTATCAGCACGATGCAATTGATGGCAGAAGGGCCATTGAATAATTCTTGGACAGATCAATTTATTAATGGATTAATTAATATACTGGCGATGCTATTACCCAATTTAGTTCAGTTTACCCAATCGGAGTGGATAGTTTATTACACCGGTTCTTTTGATAATTTACTAGAGATTGTCGTACAAACAATTATTTATGTCATATTATTAATAGCGATGAGTTTATTTGATCTTTATAGAAAAAATTTATGATCCAAAAACAACGTACTATCCGCAGTGTTCCAAAAAAAGTCTTATGTTTATTAATTTTAAGTTTAGGGCTGCAAATCATTTGGCATTATCAGTTGCCTCCATCGTCTGCCCAAATAAAACCTTTGACTTCTCCGCCTAGAGTTGAATTACTCCGTTTATTTAGTTTAGGTGATCCCATTGTGGCTGCTAAAGTATTAATGTTGTGGCTCCAGGCTTTTGAGACTCAAGGAGGAAAATTTCTTTCTTATCAACAACTTAATTACAACACCTTACAAGAATGGTTGGCGCGAATATTGCTTCTTGATCCAAAAGTTCAATATCCATTATTGACAGCAAGTTACTCTTATTCTATGGTGAACGATCCTTTTAAGAAGCGGCAAATACTTGAGTTTATCTATCAACAATTTTTTATTGATCCCAATACTCGCTGGCAATGGTTAGCACATGCAGCGATATTGGCTAAACATCGTTTAAAAGATTTACCTTTAGCCCTGAAATATGCAGAAGCGATTGCCGCTCATGCCACACCAAATATGCCCTATTGGGCGCAAGAAATGCGTATTTTTATTCTGGAGGATATGGGAGAATTAGAGGAGGCGCGTTTAGTTATTGGAGGTATGCTGGCGAAAGGGCAAATAACTGATCCTAATGAAATTAAATTTCTTAATGAAAAATTATTGGCTTTGGAGCAGAATAAATGATATTCATACACAAGTTGAGTACAATGGATTATAGGAGTAAACGGATATTTGGGTGTAAATTATTACATGTTGAACAAATTAAAATATTACATTATAATTCTATATACTCGATCATCAAGTTTTTTCGTCTGACAACAGTAACTACAAGGATTGTATATCAAATTCGAGGTTCAAGTTTTTTAAAGAAAAACTTGAACCTCGAATGGATTAAAAACGCTAACTAACTACAAGGATTGTATATAAAAAGGGATTAAAAACGAGCATCGATCCAATCCTTTCTTATATATAATCCTTCATCAAGTTTTTTCGTCTGACAACAGTAACTACAAGGATTGTATATCAAATTCGAGGTTCAAGTTTTTTAAAGAAAAACTTGAACCTCGAATGGATTAAAAACGCTAACTAACTACAAGGATTGTATATAAAAAGGGATTAAAAACGAGCATCGATCCAATCCTTTCTTATATATAATCCTTCATCAAGTTTTTTCGTCTGACAACAGTAACTACAAGGATTGTATATCAAATTCGAGGTTCAAGTTTTTTAAAGAAAAACTTGAACCTCGAATGGATTAAAAACGCTAACTAACTACAAGGATTGTATATAAAAAGGGATTAAAAACGAGCATCGATCCAATCCTTTCTTATATATAATCCTTGTAGTTATTGTTTGGGGTAACGAGAAAACTTGATAGTCGAGTATATAGAAACAAGTGTAGATAACAAGATTGTTATAATTCTAATAATAATTCAAAAAATACTTGTTATTGACAAAGGAGGGTAAAATGAAAAAACAAGCTGGATTTACATTAGTAGAAATCGCCATTGTCATGGTGATTATTGGTTTGCTCTTAGGGGGGGTTCTTAAAGGGCAACAAATCATTGTCAATGCCAAACTTAGAAATCTTGATAATCAGTATAACGGAGTTACGGCAGCAATTTATAGTTATCAAGATCGTTATCTTAATTTGCCAGGGGACGATGCAAAGACTGCAACCAGATGGGGTACGACTGTTATAGCAGGTAATGGTGACCGCGAAATTGGTGGTGCTTTTGATTCAGTAACACCCGCAAATGAATCTCGCCTATTTTGGTCGCACTTACGCGCTGCAGGATTAGTTGCCGGTGGTATCACTGATACCTTACAACCTGGCAATTCATTTAATGGATTGGTAGGTGTTTCCACAGGAGGCGTGGCTAATATTAATGTGCTGTTTGTCGGATTCAGTAAACTTTCTAAAGAAGTTGCAAACATGATTGATGAACGAGGTGATGATGGTATCCCAAAAACGGGCTCAATTCAAGCAACAATAAGCGGTGCTCCTACCACCGTTATTAACGATTATAACGCTGATCAATTATATGACCTGTACTTTACCCTATAATTTCCATTCCACCACACAAAAAGCCAGTCAGTTCCGCTCTTAACCAAAAAAAGCCCCCAATCGGGGGCTTTTTTTTACTTATTCAGCATGAATCGGATTACAAACGGTCGCCTGGGGTCCTTTTGGTCCCTCCGTTGACTCAAATTCGACTTGCTGTCCTTCAGCGAGAGTTTTGAATCCCTCTTTCTGGATGCTGGAATAATGGACAAATACGTCCTTAGTACCATCTGATGGGGAAATAAAACCAAAACCCCTTGTTTCGTTAAACCATTTCACGGTACCTGTTTCCATACCTTTATAACCTCATAATATCAATCTAAAACCGACTTGTCATCGGCTCAATCACTAAATTAATGCTAAAATAATACTTCTAAAAACTATGTCTTTTATAAGATTTTATTTCAACCTGTCTAGATAGCAATTCTATTGATAACTATTGACATCCATACTAAATGGAGTATGTCTTTCAATAACTATGAATAAGGGAGCAATCAACCCATTATCTCCTCGCCTAATGGAAGCTTGGAGTTACTTTTTGGCTTGAACCCATTTTTTTAATGTGGAAGGCTAACCACTCTCAAGCCTCTCAAAATGATACTTTGCATTTTTTTAAATGTCAAGTTTTTAAGTCAAAATCCAAATAAATGTTAATAGTTATCAATAGTTTTGTGTACTAAATGTGGTGTTAATTTGATTAAAATCAAATAATACCGTAACAACATCATAATCTATTTTTTGAAAAACTGCAATTTTTTTCTGAATACGAAAAAGTGAAAATTTTTCATTGAATTAATGATATTCGCACTGCGTCACTTGAAGTTAATCAATCAAAAAAATGAGAGCAGAATTTTGTTGTGAATACATTTATTACTAATGCGAATTAAGAGTTGAATTTTTTTTTGAAAATGGAGTTCGAGGTTTTCGTTTTTTGAAAATCAAACCTCGAAAACGCTTTAGCTTTGTGCGTATTGGAGTACAACGCTTTAGCTTTGTGCGTTTTTAGGAGTACAACGCTTTAGCTTTGT
>JAOZSV010000237.1 GCA_029939505.1 Thiotrichaceae bacterium | reverse complement strand
AAAAATCGGATTTCTTAAACCTCTTGGAAACATAGTGCGTAACATCAGTTAATAATTAACCATTCATCATTCATCATTCACCATTCACCATATTTTAAATATACTTCACTTCAAGAATTTCATACTCCTTCTTACCTTTCGGGGCTTGTACAACGGCTACATCGCCCTCTTCTTTGCCTATCAGGGCGCGAGCGATGGGCGAACTTATTGAGACGAGATTCGCTTTAATGTCTGCTTCATCATCGCCAACAATTCGATAAGTCACTTCTTCTTCCGTTTCAACATTCATTAATTCCACTGTGGTGCCGAAAACCACTTTTCCACCTGCTTTGATTTTAGTGACATCAATAATTTCAGCATGAGATAATTTGCCTTCCAGTTCAGCAATGCGTCCTTCAATAAAACTTTGTTGTTCACGCGCGGCATGATATTCGGCATTTTCCTTTAAGTCACCAAGCGCACGCGCTTCAGCAATGGCTTGGATCACGTTAGGGCGTGCCACTGTTTTTAATTCATGTAATTCATCGTGTAACTTTTGTGCGCCACGAGTTGTCATAAATGATTTTGTCATGTTTTACCTTGTAATTCTTGATGCAAATCTTGTAGTCGATTAACATCAGTTATATTATGTATTTTTAAAGCCAATAGGGTTGCCCTGGCACCAGCAATTGTTGTGGTATATGTCACCTGATGCTGTAGGGCTGTGCGACGAATAGCAAAAGAATCTGCTATTGCTTGTTTGCCTTCCGTCGTGTTGATGATAAGGCTGATTTCATCATTTTTTATCCTATCAACAATATTGGGGCGTGCGCCAGTCACTTTATTGACGATAGTGCAGTTAATCCCCATTTGCTCTAGTATCACTGCTGTACCGCGAGTGGCCGATAGTTCAAAGCCCAAGGCCGCTAATTCTCTACCTATATCGACGGCTGCCTGTTTGTCTGCATCGCGAAGACTTAAAAAGGCTATGCCAGAACGGGGTAAATCACAGCCCGCAGCCAATTGTGATTTGGCAAAAGCTTCACCAAAAGTACGACCCACTCCCATCACTTCACCCGTTGATTTCATTTCAGGACTGAGCAATGGATCAACACCTGCAAATTTGATAAAGGGAAAAACGGCTTCTTTAACAGAATAGTAACTGGGAACAAGGTTTTTTGAAAAAGCACCCTGATCAGATTCTTGTGGAATCCCTTGTGCTGCTAAACTGCGCCCTACCATACAGCGGGCGGCAATTTGTGCTAAAGCAACACCTGTCGCTTTAGAAACAAAGGGGACTGTGCGTGATGCGCGTGGGTTGACTTCTAAAATATAAATGCTTTGCTTTTGAATTGCAAATTGGGCATTGACTAATCCTATCACATTTAAAGCCATTGAGAGACGGGTCATTTGATCGCGCAATTGATCTTGTATCATGGCTGATAAACCATAAGGCGGCAAGGAACAGGCTGAATCTCCAGAATGTACACCTGCCTGTTCAATATGTTCCATGATGCCCCCAATAATCACACGTTCACCATCACAGATCGCGTCCACATCCACCTCTATTGCATCATCTAAGAAATGATCTAATAGTACAGGTGAATCGTTGGAAACGGCGACTGCTTTACACATATAACTTTTTAACTCATTTTTGTTATAAACGATTTCCATCGCTTGCCCACCCAGCACATAAGAGGGTCTTACTACCAATGGATAACCGATTTCTTCAGCGAGTCTTAAAGCGTCGTCAGTGTTGCGAGCAGTACGGTTAGGGGGTTGTCGTAAACCGAGTTGATGAATTAATTGTTGAAAGCGTTCACGATCTTCGGCTAAGTCGATAGAATCTGGGCTAGTCCCAATTATCGGCGCACCCGCCGCTTCTAAATCCCGCGCTAATTTTAAGGGTGTTTGTCCCCCATATTGAACGATAACGCCTTTAGGTTTCTCTAAGTCTATGATTTCTAAGACATCTTCTAAAGTCAATGATTCAAAATAGAGTCTGTCGGAGATGTCATAATCTGTAGAAACTGTTTCAGGGTTACAGTTGATCATGATTGTTTCATAACCCTCTTCGCGTAAAGCAAGGACAGCTTGTACACAACAATAATCAAATTCAATCCCTTGCCCAATGCGATTAGGTCCGCCGCCTAAGACAATAATTTTATCGCGTTGGCTGGGGCAAGCCTCACATTCTTCTTCATAAGTTGAATACATATAGGCGGTGGTTGCCGCAAATTCGGCAGCACAGGAGTCAACACGCTTAAAGACAGGGCGAATATTCAATTTGTGACGTAATGCCCTGATGTTTTTTTCATCAACTTGAAATAATTGTGCTAATCGTCGATCTGAAAAACCTTTACGTTTTAAAGAACGAAGGCAGTCTGCATCTATCTTTTCTAAACAGCCAATACATAAAGCAGACTCTTCATCGACTAAATTCGCAATTTGGACAAGAAACCAGGGATCAATCGCGGTGAGTTTATGTACTTCCTCAATTGACCATCCAATGCGAAATGCGTCTGCGATAAACCATAAACGTTCAGGACCTGGTATTTGCAATTGACGGCGTAGCAGAGTAGTGACTTCATCAGAGTTTATCTCTAAATTGGCATCTAAACGTTCGTCTAACCCATTAACTCCCGTTTCTAAACCACGCAACGCCTTTTGTAATGATTCTTGGAAAGTGCGCCCTATTGCCATGACTTCACCAACAGATTTCATTTGTGTGGTGAGTAGAGGTTCCGTTTGTGGAAACTTTTCAAAGGCAAAACGGGGCACTTTCGTGACAACATAATCAATGGTTGGTTCAAACGAGGCTGGCGTTTCACCGCCTGTGATTTCATTGTCGAGTTCATCTAAGGTATAGCCAATGGCTAATTTGGCAGCCACTTTGGCAATTGGGAATCCCGTTGCTTTGGAGGCAAGGGCAGATGAGCGCGACACGCGCGGGTTCATCTCAATAATCATCATATGCCCATCATTGGGATTTATAGCAAATTGTACATTGGAACCGCCTGTATCAACCCCGATTTCGCGTAATACCGCTATTGAGGCATTACGCATGATTTGATATTCTTTATCGGTGAGCGTTTGAATGGGTGCGACGGTGATAGAGTCGCCAGTATGTACGCCCATTGGATCAACGTTTTCTATTGAACAGACGATAATGCAATTATCCTTATGATCGCGTACCACCTCCATTTCAAATTCTTTCCAGCCCAAAACAGATTCTTCAATTAATAATTCATTAATGGGAGAAAGTTCTAAACCCCGCTCACAAATAACCGCAAATTCTTCACGGTTATAGGCGATGCCGCTGCCACTACCGCCTAATGTAAAAGAAGGGCGAATGACGACTGGAAAACCGATTTCACTTTGCGCCTCAAAAGCGTCCTCCATACAACGGGCAATGAATGAACGGGGCATATCTAAACCAATATTTTTCATGGCTTGGCGAAATTTTTCTCTATTTTCCGCTTTCTCAATCGCTTCAATAGAGGCACCGATCATTTCCACCCCAAATTGCTCTAAAACTCCCTCACGCGCCAAATCAATGGCACAGTTTAAGGCAGTTTGTCCACCCATTGTGGGTAATAATGCGTCTGGCTGTTCACGCTCAATAATCTTGGCAACCGTTTGCCATTGAATTGGCTCAATATAAGTTGCATCAGCCATTTCAGGATCAGTCATAATGGTTGCGGGATTAGAATTGACCAAAATGACGCGATATCCTTCTTCTCTTAACGCTTTACACGCTTGTGCGCCGGAATAATCAAATTCGCAGGCTTGTCCAATAACAATAGGTCCTGCACCAATGATTAAAATGCTTTTTAAATCAGTACGTTTCATTTATTTTAGTTACCATAATGTGTACGTTTTGGAGTTTAACGCCTTAGTTTTGGAATAGGAGTCCAACGCTTTAGCTTTGGAATAGTAGTATAATAATGAGTACAACGGATTTTAGAAATAAACGGATTTTAATAAACGTTCTGTCACATTAACGCTATGAATTGATGACGAGGATAAAGTTTTTTTTCAAAAAACTTTATCCTCGTCGATTTAATCCGTTTTATTCTAAAATCCGTTGTACTCAGTGCGTCAGTTTTATACTATTAAATCGCCAAAGCTGAAGCGTTGGACTCCTATTCCAAAGCTGAAGCGTTGGACTCCAAAGTGAATTTATTTCTCTGAAAATTTCCCTCATTCTAACGCACGGCTTTTTGCAACTTTTGCAATATTTTCCTGACATAGGCATTACTCGGATTAATTTCCAACACTTTTTGGTAAAGGGCTATTGCTTCATCATAATGTCCTGTCACACTTAAAAGACTCGCCAAATTAATACGCGCTTTTAGATTATGAGGATAAATCTGAATCGCTTTGCGATAAGACGCTTCTGATTCGCTGTAGCGTTTAAGTTCATAAAAAATATTGCCCTGATTCACCAAAAATTTGGCGTGATCAAAAGGGCGCATAAGATTTTTCATCGCTAAAGCACGATTAATCCACCTTAATGCTTTGTCGTATTGGTAAAGACTTTTGTAAGCGACAATTAAATTGAGTGCCGTTTCAACGCTAAAAGAAAGGGATACAGTACCATCTGATCTTTTTATCTTGATGAGAGCGTGATTAAGAGTTTCAATACTCTTTTTGAGCGTCTCTTGACTTTGTTTTGTCTGCCCTTGTTCTTTTTCTAATTGTCCCCGTTGAACCAAATGTTTGCCGAGAATAACCCAGCCCCGTTTTTTCTCAGGAGATTGTTCAACATTATGTTGCCACAAAGCCACTGGATCACGCCACATTTGGTTGCGTTGCCAAGTTGCACTGCCTAATACTATTAATAAGGTGATAATGATGACTTGCGCTAGGCGCGAATTTAGCCAATAGGGTATTTGTACGACAAATAACCATGCACATAGTACGGCTAAACCCAAATTAGGTAAATAGGTACGATGTTCAAATATCACATCTCGAATAGGAATCAGACTGGATTCAACGGCGTGAGCAAGGTAATAAAAGAATATGCCAAATGCCACCAGTGGGCGGCGGCGTAAATTATACGCTGCTAAACTTAATATGAATAAATGTCCTATTAAAGCCCAAATTGCTTCACTATGTAAAACCTTTGCGACGAGATGATAATTTTCATTGACATAAAGAAACCCTTCTGTTATCGGGTAACTATAATCAATATGTGAACTGGCTGACCAAAAAAATAAACCAATATAAGTCCACAAAACACTCATTTGAGTCGCCAGATATGAGGTACGCGATATAGTCGTCGTTTCTCGTGTCAGGGCTTCCATGGCTTCCAAGGAAAACGGATTTTGTTTAAAAACATAAGCCAAAATTAGCCAAGCTATCCCTAAACCGAATACTGCAATGCCCCCCGCTAAAATTAAGCGTCGTTTAGAAGCTGGGAAAAAGAGGATTTCTAACAATAATAAAGAGATAGGCAAAGTCGCCGTGTTTTGTTTAGTAAAAAAGGCGAATAATGCCAATAAGAGACAAGTTAATATCCAAAAAGATCGATAATTCCAGTTTTCCGTTAAACGCGCCTGAATAAAACAAGCCATCGTTGCAATATAAAATAAAGCGGATAATGAAGCTAACCTTTGTACAATATAAGTTACTCCCTGAATTTGTAAAGGATGGAGTACAAATATCAGTGCAGCAATAAACGGCAACCATCGTTTACTTTCTTCTGACAAAACAGGTTTAAGGGCAGGGGTACGCATTAAACCGCGTAATAAACCCAATATTGCGCAACCCGTCAAAAAGTGAATCAAAATATTGACAATATGATAGCCAGCAACTTGAAATTGATGGAATTGGTAATTGAGCGCGAAAGTAAAATAACCCACTATTCGTAAAGCAGCAAATTGCCATAATTCCGCCAAAGTACCTTGCCACTCAAAAATGACGGGATTTTCTTGAATAGATGAAAAATCATCTAGGTAAAATGGAACATCCAAAGTATGTCCATAAATCAATACGATACTGATTGCCAACAATAAAACTTGCACATACCCTGTTTTCAGTCGCATTAAAAAATTATTCTGTATTAAATTCATTGTCTCAATTCCGATTGTGAATTATGAATTATGAATGAAATCAATCGTTTAAAGATAATTTTTTTCGAGCTTAGAAATCCGATTTTTGAAAAAATCGGATTTCTTACGCCTCGTTTGTGGGAACAGGATTAATTTCATTCATAATTCATAATTCATAATTCATAATTATTACAGCATTTCACGTATATGCGATTCAGCGCGTCGAAATAATACCCATGCTGGACCCAATAAAAATAACCATAAACCTAATGGTCGCCATAAATTGCCATCGTGCCAAGGTAAATCTTGTAAGCCTGCATGAATGAGCGCCATTAAATCAGCAACGGGATTGACAACTAATATCCATTGCATCTGTTCAGGTATTTGAGAAGGCATATATAAGATGGGGGTTAAGTATAACGTGATACTAATTATAAAGGGGAAAATTTGTCCGACATCTTTCAGAAATAAGCCAAGAATAGATAGCAGATAACAAAAAGGGAGCAACCAGATTGTTAAAGATAATATTGATATGATGGCGATAGGTACTGTACTAACCCCTTCTAAAATGGCAGAAGTTATTGCCATAACAACTGTATATAAAGTCGCCGATAAAAAAAGGGGTAATAAAGGTAATATCACAATAGGGAATACAGTACGCTGATACAAACCACCAAATTCGGTTAATACATTCAAACTACGTGATAAAACGTCTGATATAAAAAACCAAGACAACATGCCAATTAAAAAGTAATCGACAAAAGCGACTCGACCTGGAAATTTAATTTTTAGCACCACATCTAATAGAAACCAAAAACCCAGTATTTGTAAGGCAGGTTGAAATAATAACCAAGCATCCCCCAAAAATGTTCCTGATGTACGTGTATTAATGTCACGTTTTATTAATAGAAACAGCAAATAGCGGTGCTTATAAGCCGCTTGAAAAGGGGCATATAAACCTGTATAAGTTGCAATAAAATAACGTTTAAGAAAATTGAATAGAGCCATTTTGATTTAATGATTAATGGTTAATGGTTAATGATTTTCGAGGTTTTAGTTTTTTGAAGAAAAACTAAAACCTCGAAATGATGAATTGAATGATTTAAGAGGCTCTTGCAAAATTCTGAACACACGATGTTTAAGAAATCCGATTTTTGAAAAAATCGGATTTCTAAGCTCGAAACGTAT
>JAOZSV010000236.1:180-7225 GCA_029939505.1 Thiotrichaceae bacterium | reverse complement strand
GAATCTAGGCTAAAGTTTTTTTGAAGAAAAAACTTTAGCCTAGATTTCTAAGCTCGAATAGAATAGCTTTGCGTAACCTCAGTCATTCATAATTAACCATTAATTATAATCGCCATACACAGGCCAGACATAGTTCTTTGCACGCTCCTTATCACTCGTACCTGTATTGCCATCCGTGAGGCGTATATGCCACGCTTGAGTTGCGCCAAGCGCATTGATAGTGGAAGACCAGTACAAGTCCAATTGCAATGATGAGAAAGCATCATTTTCTGGTTTTTCTCCCCATCTTTCATTGCCTTCTGCGTTAGAGATGACCGGATTATAAAAGTCATAGTGCATGAGGCTTTGCAATTCCTGGAGCGTGGGTAATCGCCAGCCTGTGATAGTTCCAATCGTATATTCCTCACAATCTAGCGGCTTTTCCTCCTCTTCTTCAGGTTCAACCTCGTTTTCAGACCTGCAATCCTTCTGTCCATTCAACAGGCAAATTTTGACAGAAGATTCTGCCCAAGTTTGTCTATCTAAGCAATGAGCGTCTTTCAACCAAATCAAACAGGTGCGATTATCAGTGACTGTGCCATCATTATTGTCTGTATATCTGTCACCAATGGTCGTTATTTCACAACGGGGCCCTTTCTGATTCTGATTTAACGGATCTTTCTTTAGAATAGGATCACATTTAACCGGTTTCTGCTCTTTATTATTCAACAATTCATTAGGCGTGTCGCCTTGAGCAGGAATTTCGCTCACGCTTGTCGCCATTGGCTCGTCATTGATTGAGGATTCGCTTATCACCTCTTCAATGGGTATCACAATAAGTGTTTCGCTATTGGTTGAGGGTTCACTTATCACATCTTCAATGGATATCACACCAGGTAAATCGTCATGAGTTGGTGTTTCGCTTACCCCCTCTTCAATGGGTGTCACAATAGGTGCGTCGTCATGAGTTGGTGTTTCGCTTACCCCCTCTTCAATGGGTATCATACTAGCGTCATTGCCTTCTGTTTCGCTTACCTCCTCTTCAATGGGTATCACACTAGGTATGTCGTCATTGTTTGGTGTTTTGCTTATCACCTCTTCAATGGTAGATATCACATTAGGTATGTTGTCATCATTGCTTGGTATTTCGCTTTTCACCTCATCTGTTTGCACCACAGGTTGAATGGAAGGTTCGATGGGTATTGGCAAATTAGGTTCAGCAGCCAATGCTACTGAAGGTAATAATGCTAAGATATTGATTCTTAAAATATTTTTATACATAACAGAACCCCTTAGTGAGTCAGTAAATAGGTTAATTAACTGATGTTACGCAGGGTGCTTCTAAATTCCACCGATTTCATCGGTGGAATTTGGCAGAATTTGGAAGCACCTTGCGTAACATCAGTAATTAACAAAAGTTTTTTAAGTTTTTTTGTAACGACTCAGGTAGTGCCTCATTAACGTAGTACATTCGAGGCGAAAGTTTTTCTTCAAAAAACTTTCGCCTCGAATGGATTAGGGAATTAAACTGATTGAGAATCAGAGGAAGACAACTTAGAACAGTGTCTCCGAAATTTTAACCTTGAATCCATCCGTTTCATTCCCTAATCCGTTGTACTTCATATTGGATAGTACCTGAGTCGTTACGTTTTAAGGACAAATTTTGGGTTAGTGTGAGAGAAAAATCATCGGTACATTAGAACAAAGTTTCCAATTTTGTATTCTCCAATAAAGAGTGTAATTGGGCAAACTCATCAGTCAAGGTATTAAGTAATGCTTCAACTTGTGCTGAATCCCCCTCTTCAATCATCTTTTCTATCTGACAAGCCACTTCACCTAAACGTAAAGCACCCACACTTCGCGCACTACCTTTTAAAGAGTGAGCTAAACGCCCTATCTCTTTCTGATTTCCTCCTTTCACCGTTTGCAATTTTTCGATTTGTTTAGGAACATCTTGTGTAAATTTATCAATAATCTTTTTCAAAATCTCTAATTTGCCAACTGCTATACGTTTAGCTTGTTCAACATCAAAAATCGGTAAATCTGTTAATGATAAAATATCTGACTCTTCAGTCAATTCTGCTGAACGCTTCGACTGAGCAGCGAACGGATCATTATTCGCTTTGACTGAATCGTTCTTCTTTTCATCATTAAGTATAGCATAAGAGGTATATTTTTCGACGATGACACGTAAATGCTCTATTATTATAGGTTTCGCCAAACAATCGTTCATACCCGCTGCAAAATAACGTTGAATGTCAACAGGATGAGTATTGGCAGTCGTCGCAACAATCGGGAGTTGACTATGTATTTGGCGTATTTTTTTTGTCGCCTCTACGCCATCCATCACAGGCATCATTATATCCATTAAAATCAGATCATAATCGTTATCAACACATTTTTCTACAGCTTGTTTTCCATTTTTAGCAATTTCGATAGTGCATCCCAGATCTTCAAGCATATTGGTTGCAACCATACAGCCAATAGGCGTATCTTCCACTAACAATATTTTATTCTTCTGCTTTCCTATCTCCTTCCTCTCCTTGAAATCCTCCTTTGATGGCGGTGAAAACTGGCTCAGATTGATGGAACGAGCATAAGTTTCTGCTCCCCTTTCTTGCTTGAATGATGTACTGATGTCTTTGAAACCCTTCTTTGAAGGCTGTGAAAACGGGGCAATGTTCTTCAGAAAACGGAATGTTTGACGATTGACATCCTTATTTACATCCTTAAATGAGGGAAGGAGAGGATTTAAATCCAAATTGGGTGAATCTATCAGTATCTTATGAGAAGAACAATATTTATTAAGCATCTCAAAAATACCATCTAAAGAGATCGGTTTAGCAATATAATCATTCATACCTACCGCTAAACAACGTTCCGCATCACCTTGCATCACATTAGCAGTCATGGCAACAATGATATGATGCTGTGCCTTAAAAGCATCCTGTTTCTCTTCATTTTCCCGAATGAATTGCGTCGCTTCAAAACCATCCATTTCTGGCATTTGTACATCCATAAAAACCACTTCAAAATGCTGTTGCTTCAACTTTTCTATCGCTTGAAGCCCATTCACCGCTGGAGTCACTCTGCAACCCAATTGTTCCAACATCGTGACGGCAACCATGCGGTTGACCTCGTTATCTTCAACCAATAACACGGGCAAGTTAGGAAAATTTTTTTGGGGATGCTTTAGCTGAAATTTATTCACTTTTTCCATCGTGATAAATTCCAGTGATTTTTCTGGGTGTTCAAACGCATTTCGTAAGGCTAACAACGTTTTTTGTAGTTTATATTGTGATAGCGGTTTAAACAAAAGCCCTGAAAAACCGGCTTCTTGTAATTGAGTATTTTCTTGTTGATAGCTTGAAGACGAAAGCATAACCCGCATTGTATTCTTAATTTCAGCATCCTGTTTAATCAATTCACCTAACTGCTTTCCATCCATGAAAGGCATTAAATAATCAATAATAGCTAACCAGTAAGGATTTTGTTGCTTTTGCGCTTCTCGTAAAGCGATTAAAGCGGATTCCCCACTTTCTACCGCATGAACACGAATGTTAAAACCTTCAAGCTGTTCTATCAAAATTCTTCGATTCACAGAATTATCATCAACAACCAAAACTCGTGTATATTGCAAAGACTGGAAATGTGAAGCATCTGATTCCATGAATAATTCAGCAATATTTGAAGACTGAACTTTTTCGTGAATAATGCGTGGCAATGGCAAAGCAAAACTAAAAGTAGAACCTTGCGCTAATTCACTCACCACGCTGATTTCACCATTCATCAATTTGACAAGTTGTTTACTAATAGCTAAACCTAAACCTGTTCCGCCAAATTGACGAGTCGGTGTCGAATCCGCCTGAGTAAATTTATCGAAAATCGTACTCAATTTATCAGATGGAATACCTATACCGGTATCCTCAATATGGAAGAGCATTTCAGCGGATTCTGAGGTTTCTATTCGACAATCAATATCAACCAATACATAACCATTGGATGTAAACTTAATGGCATTACCCACAAGATTAGTCAGTATTTGACGTATTCGTCCAGCATCACCAATAAAATAGCGTGGTGCGCTTGGCGCGTAACGTACTATTAACTCAAAGCCCTTTTCTTCAGCTGTCATTGAAAGTAAGCGAACGACTTCTAAAACAGAAGTTTCTAAATCAAATTCGACGGGTTCTAAAGATAATTTCCCGGCTTCAATCTTAGAAAAATCAAGAATATCATTGATAATGGTTTGCAGTGCATCTGTTGATTGGTGAATAATCTCAGCATACTCACGTTGTTCAGGTAATAATTCTGTATTAAGAAGTAATTCTGTCATGCCAATAACCCCATTCATGGGGGTACGAATCTCATGGCTCATATTAGCCAAAAACTCGCTTTTGGCAAGAGTCGCTGCCTCAGCTGTTTCTTTCGCACGACGTAATTCCTTTTCAGCTTGCTTACGTTCAGTAATATCGCGTCCAACTCCTTGATATTCAAACAATTTTCCATTATCATCATACATGGCACGACCTATCCAATGCTGCCAACGTTCTTTACCATTAACAGTCACGCAATGCTCCATTTCTACCACAGGTTCTTCCTGATTCAGACTATCCATCATTTCTCGGATAACATCCTGCATTTCATCAGAGAAGAAAGGAATCACCTGATAACCGATTAATTCGGCTTCCGTTTTATTGAAGTAGCGACAATAAGCCTCATTAACAAAACTGAGGCATCCATCGGGTAAATATCGACAAATCAATTCTGTTTGATCTTGAATAATAGCTCTATAACGATGTTCACTGATTTTAAGTGCTTCTTCTGTGCGTTTGCGTTCTGTAATATCGGTAGAAATTTGTAAACGAACTAAACGTCCATCCACCCATGGAATAGCGCGAGCATTAGATAAATACCATTTGCCAGAAATATGGATTTCAGAGGTATAAACCCCCGTTGCTTCACCTTTATCATTTAATAATTGAGTATTATTACAAAAGTGACAAGGTTGATTTTGCTCTTTATACAAGGTTTTCCAGCAAAGTTGCCCCTCTGTGATTTCTCCAACGGCATCACGTCCATACTTATTCACATACAATAGTTCATAAGATTCCATATCCGAAACATAAACCAACGAATCTAAACTATCTAAAATCGTTAATAGACGTTCATGGGCTTTTTTTATCGCTTCTTCATTATGTTTACGTTCTGTAATATCACGGATAAAGGCATAAACTTCTTTTTGTTCTACGAAAGGGTAAGCATTCCAAGCTAACCAGCGATAAGAATTCTCTTTGCAAAGATAGCGATTTTCAAAACCTTTGACAGAATTACCCTGTAAAAGTGTTTCAAAAAAAGATTGGGTAGAAAGCCGATCATCAGGATGTACATAAGTTAAAAAAGACTTCGTGACTAAATCTCGGCGATGATGCCCTAAAGTGTGTTCCCAAGCGATGTTTAGTAATTTAAAAAAGCCATTAAAACCAATAATGCACTGCATATCAATAGAATAGTTAAACAGACGATCACGTTCTCCTTCAATCTGTTTTCTTTCAGTAATATCCATTATGATATTAATAACAGCTTCTAAACCATTTTTTGCACTGCGAATGGCTGAAGCGGAAAGATCAGCCCATAATACTTTGCCACTTTTGTGGATAAAGCGAATTTCAGTACGGAAATGGTTAATAATTCCTTCTTTCAAATCCTGCATCAAAATGTCAATGGCAAAAAAATCATTTTGTTCAAAGAGATCAAAATGAGTCTTTGTTTCCATTTCTTCTGCTGAATAGCCCAACATTTCTAGCCATTTCGTATTAAACTTGATATAATTCCCTTTTGGATTGACTAGCGTGATAGCGACGACTGCACTGTTAAAAATGGCTAGAAAACGTTTTTCGCCTAAAGCTAAAGCATCTTCCATCTGTTTACGTTTGGTGATGTCAGAAAAGGTGGAAACCACTGCAAATGGCTGCTTATGTCCTTTACGCCATAAAGGTTGAGAATTGATCGATAACCAAACGAGACAACCATCGGGCTTATGAATGCCTAAGACGACATTAGAGCAAGGTTTGCCGGTGCGTAATGTCACTCTAGCGGGTAATTCTTCTTCTCGAAATGGGCTGGCATCTTCATAAATGATTTGCCATTGGGGATCAAGAGAGGTAAATCCAATAAATTGTTCATGGGAAAGCCCCAAGATATTGCGTGCGCTGGCGTTAAAAGCACCGATACGTTCGTCGCTATATTGCAATACAACACCATCTTGCATAGCAGCAACGACTGAATGATAGCGCGTTTCGTGTTCACGCCATAAGCCTTCATTTTGATGACGTGTTAGATAAATGCCAATTAATTCGGCAGCGGATTGTAATAAATAAATCAGATCATTGTCCCATACTCGCTCTGACATATCGTCAACGTAGAGAAAACCGAACCATTGTTCAGCAACCTCAATAGGAATGAGCAATAAGGATGAAGGAGCTAATGGTTCAAGTATTTTTTGTTCAATTGAGGGAAAATCAGCTATATTACCGCTAATCACATTTCCTTGAGCAAGAAGTTTTTCCCAACGTTTTAATTTTGGTTGATAGCCCCAATTTATTTTTAAAAGTTGTTTTGATGGCGGCAGTTTTGGGGGTACTATTTGATGGGTACAGTGAATACATAAGCCCCGCTTGGTTTCAGTAAAGTTTTCAAATAGTCCGATTCTATTGAGTGAAGTCGCCTTAATTAAATGAGTTAAAACGTAGAATAGCGGTTCGTCGTCGTAATTACTCGCCAATAAGCGGCGTGAACAGTTTGTTAGCGTTTGTTCATATTGTAAGCGAATTGCTGTCATTTTTTCAGTTTTCCAAAGTGATTTTTTTGAGTTAAAAGCTTTAGCTTTGGAAAAATGGAGTCCAACGCTTTAGCTTTGGAAAAATGGAGTCCAAACCTTCAGATTTGGAAATTTGGAGTCCAACGCTTTAGCTTTGGATATTGGAGTCCAAACCTTCAGATTTGGAAATTTGGAGTCCAACGCTTTAGCTTTGGAAAAATGGAGTCCAAACCTTCAGATTTGGAA
>JAOZSV010000236.1:0-80 GCA_029939505.1 Thiotrichaceae bacterium | reverse complement strand
ATTTGGAGTCCAAACCTTCAGATTTGGAAAAATGGAGTCCAAACCTTCAGATTTGGAAAAATGGAGTCCAACGCTTTAGC
>JAOZSV010000417.1 GCA_029939505.1 Thiotrichaceae bacterium | reverse complement strand
TCGAACACTTCCAAATCTAAAGGTTTGGACTCCAAGGCTTAACTTAATGGCATTGAGCTAAACGACTCAGTCTTCTTTTAGTCTGCTTTAGCAGACTTTAGCTTTCAGCCTTGAAATTGATTTCAAGGCTGAGCAAGCGTAGGGTGTATAAGCGAAGCGTCATACACCAAATAAAATGGTGGTCAAAATATGAGTGGTGCATGACGCTATCGCTTATGCACCCTACATAAGACTACATAAGACAATTGATCAATCAAACATATACAGCTCACGAGTTACGCTGGCTAGTCAAATCATATGCGGCTTACGAGTTAAAAATCGGTATAACTATAAGCCTGTGTAGTGTGAGCATTTTGTTGGTAATCTATAACCCCACTCTCTGTATCTATAAGAGTTACCCGTGATACCTGATAAGGTCCATTTACGCCATGTTGAAAAATTTCGCTTCCCAAGAAGTCCAATGTCACTGTAAAAGCATTACCTGCTGTCAGGGTAAAAGATAACTCTTTGTGTCCAATGGTTTTGCCATTCTCGTCAACTAAATCGGCCGATGCCCGATAATTGCCACCCTGACCGGCATTATTCAGTTCAAATTCCACCCGCAGAGAGTCAAAATCACCATCATTATCAATATCCAATCCTTGATCACGATAGCTATCTGCATTTATTGAAACATCATCATGCTGGAACTGAATGTATGTGTAGGCCCCTGTTGTATAAGCCTCATTGATAAAATCGATCTTATTGCTGGCAGCATCTTCAACCCTTAATCTCCGCAGATAGTAGGGACCATCTTTCCGATCTTGGAAAATCTGTTGCCCATCAAAGTCCAAATTTATACTCTGACTACCTGTAAGCAATTGAACCTCCTGACGAACTGTGCCACTGATAGAGTCAGAACTGTCAAGGGAACCCATAACTGTGTAAGTACCGGCTTCTTGCACATCAAGTTCAACGTTGATCTGTAATAAATCATAGAGACCATCTCCATCTGTATCTATACCTATGTCACTGAAGTTTTTCGTAAAGCTTACCATAGGGGCATCAAACTGACTATATTGGTAAACTGCTGTCGTATAGGCATTATCTATCGCATCACCTAAGAGTTCGTCATCTCCTACTCGCAATTCCACTCTATCAATGTTGTATGGACCGTTAAGTCCGCTGTCTCGAATAATGAGACCATCAAAGAGTAAATCAATTGTATGGGAACCAACTTCTAGCTTTCCCCAAGCACTTGCCCACACCATCTGCGTACCTGAAGCATTTTTTAACCAAGCCACTATGTTATAGGAAGAAGGTTTATGAATTTGTACTCCCACTGATAATTTCAGGCTGTTATAGAAACCATCGCCATCCGTATCAATTCCAATATCCGAATAGTTACCTATCAATTTTCCGAAATCAGGTAAGACGGATTCGTCTAGCAACTTGTATGCGTGAGTCGCACCACTTTTTGTAGCCATATCAGCTTTACAAACATCTACAGGTACAGATGGTTCACTAATAGGTTTGGGTGCTTGAGTCACTTCAGAAAGTTGAGTAATCTTTTCAATCTGAAATTGGTTAGTTGAAAAATCTAGCAGTAGTTCAACTTTAAAATGTCCTCTGTCAACAATCTCAATTTCGGGTATAGTGAGTCTGCCACGAAGATTATCGACGAAGGTAAATACGGGATTATCTTGTGTGGCAGGAGACGACACAACGGTTTCGCCATCCGCAGTGTCTGTTGTAACCCCACTTTTTACGTTTTTACTCGCATTCACCAGATCAGAATACAGTAAACAAGTCGATGAAATTGCTAGTATGAATATGGCATAAGCCATTGACATCCTACAATAGTGGTACAATTTGAAAAACATCATGATTTTCTCCTTTCTTTCTCTCTTCTAAAAAAAATACCTCCAAGAGATTGAAAATCTTGGAGGTTTTTAGGACAAATACTTCTTAAAATTATAAGTACCAAAGTACGTTATAAGGTGGGCAACGTTGGGTTGCCCGCCTATAAGCAATAGCTGCTCTAAGTACTGAAGCACAAGTTATCGGATATGATGGAGTCCAAACCTTCAGATTTGGCACTTGGTCATTTGGTCACGTCCAAATCTAAAGGTTTGGACTCCAAAAAGTATCACGTCCAAATCTAAAGGTTTGGACTCCAAAACACGTCCAAATCTAAAGGTTT
>JAOZSV010000235.1 GCA_029939505.1 Thiotrichaceae bacterium | reverse complement strand
GTCTGGAGTACAACGCTTTAGCTTTGTGCGTCTGGAGTACAACGCTTTAGCTTTGGAACCGTGCTATTAAGTTGCCAAAGCTGAAGCGTTGGACTCCAGAACCGATAAAAAACCTTAATGTCAGCCTACAAAATCCCGCGTTGTGGTTGTAGGGGCGAACCTGCGTGTTCGCCCTTAATTAATGGCATTGACGCTGCGCGTGGGAACGAGATAACCTCTTAATGAACATCAATTAATCAAAATGACAAACTATTTCACCAGGGATCATTTCCACACACATATCATCTGGAGCGGGTTCAATAAGTGGATCAAATATTAAAACTTCACGGGTTCTGCCACGTCGTCTATTATCATTTTCTGATGATTCAATTGGAATCGTGTATCTGAGTCCACTGTCTTCATTAATTTCAATGCGAGGTACCACGGATTCTTCCTCTGACATTTCTTCACTTTGCACTTCAAAATTAGGAAGAATCAGATAACCTTTACCTTTATGAACAACGTAAAAAGTCCCATTCGCATTGAAAACGATATTTTCCACACCTTCAAACTTCAAAGCCTCCTGAGTAAAAACCTCCGGTGATAGAACCGTTGGACGGATAGTTTGAGCGGTGCCGTCTGGATATTGAATCTTGCGGGTTTGGAGAGGCTGTGTCAGTCCACGCTTGCCAGAACGTAAATCATTACAAGTAAACTCGCCTGGTATGATTTCTACACAGGAATCGTCTATTCCCGGTTCTATCAATGGGTCAAACATTAAAACTTCACGGGTTCTACCACCGCGTCTGACTTGAGTCACTCGTTCCAGCATCACATCCCCGCGCTTTCCTAACACCACTTCGCCGCCACCAATGACTTCACTTAACGCGACAGGGTCCTTGGGAGCTGAAACCACCTTATATTGTTCCCCTTCTGGAGTGGTTATGGTATAAAAGCCGCCATTACCAACACTTAACCCAATTGGGGTTTTGCCAGTATCCACTTGGATGGCATTCTCGACATCTGGGGTAAAAGTGAAAGTGATACCCGCCGAGTCGCCAGTACCTTCCACCAGTAGAATGCCGTTTTCATCTTGGGAGAGGACAAAATTTTCCAAGTTGACTTCCTCCAAAGAACGTTGTGTGCCTTCTAACAAAGTCGGACCACTGCCGTCAATACCTAGCCCAGTGTTGAGATTTGCCGTTGTCGGTAACGTGACTTGAGAGGGTAACTTGTCAGAGGGGGGCATGCTCTGAAAAGCCAAATCGGCACCGACTGGCGCATCTAAAGCACCCGTTATTGGATTAAGTTCCCAACCAGGAGGTAGGAGTTCTTCTACATCTTGCGGACTGATGTTGTCTAAATCTAAGTTAGTGAATATCTCAGAAACATCTTTGCTCGGCATTTCCTGAAATTCGTCTTTATCAAGAGCAGTTAGATGTTCTGGAGTCAGTTCTCCAACGAGTTCAGTTGACAACCCGCCCATATTTTCGGAAGTGAAACCTTCCAACGCCTCTATCGGCATTTCCGCAAACTGCTCGGTGGTGATTCCGGCTACCGATTCTTTTTCTAAATGAGCCAGTTGTTCCGGACCAACAGCGGCAAAAGCCTCGGCGGGTATTGTTTTAACTGTCTCTGCGTCAAAAGTACCGAAGACTTCCGGCTCTAATTCCGTGATTCTCTCGGCATCCAGTTCGGCAATCTCTTCTGCTGGTAGGCCAAAATCTTTTGAGGTTGGTGGTTCTGCTGGTAAAATGACTCCATAGCCTAAAACAATATCATCTGGCAATTGGACTGTTGGACTGAGGCGGACGTGAGTCAACTTGGTGTGAGGAGCGATTTCTACTGCACCAATTTGGGCGGGTTTATCTGGATCACCACTGATTTTGCCAGCCAGTTTACCCCCGCGTATTTGCACATCTTCAGTTAATTCAACATCTTGCAATGTTCCTTGACTGTTGATGTTACCGTTTATAGTACCACCAGTGACGGTTGCACCCGACAAAATAGCGGCGTCGGTTAGAGTACCTTTGTTGTCAATCTCACCAGAATATTGCCCTCCACTGACTCTGGCATTTTGAGTAATCGTGAAATCAATCATCGTACCATTATTGGTGGAAGAGCCAGTCATTCGCCCGCCAATAATCGTTGCCCCTTCCATAATATTAGCATTAGCTAACAAGCCTCTATTAACCACGACTCCATCATAATAACCACCAGAAATACTCCCTTTCAAAATAGCGTCTTTAATGGTCCCTTTATTTCTAATTGGGCCAATCAAAACACCACCGCTAATTACCGTACCTTCTTCGATAGTTATTGCGACCAAAATACCTTCGTTGTCAACAGTACCTGCTATGTAACCACCATAAATAATGGCTGTTGGTTCAGTCGTGACATCTTTCAAGGTACCTTCATTGGTAATTGTGCCATCTAGCTGACCACCTGTGATGGTCGTATCAGGAGCAATATTGACATCTTGTAAAGTTGCTTGATTATCTATTTCTCCTTGTAACGTCACATCACTGATCACGTCTCCTGGATTGATAGTGGCATCAGCTAAAGTGTCTTGGTTAGTGTTTTCATCAGCAGTTGAGTCTTCTCGAATAGTCAACACCGCCATACTCATGTCCATTTTGGCTCCGCTCACATTATCTAAACTGACTAGCAAAGAGTTGCCCAACGTGGCACCCGCAAGCAAGGTGACGGTAAACGTTTTCTCCCCATTTTCACCATTCGCCCAAGTGAGAGTGCCTTCTGTCGCTTGGTAATCTTGATTGGCGAGCGCAGTGGCCTCAATAGTGAAGTAATCGACTGTTACTTCACCTTGAATATCACCACTACGTTTGACCGTTACCGTCGCGATACCGTCTTTTTTTAAAGCATTATAACCTCTGGAAGTGAAACCAATGAGATTTTCATCTTCACTTATAATGGTAAGGGCAACTGTATCTATCTCTAAAAGACCCTCTTCTACCGCAACTTGGGTTTGGGGGTCAGTAACGGTTAGATTGCTTAAAACCACATTTAAGGTCTTATTGATCATGGCATCATCAAGCAGGGAAAGACTAATGGTTTTATCCACATTATCGCCTTCTTTCCAAGTGAGCGTGCCGGTGATGGGTTGGTAGTCCGTATTTGCAATAGCGGTGTCATTGACAGTGGTATAGTCAACTGATACGTCATTATGCTCACCGCTTCGACTGACAACCAAATCAGTATTGCCAACTTGGATGGAGATGTTTTCGTTAGCCGCAGCAAAACTGATCACATTGCTGTAAATATTGACTGTCGTGCTCTGAAGCCCTAACACGGCGGTTTGTGGTTCGCTAACGGTTAAGTTGGTTAGATTTATCGTGAAGGCTCTACCAGTCGTTGCTCCAGCAAGAATAGGCACAATGATGGTTTTATCCGCACGTTCACCGTTTGCCCAAGTCAAGGTGCCGTTGGTCGTTTGGTAATCTTGATTGGCAATCGCGCTCCCATTGCCCGTCGCATAATCAACAGATATACTCCCTTCCCGTCCACTCCGACTGACTATAAGAGTGGCTTCTCCGGTTTTCGTCGATACGTTCTCCGTTTTAGTGATGAGACCGATGACATTATCAAAATCAGTAGAAGTCGTAATACCACCCGGATCAACAATACGCCCATCAACGCCAGTGTTGTCACCTAATTCGCCATCTTTGAGATGATATTGAGCGGTGACTACCGTTTTGCCGCCTATCGTCGCCGTTCCAAAAGTGACATTGGGCATGGTGTACCAGCCGATTGTACTTATATCGCCCGGCGTAGTAGGACCAAATTTTTGGAACGAGGGATTATAGATAGTCTCCAAGCCATGATAATAAATCGTAATATCGGTTTCAGAGCCTTCTATCTCAAAATAAACGACACCTTGTGGGAAGTCGATTGAGTCATCAAAAAGGGCTTGGTTTTCCGCTAAATCAGTATAAATCTCAGTGAGATTAACGCCTTCATCAACCGTTATGGTGATGTATTCACCGGAAACGGAATCTGGCATAGAGACAACATGAGGTTGGTCAACATCTTGGAAACCATCATCGTTGCCATCACCCTCATTGGGAATGTTTGGGTCTGGAATAAAGTTGGCGATACAGGTTTTTTCACTGCTCATCTCTACATGACCTTGATCATCACAATCGCCAGACCAGCCTTCTAATACCCATTCTATTTCTGGTTCGGCAATTAGAGTGGTGGTTGCGTCGAGTGCCATGACTTCTTGACAATTTTCCTGACATTCTTGGGTTGCCGTTGTGACTTTGCCTTTGCCAGTGACGACATCAATATTCAAAGGATAACCTTCGATAAAGGTGGCTGTACAGGATTTATCACTGTCCATCGTCACTGTACCGTTTTTATCACAATCTCCGCCCCAGTTAGCTAATAGCCAATCTCCTTCTGAAGTGGTTGTTAAGTTGATTGTTTCGCCGTTTAGGTGAATTTGGGTACAGCCAGTACCACAGTCATCGACATTGCCTTGACCTTCAACAGTAATGGTTAAAGAATGCTGTTGTAGAAAGGTGGCAGTACAGGATTTATCATTATCTATCGTCACCGTACCATTGCTGTTACAATCACCAGTCCAACCCTCGAATATCCAGTTGGCTTCTGGCGTTGCGGTTAAGGTCATTTCTGATTGAGATAAAAATTCATGTTCACAATCATTGCCGCAGTTGATGCCGTAGGAGGTGGTTATGGTTCCATTGCCGATTTTTTTTACCGTCAGTTCGTAGTATGGACACGCTTCTGTTGTCACATTTGCCGTTGCGGCTGTGGAATCACCATTGGCATTTGTGGCTTTGACAGAATAACTGTAGGTCGTGCCACAGGATAAACCGCTGTCACTATAGCCAATCGCCTCGGCAGCAGTGGTTGTGATTAGAACCCCATTTCGTTCTACTTTGAAGCCCGTTTCATCATTGCTATTATCAGTCCAGGAGAGAGTGATTTGGGTTTGAGAAGCCGCATTGCCACTTAAACTCGTGGGCGCATTGGGCGGGGGAGCGACATCATTAACGGTAAATGTCTGTGAAACATCAGGTGCTGCGGCATAAGTGGCATCGCCGGCTTGTGAAGCGGTAATACGACAACTTCCGACGTTGAGCAAGGTTACATCACCAGTACTAGCATTGACAGTACAAACTGAGGTTGTGGTAGAAGTATAATTTACACTCAATCCGCTATTTGTAGTTGCTCCGAGAGTGAATATATCGCCAAAGGTTTTATTCCCCGGATTAGCGAATGTTATGGTTTGAGCTAATTTGTCCAACGGACTCAGAGGCGTAGAAGATGCAATATAATTGTTCAGTAATGCACAATCGGAAAGTTCTGTAGTGGTCGTGTAGGTCACGGAGTCCCCATAGTTGTTCCCTGAATTATTTGAGACAAAGGTGCCATAATTACCGTTGTCGGAAATGTATAGGAAACATTCTTGCTCCAGTCCCCAGATGTCTCCGGATGTCGAAATAGTTTCTATCAGTTGGTCGGATTGATCGTAGCGTTTGATACCAACCTTTCCACCGCTGCATGTTCCGTTCACGTAGAAAAATTGGACGTATTCCCCGGCATTTAGTGTGTATGAAGAAAAGGAGTCAGTATAAGGAGCACGTAATGAAGATGCTGTAAACGACTGTCCGGCCACCGGAATTGCTGGACTTCGCAGGACATCGAAGACTTGGTTTACGCTATATTTACCATCGGTGATACCAGCGTGCACAGTCGCAACACCTACAAAAAAAGCCCACCCGAACCAGCGAGCAAGAGATAACCCAATACGCCGTTTAGACGCACCTTGCTCATAAAGCATGGCTATTTTAGCATCTCGCCGTGACAGCGCGACATCATACATCCTCAAACAGGTGAAGCGGAAATGAAACCAACTAAAACCCTTAACAGAATTACCAATTAAGAGTTTAACTTTGTGTGCTAACATGCTTAACGCACGTAACCCACCATATACCAGTGTGACCCGTAAGCCATGCCAAATCACTGGAAAAAAACCACGTAGCAGCTGGAAAGAAGACTTATCTCCCCACCATTTTTTCAAGCAGTCAATGGTAAAAGCGAATAATTTCATGAGAAATACTCCCATAAGTGGAAAAAGATTTATGATTTGGGCAATGACAAAAGATGGCCCCTGCAAACTATTTGGTAGAAGCAATTTATGTTACCCAATACTAAATTAAAAAAACATGTAACTATTCAGCAGTTAGCCTTGAAATCAATTTCAAGGCGAAAAGCTAAAGTCTGCTAGACTACTAAAAAAACTGAGTCGTTTAGCTGAGTCTGCTTTAGCTTTCAGCCTTGAAATTGATTTCAAGGCTGAGTAGTTACAAAAAAAAAAGAAATGTGTATATACTATAATTATAGACTATATTAAGGCCTTCTTCAAATTCAGACAAGCTCGTAGGCTGGTGGAGCGGGTAGCGAAACCCAGTTAGGTAGGGGTTTGAGTCGCTAAAGTTCCCGTTTGTAAACCCCAAGTCCCATCAGTACGCAAACCCCAAAAGGTGTTACCTAACAAAACTTCATTTATCAAAGCACCATTAGTATTATCTGCCACTGGAGCCTTACTCATAACATCGTTAAACATACAACCAGTTGAACCTGGAGCAGCAGTCGGCTCTGTAAAAGGGATTTGAGTCCCTGCCGCCCCAGTATCCAAACGATTACAAATATCCCCAATGGTATAACTGTTAGTACTTCCCAGTGCCGTAGGTGGATCAAGAGGACCAGCTACCAACGGCATTGATGAACTCAATAAAACCGACACCAAACTCAATTGAGTGTAATATTTCATTTTTTTCTACTCCTTTGTTAGAATCAGAATTTTCAGAATTTGAGAATTTTCAGAATGAATAAATAAAATCCATCCATAAACATGATTTTTGCTTTCTAATCCCGTTTTTTCAAAAAACGGCTTGTCATTCAGAATTAACAGAAGAAATTAACCTGGTTATAATTTTGGGGATGCCTCTAGTGTTTGCCGATTAATGGCTGAGAATTCGGTAAACATAGAGATCATTAAAATTATTGATACTCCACTCAAAAAATAATTATCTTTAAAAACAATCAGTTATCTTTGATGGCCATGAAAAATTAACCATTAGCGTAACAACTCAGCCCCCCTGAAAAAAAGGTGTTTGATATTCCAAAAAATGTTAAAACGCTTGTCACTACTCACTGATGTTACGCAAGGTGCTTCCAAGTTCCACCGATTTCATCGGTGGCTATTCA
>JAOZSV010000069.1 GCA_029939505.1 Thiotrichaceae bacterium | reverse complement strand
GCTTCAGCTTTGTGCGTCTTGGAGTCCAACGCTTCAGCTTTGTGCGTCTTGGAGTACAACGCTTCAGCTTTGGTCGCTAATACAGGATGGCGGAAATTCCCAGACCATTTTAAAGGCAAAAAAATCCGATTTTTTCAAAAAATCGGATTTCTTGATGGCCTGAATATTTCCGCCCTCCAGCACTAGTCATTTGGTCACAGCCAAAGCTGAAGCGTTGGACTCCATCATATTCGATAATTTCTGCTTCGGATGGGTAACAAATTTATGATAACTTTTAAAATCCGAGTCTCTTGTCAGTAAAGGTAGGGTGGGCAATGTCTTTTTATTGCCCACCATCATATTACGCTACTCTATGCACACATCATCCGCCTTAGAATTTATTCTAAGGCAGATCGGGGCACTTAAAAGATATGTGCATAGAGTAGTAAAGGTAGGGTGGGCAATGTCTTTTTAGTGCAACGGCATCATATTACGGGGTTTTGGTGGGCAACCACGTTGCCCACCCTACCTGGCTAATTAATCACAGTGGGTGCAAAAATATCCAGTGCGTCTCCATAACTCATCACGAATTGCACGTACTAAGTTCAAAGGAAGTTGTAACATGGCCACTTTATCGTACCAACGTCTATCTGCAAGTGTGCTTATTGAGCCTCGTTGAATAGAAAATGTGGGATTACTGATGAGTGTAACAACATTGGGTGAGCGTTCCCTAAACATACTCAAGGCCCCATCAAAATACATCTTGCCACCTTCTGGATGTCCCGCTGGCCGCTCCATAGTGGCCTCAAGATATGCAATAAGTTCTGGGAGTATACGTTGATGCACTGCGTAACAGTGACTCCATCTAAAAATCAAGTTTGTGTTAATTAACCCTTTTGGTTGAGTTTTTAATAAGTTTGTAACAGGGTGTCCAAAATAACAAATGTCCCAAGGTTTAGCACTGAGCGTATCAACAAGTTGTTTTTGAAAATCTTCACTAGAAAAAAAACTCCGAAATATGGCATCATCCTCCAATACCAAAATAGAACGGTACTGCTTGTCATGTGCTTCACGAAGTGTTTTCAGGTGACTGAGAAAGCTTCCAAATACCGAAGGGGAAGGGAAAGCATTATCATCTGAACAGCAGATGGCATCTGTGATCTGAACTCGATCATCATTAATATCTAAACCAACATTGGCCAGTTCACGTACAAGTACGGTATAACGATCAACTCGGTTGCGTAGGTGGATAATTCTGACTTGGGTTAAATAATCTAATAACGGGCTATTTGTGTGCATTGGTTTTCTATTCTTCCATTGTGGCTCATGGTTCATGAGCTGTAGGTTGTTGAGTGGTAAGATAGTATTATAGGGTGGGCAAGGTCTTTTTCTTGCCCACCATTCCTAGCTCATTATTAAGGTGTGTCTTCAAGAGACATAAAGTATTGTATCAGATCATGTTCCGTGGTTTCAGAACCAAGTTCAACAGTAGCCGAATAAGCCTCATCATAAAAAAGCAACTTGTGTTGACTATCAAGCAGTGAACAAAGCCATAGCGCGAATTTAGCGCAATTTCGTACATCTCCATCTAAAACCACGCATTGTCCAGCTCGTTCTAAGCTACCCTCTAAGAAGCTATTTTTTAAAGGTATTCTGAATGAGAATGAATAGACTCGCTCAGGGTTATCTCGGGTTTGAATGTCAATATTCGACCATTCGGCTTTGAGAGCATTAATCAATTGTGCTGACTCAATTTTTAAATCTGTTTTTTCTGGGGGTGAAATAAAGTAATTCATTGTTGCTGCTTCTGGCTTATTTCTTAGCATTCCCTTAATAATAAATTAATTTTGATTTATTTTCAAATCAATCTGCTATTGCTCTAACAACATTTTTGGCGATTTTGTTAAGCGATTGAAGAGGGCATGAGAACCGATATACCAGAATGTTGCTGCCAGTAATGCGAAAAAGAGGACTTTATGAAATGGAACCCAAAAATATTCAAAAAATCGGGTGTATAGATTGATAAAAAGGAATGTAATACCAAAGTTTAGAAATAGATTTTCATCCCAATGTAGCCCGATGTAGATGGCAATAATACTTGCGACGGCAAATATGATTGCCCATTTATACTCTTTTAATACTTGCCATTCTTCTATATCACCGTTGCCAATTATTGACATTATCCAAAGTGCAATGAAGAGATACAGTAGCCCAACAATAGCTGTTGGAAAGTAAAATTGTGATAACCGAGGTTGGTGATAAAGGAAAAGGGCAAGCCCTATTAATATAATACCAAACAAGACAAATCTGAAAGGGTAATTCATTTCTAAATAGTAAATTCCCCAGCCAGACAGATAACCCGTTTCAGCAGTGATCCAAATGCCTAAAAACAACAGCCCGAATATCCATAAGAGATTTGAGTGAAGTAATAAGCCGAGTATGCAATAAACGATTGAAGCCAGTAGAATTAATAAGATGTAAAAATGGACATTATCAGCATTAATCGCTTCTGCTATAAATGCGAAATCAGTACTAATCGCTTCAGCTATAAGAGCGATATCAATATTAATCGCTTCACCTAGAAATGCGATTGAAACAGCGATTGAAACAACACCCAGAAATAATATTGCTTCATTGGTGAATATTTTATGAGGGCGTTTCCTTTTAGAGCGAGTGCCAAAATATAAAAAGCAACCTGCCAACACCGCAAAAAATAGGCACTTAGTAATGGGAAGGGCGAAAAGTGATAATAAGGAATCAAAAGCAGATGATAAGAAATTCATTATGACTTCATCAGCGAACATAAAGCCAATAGAAATGATTACAGATATGATTGCTAACCAAAAAGAGTATTTAGCGAGTCTTTTCCAGTTAAAAGTCATTACTTCATACGATAGCCCTAATTTAACCGCTTCTGCTTCTGTGATAATTCCTTCAGATTGCCATTGTTCTATGGTATTTTTTATGATAACTGATTGTTTTCGTTGACGTTTCATATTTTATTTCTTTTGTGATTGTAACTGCTCAGGGCAACCATAAAGGATTGCCCCTAAGTACTGAAGCATCAGTTTTAAGACTTTTTGGAGTCCAACGCTTCAGCTTTGGCATTCGTGATTTCGCCATGCCCAAAGCTGAAAAGTAACGACTCAGTAACTACTCAGGGCAACCACAAGGGATTGCCCCTACATAAGAATATTTTCGTCACTCAACATAAGAATATTTCAGCCTAAAGTTTTTTGAAGAAAAGCATTCGAGGCTAAAGTTTTTTTGAAGAAAAAAACTTTAGCCTCGAATAGGCTGAATTTCAGCCTAAAGTTTTTCTTCAAAAAACTTTAGGCTGAAATGTTGTAGGGGCAATCCTTTATGATTGCCCTGAGTAGTTAGGAACCTTTAAAAAATAAACTGACCCAATTAAAGGCTCAATAGTAATATCCCATTTGGGTAACAAGAGAGATCGAACTATTCTCTTATGGTTCCATTTCCTTTTCAGTAAGTTTTATCCCATTTTCATAAATCTTTTGACAATAATGAACAATGGGTTTTATCCCTTTCCAAGTCATTGTTTTAGCCCACTCTATGGCTTTATACACCTCAGAATTTCTCCATTCCAGTGTTCTTCCAGTCTTCCCCAGCATCTTTCAATAGAATTTACTGTGATAAGGGGGATAGTAAACCAAGCGAACCTTCAATTTGTACCTATCTGAAAATTCGGTTCGAGGATAAAGTTTTTTTTTGCAAAAAAAACTTTATCCTCGAACATTCTTTTTATAAATTGGGTTCGTTTTCCTGATCTGTTTGGACCATGGTCTAAATTGATGACAAGTTCTTTTCTGGTTCCCAAACTCTGTTTGGGAACCCATTCATGGACGCTCCGCGTCCAGCCACACGACGCAGACAAGTCGGAGGGTAGTTCATCAATGGGGCGACACTTGGAATTTCTCTTTGGCTAAACCAATAGGGCGAGGGGAACGCTTGGTTATTGGTGTATTTGTTGATTCTTGTCGCAGCAAAACGACTGTGATTGGTTTATCATACCAGTCTCTGTCATTTTCAGGCATTTTAATAATCCCCGAACTCGCATAACAATTAAAGTCTATATATTCTCCTGAGAGAGAAATTTTATTTGATTGATATTAAGGAATGAGTAAATGTAGGGATTTTGGTAGGCAACGTGGTTGCCCACCCTGCCTGGCTTATTTAGAAATTATTCGACGCAGAGCGTCGAGGAAGGCATTCCCAAACTCCGTTTGGGAACGAGGAATAAATTCCACCATGCTGAATCAGACCTGTCAGGTTTTGGAAACCTGTCAGGTATTCGAGGTTTTAGTTTTTGCGCGCAAAAACTAAAACCTCGAATGTTGTCGATATTATTTCATGCACGTTCCTTACGAGTTTCGTCGTGTGTATAAGCGAAGCGTCATACACCAAATTGACCCATTTTAAAAAAACGTGGGTTAAATTGCGTATGTTAAGGTGCATGACGCTATCGCTTATGCACCCTACGAATTACAATTTATTAATCAGACAGTGGGTAGAGTTTCACTGCACCCACCGCAAAAGTTTTTGTAGGGCCATGTTTTAGTTATCAGTGTTTAGTTTTACCGCTTTAGTCAGTGAATTTAATATTGCAGGCATTAAGCCCATATAAGCTTCTTTTGGCAAATTGAACGCGACATTATCTATCTCAGATTTAAAGAGTTTAAAGAGATTGGAAATTTTTTTGAGTCAGTATCCCATTCACTTGTCAAAATATGATTTCCTAACCAACGTTCTATAAGCTTTCTGTACATGTAACGATTGTATGCCCGAACACAATTATGACAAATTTGGGCGGCATTTTGAAATTCTTTCAAGGAGACGGAGAGCGCAGAACGAGTTCTATCAACTGAAATACCTAGTTCACGCAAATTTCGTGCGCTCAATTGTCCCCTTGAATGGGCAGTCGCATGTCTAAATTGGCAAATTTTATCAAAATCTAAAAGGCTTATCCAAACAGAGGAGTTTCCGTTCTTCAACTCTATGCCCGTTAAACGTTTTGTTTCTTTTTTAATGCTTCCGCTGTCAGCAAGACTGACCCCCTCCAAAAGACCTAAGCCAATTTCATCAAAACCATAGTATTCAACGTTCTCCAAAGATATTTGTTGTTTAAATGCGTGTTTTATGGCGATAGGACAATGTTTTATCATACCAGACAATATAGAACGAAAATAGAGTTCAACCCCAGAGACCAAAGCGAGAAGTAACAATCTTCCCAAGATGGAATTTCCTTTCAGTTGCGAAGGGGAACCTAATTTTACGATGTCTCTCGAATAACTATAAAAGTCATCAATAGGGCTTGGTTCACTTTCTGACATTGAGGTACAAAATGAGGAAGCATCAAAAGCAGTCTCCTCTTCTAGTGTATTGACTAGCCATTTTTTATCGTTAGACACTGACGAACTCCTCCGCAGCATTCCTAATTCGACTCGCCCAAACAGAGCCTATCCCCTTTATTTTTCTAAGTTGTTGATTTTCATCATCTATTAAAATATCTTGCACCATTTTAATCGACGAATCCTTTAACAATCTGAACTTTTGCTTTGGTAATGGCAATTTATCAACAGAACATTTTAATAGTTCCTCATAAATAGAAACGTTTGATAATGGCCTTCCACACTCTACGCAAAATTTGGCTTCATCATACGCACGGGGCGCGTCACAATTTTTACAAGGTGCTAAATTAAGAAAACATTTTTTTTGAAAACCATTTCCAAGCAGTTGCGTACCACTCCTCTGTAAAAAATTCTGATGTTCACGTTTCGTCAAAGTCGTTATATACTTTGATAATGGATAATGACGTTCTAAACTCAGTGCGTTTTTCTCAATCAATAAGGCATAATGTACAGAATATTTGCGATAGGATTGATTATTACCCCAAGAAACGGTGTCTATAAAACGTACAATACCTGCATAGGCAAGCAATTCAAGTATTTTATCTAATTCCGATTCTATGGGTTCGGCTATTCCAACAACAACCGTTTTTTGTTTAAGAGAACATGATTTATTGTGCTTTTTTAATTCTTTGATAATGGCCACTTCAAGTTCGCTCCCCATCTCAACGAAATGAGAATATCGAGGCAATTTTTCAGACAGTTTTTTAAAAATGCCACGAATAAAAGAACAATGACTAACTACAGCATTTCTCGCTAAACCTCGGCTTAGTTTATTAGGAGAGTCTTTTTCAATGCCTAGCAGTTGGGAAATCATCGTCAAAAAGTAACGTGGCATCCCAAAAGAAGCGACTGCTAAATAATCAACCAATTCTTGTTCTTTAAGCAAATCAGCAACCTGTTCAGGAGGTAAGCGTTTTTTGATAAGTTCCCTCATCGTATCTAAATAGCCTTCTTCCTCTGGTTTATACCATACTTCTATTAACTGGGCATCATGTCCTAGATGAAAATTAGGAGAATAACTGGTCAGACCCGGATAAACGGCAGCTTTTGGTGAAATAGTACGAGATTTGAGACTCCTGAATATTTCAAAAAACTCCTTTTGTTGCATAGAAGAAAAAGCGTGAGCGGCATCGTCAAGCAATAAAACACAACGGCGAAATCCGTTGTCAATTGCCCACCCATCAATAAGATCCTTTAAGGGTGACAAAGCGATAGCATTCTCCAAATTTGGTTCATTGCCTCGTTCTAATTCGTCGAGAAAATCATTGGCGATTTTGGCGGCATTTTCCAAGTTTTCGGGTACTGCTTTTTGGGCTTCTTTAAAAGCATCAGCGATACCGAAAACGATTTTAAATAATACCCATTGGCGAAAAATTTGTAGTGCATTCGCATACTTATGAAAAAGGGGTTCCAGGGCAAGTGATTGAGAATAATTGATATAAGCGGGTAATATTTCACCCGCATCTAAAAGATTAAAATAAGCCTTTCGCAATAGCGTCGATTTACCTGAACCCCGAGGACCAATTAATAATTTAGCACCGGTGCCTTGGAGTTTTTTAATAATATTTCGATCTCGGGGTGTTTCTACACTCCATGCAATTAATTCTTGCTTAGAGAGATGTTCTGCCCGTTCTTCAAAAATATTGGCCAATGAAAAAGTGTTATTAGTTTCTTTAATTTGAGTCATTTTAAATCACTGAATGAAAACGGCAAGGATTGAATATAAGCCAGAATAAAGATCAATTATAGCAATGGTGAATGGTGAATGGTTTCGAGGCTTACAGTTTTTTCTTTAAAAAAATTTGTAACTACTCAGTTTTTGTAGGGTGGGCAAAGTCCTTTTTTTGCCTACCATCTTCGTTCTGGTTCCCAAACTCTGTTTGGTAACCCATTCATGGACGCTCCGCGTCCAGCCACACGACGCAGAGCGTCGTGGAAGGCATTCCCAAATAGAATTTGGGAACGAGAGAAATGGTGCCGCTTTGCTCCTACCCACACTACGCTCGCTGTTATCAGCCCAATAAGAATATAAAGTCTATTGAATAAAGCAAATTCACCAAATTAGCTTTAGTTACCTATAATTTTCCTGACTTCTGATTGACTAAGCCCAGTCAGTTTCACAATATCAGCTTCATCCAAGCCTAGTTGTCTAGCTTGTAAAACAGTTTCGCGTTGTTGTTCTAATATGCCTTCTTGCCGTCCTTCGTCCACAAAGCGTTGTTTAGCTTTTTCCCAAGCTTCATCATCCTTGATTTCTGATAATAATTCTGGATCAATGTTTTGTTTCTTAATTGCAGTGATAATTTCTTGTAACCAATTATCTGGATAAATCGTTTCATCTATATCACCATCCAGTGAATCGGTTATAAAATCTAGCCATTCTTTAATCTTGGGCGGAGTTTTGTCATTGGCTAGGCGGGGACATAGAAATACTAAACGATGTGGATATACATTGACGGTACGCCCGTGTTCATCTATCGGGTTCATTTCGCTTACGGCACAACTAAAATCAATACTACCATCGCGTGGTGTGCTGGTTAATACGACGATAGTATATACTGTGCGATCAAAACAATATTCCTTAAAACCACCAACTTGTTCTACCATGCTTATTAAATGGTAATATAAAAAGCGATCAAAGAAATCATCTTCTTTAACTTGCTGAATTTCAACAATAATACGTTTTTCCACATCTTCAGCAAATAAATCATATTTACTACGCACAAAGCCTATCGGTTCTGGATATTCATATTCAGTATGAACTTTATTAACATGAATATCTAAATCTAAAACATCATTAACAAATTGACAGAACACATTTGGTTTACTGAAGGCCCGTTTGAATATGGCACCGTATTTTAGAGGTATAACTTTCATGATATTTCCTTTTCAGTTATCAGTTATCAGCGAGCGTAGGGTGGGTAGAGCGAACGCTCCACCCACAGTTTTTACGCAGTGCGTCGAGGAAGGCATTCCCAAACAGTGTTTGGGAACGAGGAAAAATAAGAAAACAAAACTTCATTCAAAAAAAAACCATTTCATCAATGGCAAAATGAATAGGTGGGCAAACAAAAAGACGTTTGCCCACCCTACATAGACTATCGCTTATGCACCCGACGAATTACAATTTATTAATCAGACAGATGCGGCTTACGAGTTATAATTGGGTTAAAGAAAGGTTTTTTATGTTCCTTTAAAATGCAAATACTGATCTCTTTATGCTATAATGTTTCTTGAATAAAGAGTCATAAGTACAAATTAAAAATCCAAACTAATATAAATATGGGGTATAATGATGATATTTGAGTATGATGAAAATAAAAGCAATGCTAACAAACTTAAACACAATATAGATTTTGAAGAAGCTAAAGAGCTTTGGACTGATCCTTATGCTTTTGAATTCCGATCAAAAAATCGTATTGATGAAGAGAGATATTTAGTTATTGGTCAAATTGGCATCAAGCTCTACACAGCTATTATAACTTACAGAGAGCAAAATATTAGAATTATATCTGTAAGAAGAGCAAGACAAAAGGAGATACAACTTTATGAAAGCCTCAAAACTAGATAAAATTTTTGATGAGAACCAAGAAGATATACTAAAGCATTTTGACCTTTCTTCAGTAAGAAGAATAAATGAAGAACCAAAAAGAGTTAATATTGATTTTCCAACTTGGATGGTGCAATCATTAGATAAAGAAGCACGTCATCTAGGTGTTAGCCGTCAAGCCATTATAAAAATGTGGTTAGCCGAAAGACTTCAAACCGTTAGCAAACCAGTTGCAGCCATATAACATTGTTTTTGGAGCAAGCGTAGGGTGGGTAGAGTGAAACGAAACCCACCTTTTGAGTGATTTATGAATGGTGGGTTTCGTCCATCACCCTACGCTTGCTAATAATCTTTTAAAAATCAATAATTTAAATGATAAAGTATCACGATGAACGCCGGCGCGTGGGAACCAGAAAAATTTCTCTTTGGCTAAACCAATAGGGCGAGGGGAACGCTTGGTTATTGGTGTATTTGTTGATTCTTGTCGCAGCAAAACGACTGTGATTGGTTTATCATACCAGTCTCTGTCATTTTCAGGCATTTTAATAATCCCCGAACTCGCATAACAATTAAAGTCTATATATTCTCCTGAGAGAGAAATTTTATTTGATTGATATTAAGGAATGAGTAAATGTAGGGATTTTGGTAGGCAACGTGGTTGCCCACCCTGCCTGGCTTATTTAGAAATTATTCGACGCAGAGCGTCGAGGAAGGCATTCCCAAACGAAGTTTGGGAACGAGGAATAAATTCCACCATGTTGAATCAGACCTGACAGGTTTTGGAAACCTGTCAGGTATTCGAGGTTTTAGTTTTTGCGCGCAAAAACTAAAACCTCGAATGTTGTCGATATTATTTCATGCACGTTCCTTACGAGTTTCGTCGTGTGTATAAGCGAAGCGTCATACACCAAATTGACCCATTTTAAAAAAACGTGGGTTAAATTGCGTATGTTAAGGTGCATGACGCTATCGCTTATGCACCCTACGAATTACAATTTATTAATCAGATAGATGCGGCTTACGAGTTGGCATAACAATTAAAGTCTATAGCTGGCATATTATTCTCCTGAGATATAAATTTTATTTGATTGATATTAAGGAATGAGTAAAGGTAGGGTTTTTGGTGGGCAACGTGGTTGCCCACCCTACCGGGCTCTGTTTGGGAACCCATTCATGGACGCACCGCGTACAGCCACACGACGCAGAGCGTCGTGAAATGCATTCCCAAATAGAATTTTGGAACGAGAGACACCTGCTTCTGAGTCAACACCCTAGAACCCATGCTACGCTACGCAAAGCTTCAGTCCCCAACTAGATGTTGGGAACGAGAAAACCCTTTATTAGAGCTGAATTTTGTGAATTTGGCGATAAACATCTTTACGGGGACCTACTCTCACTGCCAAAATAATGAGTTGTTCTTCGTCAACAGCATAAATCAGCCGATAATATTTGGCAATACGAATACGATAAAGTATGCCACGATTACCCTCAACTTTCCGAAATCCCCCTGGAAAAGGATTGTCTTGTAGCATTTCAAGCATTTCAATCACTTCTGTTTGAATCGACTGAGGAAGTTTTTTTAATTCGCGCCTAAAAGCGGGTCTAATTTCAACTGTATAAGCCATTTATAGTTACCCCAATTCTTTTTTCAGTTCTTCAAGCGAAATATTTTCGCCTGGTTCATCTAATGCTTCTATGGCTTCTTGATAATCAAGCATATCTTCCAATTTTTGTAATAACGCCAAATCTTCAAGGGGAAGTAAAACAGCAACACCGTGACCACTTTGAGTAATAAGGGTTCGTTGTTTTCCAGTTGTGATATTTTTGATTAAGTCAGAAAAATGTTGGCTTGCCTCAGTAATTGTTAATTGCGGCATTTCAACAGATATTTCTGGTAGTAAAGTCGCTTGTAAAGTCATTATAATCACCTATTGATATTAACACTATTATTTGATGTTCTCGTTTTTAAAGTCAAAAGGCTTGCCCGAAATACGATTTTTGGCAAAAATAACGTAGGGTGGTTTCACTGCACACACCGCAAAAGTTTTTGTAGGCCGTTGCACAGTCCTTTTTTTGCTCACCATCTTAGCTACATTATATTTCGTAGACCGTTGCACAGTCCTTTTTTTACCCTACGCTCCGTTTCAATGCCATTAAGTTAAGCCAGGGCGAACACGCAGGTTCGCCCCTACAGCCCCTGAATATGTGGAAATTGGTAGGGGCAGACCTGTGTGTCTGCCCTTAACTTAATGGCATTGACGCTCCGTTTGGGAACGAGAAACGATATTTTTAATCGTTCTCCTGAATTTCGAGAGATTTCTCACTTGCACCACAATAACTGCCTTCATCGGTTGCCAATTTTAGCAAAGTATTACAATGAGGACAGTTAAAGGGTTCATCATCATTCCAATCTTCAATGGTTACATAACGATCACAAGCTGGACAAGTCATAAATCACCTCATAAGTTTTTTTAGCCAAACAAATTAGGTGGGCAATAAATAAAGTGGCCCACCACAAATCAACCTAAACCGACATTTTATCTATGCTACGCTCGCTAGAGAATAGGTGCGTTTTGTTTCCGTAAAGAAGTTTGATAATTGGAACATTTGCTAATGTATTGATTTGTGCCGTTGCACCAAAAAGACGTTGCCCACCCTACTTGGCTGATTATAACAATAGTAGTTTTTCAATAGCCTTTTTCACTTTATCATCAAAAGGATATGAAGACTTAGATAATGCTTTTTTTGCCGTTAGATCAATTGGGCGGTTAGGCTCTTTCGATGTAATCAGTCGCAAATCTTTTGTGATGAGGAAGCCTTTTTTACATCCTCCCCAAAAACTATCATCACTGAGTATCAACATATCATCAACAAGATCACCAGCATAGGCTTTTCTAGCATTATTCAGTGCATCATCGTTAGGCGTCTGTACCCAATATTCTGCAAACCAAAAAGTATTACTGGAATCATCTTTATACTCGTGATCGAAGACATGAATAAAAGCATACATTACCTTAGCAGTTGGATCATTGAGTTGAACTCCCTTTTCTAGCCATTTGATGGCCTTTGATTGTTCGTCTTTCCGTATATAATGATCAGCAAGTTTTACTATAGCCTCCGTACTTTCTTGCTCTGCTGCTTGTCTAAGCCATTCCAACCCTTTTTCCTCATCCTGTGGAATATCCTCTGTACCTTCCAAGTATAGCGTTCCTAAAAGAATTTTCCCATCAGTATCCTGTTCTGCCGCTTTTTCCCACCAATAAAGTGCCTCTTTGATGTTCTTCTCTGTACCAGTTCCATCACTGTAGCAATAACCAATATTTCGCTGTGCTGTGGCATTTCCTTTTTTGGCAGATTTAAGATACCATTGAAATGCTTGTTGCATATCTTTTTCTACACCCCAACCTTCTTCATAACACAATCCAACACCATTTGCCGCTCCTGACACACCTTGTTCAGCCGCCTTTATATACCATTCAAAGGCTTTGGTTTTATCTTCCTCTACACCTTCCCCATTGGAATAGCTATAACCAACGGCACGTTGTGCTTCAGCAAACCCTTGTTCGGCGGCTTTCATATACCATTTAAAGGCTTCGTGAAGGTCTTTCCTTACGCCATTTGCATAATTATAGCAAAGGGCGACATTGTATTGTGCTCTAACATCTCCCTTCTTGGCAGATTTAAGAAACCATTCAAAAGCTTGCAGTATATCTTTTTCTACACCCCAACCTTCTTTATAACACAATCCAACACCATTTGCCGCTCGTGACACACCTTGTTCAGCAGCCTTTATATACCATTCAAAGGCTTTTGTTTTATCTTCCTCTACACCTTCCCCATTGGAATAGCTATAACCAACGGCACGTTGTGCTTCAGCAAACCCTTGTTCGGCGGCTTTCATATACCATTTAAAGGCATTGGTGTCATCTTTCTCTACACCTTCTCCGTTGTAATACATCTCACCAACTTGATGCTGTGCTTGGGCAACCCCTTGTTTAGCAGCCTTCAAATAACATTTAAAAGCAATTTGAGGGTTTTGCTTTACGCCTTCTCCTTTCAAACACATAGAACCCACTTGAACCAGTGCCGGAGCAAGACCCTTCTGGGCTGCCATAGAATAACATTTAAAGGCTTTTTGAATATCCTGTTTTACGCCTTTTCCATGTTCATAACGCTGTCCCAGTTTAAATATTTCCGTTGGGGTTTTTTCTCGCTTTGTCTCCGATGGTTTAGGAACAGGAGAATTGACTACCTTATCAGATAGGGTTATTGTGACTTGCGCTTTTTCTCCCCTTTCCAAATGAACCTTCTCTGCATTTGGATCTGTGATGCTTTTATACTGCACCTTAATAACATATTGCCCGGGTTTGAACCCCCTAAGTATAAACTTGCCACTCGTGGAGGTTGTATCACTTTGTTTCCCTATGCTAATTTCTACGTTGGAGATAGGTTTTCCGTCGGTATCAACAACGGTACCTTCTACGACTGTGGGCTTAAAGAGTCCAAATGTTTCTTTTACTACTGCGACTGCAATATCTTCAGTCATGATTTTTTACCTTACTTTTAATCCGTGCATCGGCACAGCAAGCGTAGGGTGGGTAGAGTGAAACGAAACCCACCTTTTGAGTGATTTATGAATGGTGGGTTTCGTCCATCACCCTACGCTTGCTAATAATCTTTTAAAAATCAATAATTTAAATGATAAAGTATCACGATGAACGCCGGCGCGTGGGAACCAGAAAAATTTCTCTTTGGCTAAACCAATAGGGCGAGGGGAACGCTTGGTTATTGGTGTATTTGTTGATTCTTGTCGCAGCAAAACGACTGTGATTGGTTTATCATACCAGTCTCTGTCATTTTCAGGCATTTTAATAATCCCCGAACTCGCATAACAATTAAAGTCTATATATTCTCCTGAGAGAGAAATTTTATTTGATTGATATTAAGGAATGAGTAAAGGTAGGGTTTTTGGTGGGCAACGTGGTTGCTCACCCTATCTGGCTTATTTAGAAATTATTCGACGCAGAGCGTCGAGGAAGGCGTTCCCAAACGGAGTTTGGGAACGAGGAAAAGCTTTACGCTCACTTGGCTTTTCGACCACCACCACCGGCTCTTTGATTTAAAGGGGGATTATGCTCTTTAATTTTTTCACGTTCGTGATCTCTACGGGTATTTGATGTGCTTCTACCATCCGCTTTTTGCCATTCAAAATGATGAGTATCAGATGATACAGGCTTCTCAGAACGTTCATGTTCAGCTTTGCGCCTATCTAAATCAGACGTTTCTCCAATATAATCAATATCCTTTGTGTCTTTATTCACCCAACGATATTCACCTTCTGTATTGGGTGGCTCTTGACGGCTTGGACGACCTGGTTTGTAAATACTCATAACTTATTTCTCCTATCTTGTAAATAAATTGTTAATAACATCAAACTTAGACTTGGATCATGAAGCAAAACAAGCGTAAGGTGCTTACCTTAGCCGGGTAGGCCGTTGCACACACGAACAAATTGATTTGATAATGCAAGTGATCGTGTGCAACGGCATTCATTTTACAAGCAGCTACCTGGCTTAAAAAAACTTGTTCTCCAAAAAGAGTCAGTTATGTGTGTATTTATATAGTTGGGTTGGCTGACAGCATCAACGACCTAAACTATACGCCTACCCCCTCATAATTTACGATGGTAAATAGGGGATATATTCTATATGAGGGCCAATTATTTTATTTCAAGGTACTTTTTGAAAAAAAATTTTCAAGGTGGTGGATAATGTGACTTGTGCAATGATGATTGATTGACAATAATTATATCGCCCTTTTCGCTAGAGGATTAGGGTTTTAGCCAAGTAGGGTGGGCAACCATGTTGCCCACCTTTCAATCTCAAAAATGGTTGTCAACCCCTAAATGCCGTTGCACACCACGTTTGTCCACCCTACCTGGCTAAAGGTTTAATTCAACTGTATTGTATTGTTAGCTGGTATATTTTTCGTCTATTTTCGATATAAACCTTTTAATTGTAGTCATTAAGTTCTCCAAGTCATTATCACTAATAGAAACCAAATGACCTTCTAGATCATAACCGTTTCTATGTACCAAGTGATGTCGTTTGTTTATAGCATCAATTACTGGACGTTCAAGCTCAAATGAAATACCCAGTACATCTTTATAGAGTATCTGTATATCATTCAGACGGTGCCATACCATTTTCTTCATGGTGTTTATCATCCAATCGGATACACTATTATTCAATGCAAACGCAACGCTAAGTTTTTGTTCTTTAAATTTATTTTGGTTGGCGAGTCGCTTGAGTTTTACATCATTCGTCGATATCTCATGGATGAAAAGATCGCTTATGTATTTTTCCATTATTGAGATAGTATGGGAAAATAATAACCGATTAATTAATGGATCATTCTGATAAGTTTTTAAGGCATTGAGATCAGATTTAAATGAGTTATAAAAGCGGCTTCTTCCTTGAAGATCAGTAGTCATTGCTTTGATACTCCATATCAATATGTTTTGCCAAAGTTTCATCATCCCCGTTCTTGGCGAATAAACTTAATTTCCAATCCACGCCAACATTCGATGACCAAATGCTGATCACAAATTGGTTTCCTTCTTTATCTTTGAAATCATCATCATTCTCCAACACGCTATCGTGATAACGATCTGCTCCAGATACAAAAGAAGGTACACTCGCTATATGAAATTCTTTGCCCTCTTTTTTTATAGAGAGATATCCACCCGATATCGGTGGCAAACAGTCATTTCCGGTGATTATTCTTGACATTTTTAGAACCTCAATAACTTCAATAGCAAGCGTAGGGTCACTGCCATTAAGTTTTCGAGTCGAGACTAACGTTTTTTCTTTAAAAAAAACGTTAGCCTCGACTTGAGTTTTTTTTCAAAAAAACTCAAACCTAGAATGGAATATTTCTTGGGCTTAACTTAATGGCATTGAGCCTACGCTCGAATAATTTTGATTTGAGTAGAAAATGGTGTGTTTCGCTACGCTCTACTAAGTAATATTTCTAGGCGCGAACGACATGCTGCGGAATTCCTTCTTATACTTGGATTCACCGAGCTTATTGACTTTTACGACACCCAGTTTATAGTTGTAATTACCACTGATGTGATCGACTACTCTTGGCATGATCGCATTGGAGGGCTGGCGCATGTCAATGAACATGGTATATAGCACCCCTTTCTTGATATGGGGTGTGACCACTGCCACTGCTGTTACCGCCGCCTTGGACAGTTCAATATGTCCGCGTTCCATAAGGGAGGCGAATTGGAAGTGATCGTTATAGACTCCAATAATCGTGTCCTTATGGGAGGGAACGCGATCTGAGTGCAACATTACATAGTCACCTGATTCAATACCCCGTGTTTTCGCATCATCAGGATGAACCTCGACAAAGTTTTCAGGCCAACGTTGTGTGATATAGGGACGACGTTGTTGATCGTCAAAGCCGGATTGCCAGACTTCGTTGATGCGACCGTTGGTCATCCATAATTCTTCGCCCTGAGGCTTTAACCACGCCCAGTAATCAGAAAAAAGGCTCCAAGGATGTTTCTGGAGATTGATTTTACCGGTTTGGCTGTTGAAGTGGGTCATCTTCTTGTTGACCATGTTTGCACCCCAAGGGCCATTGGGACCTTGTCTTTCTGCACAATCTTCTTGTGTGGCAAGCGTATTGTGCAATCGCACTGTTCCCTTCAATTCCCCTTTATCATTGATGAAGGTGGGACCTTGGATACCGTCAGCACCTAATAGACGCAGTTGTTCATGCAAGGTACGCCCATGATTATGTGCATAGACTTTGAGCATGTGGTAAGCTTTGCGCCCTGCACGACTGAAGCGTGAAGATTCTTCCGCGACATCGTTGGCGTTTTTCCAATCAAAGCCGTCAAAGCCCATCCGCTTGCCTAATTGGGCGATAATCCACCAATCTGGCTTTGCATCGCCTGGGGCATCATAGAATTTCTGATAGAGACGCAGACGACGTTCTCCATTGGCCCGCATGAAGTCTTCTTCGCCCCAAGTTGCGGCTGGGAAGATAATATCAGCAAATTGAGAACCGATGGGATTGCGGAGGTAAATATCTTGGTCGATGACGACCATTCCGCCGGAGTCCGCACGCGCTTTGAGCGTATCTATGATTTCCTGCTTATCGTGGGTACGCACTTGATTGGGATTTTTAACGACCAATTCTTGAAATGCCTCTTGCAGCCCTTGGGAACCGCACATGGCTTGAATCCAAGTTGTACCAATGACATGTGCCATACGAGTATGACCGGAAACGAGCCAACGGTCAGTATCCAAGGCGCGACGACGACGACCTGGCACTTTTTCCGGTGATTTATTGCGAGGTAGTCCACCACCACGCTGTCCACCACGCTGGTGTCCGCCGAAGCGTCCAACGACTTGACCCGGACGACCACCTGCACCGCAGATAGTGGCTAAAGAGGAAATGGCATTGGTGTTGCCGGTGTTATTAGACCAATAAAAGCCTTTTTCAATACCAAATGAAGATTTCGGACGGGTACCATCGGCTTTGGGTTTGGCAATCCATTCTGCTGCGGTTTTGATTTTTTCTGGTTCAACGCCGGTGATTTCAGCGGCTTTTGCCAGTTCATATTCGGGTTGGGAGAGCAACCATTTTTTGTAGTCTTCAAAGCCCTTGGTTTGGAATTTGCCCCAAGTGGTACGCCATTGCCAGGGCGTGTTACGAGTTCCTTGACCAAAGCCAGAGTTAGATTCCCACTTATTGTTGACCCACTTTTTCAGCCATTCCTGATCTTCCCAGCCATTTTCTAACACAACGCGAGCAATGGCACCTAATAATACGGTATCCGTACCCGGATAAAGGTCTAAATGTAAACCACCCATCTTTTTGACATAAGCAACGCCCGCCGTTTCGCGTGGATTGACCATAATCGCTTTCATGCCACGCTGGATACCTGGCATGATATGCTGAGTAAAGAGGATCGTTTTGGTTTCGTAGGGGTCAGTACCACAACACATTAGCACTTCAGAATTTTTCCAGTCATCATACGAGGGGCCAAAGTTATCAAAGCCGGCATCTCTGAATCCTGGTGTGGAAGTGACATCAGAAGGGGTATCGTGGAATGTGAAACTGGCTGTATTAATATGACGCGCTGCGAATTTTGTGATTGCATAAGTGTTTTCAATGTACTGATAAGAGAACGTTTTCACCGAGTAAGCATTGGCACCGTGTTTAGCAATGACATGTTTAGCCACTTCAGCAGCAATATCAAGGGCAAAATCCCAAGGCACGGGTTGTAAAATGCCATAAATCCGTAGCAGTGGTGTGGTTAAACGGTCACGGGTCGGTGTTTTTGGGTTGTAGCATTTTTGGGCAATCAAGCCGCCGCGTATACTGGAATCGCCATTGGTGTTAACCGTTTTGGCATCCTTGTTTGGGGTAATGACGACATTATGGGGAACCATGTTGTGCATGACAACATTATGCTGTGCAGGCGCAACCCAGTCTTGGAGAGCATTACTCGGAAAATCGATCCCATAAGCATTTTCATTCGCTTTTGGACCCCCATCATTGGAACCGAGAGGCCACCGATAAACTTTATAAGCACAAGCGACGACGCAATAGTCGCAGCAAGTGGTTAGTACCTCAGCATGTTTGGGTGGCAATGGCACCTTGTCTTCAGGTAAATAGTAATTGGTTGACATCTTATATTTCCTAAATGTTGGTGGAAAATGGTAACGACTCAGGGCAACCACAAGGGATTGCCCCTACATCAGACTCAGGGCAACCACAAGGGATTGCCCCTACATCAGAATATTTTCGTCAGTTTGAATAAGAATATTGTAGGGGCAATCCTTTATGGTTGCCCTGAATACGAAAAATGTTGAGAACCCCCGTTTTTCCAAAAAACTTGGTTTCTTTTAGCTTTAAGCAGCCATCAGATTTTCATTGCGACCATATAAAAGGCCCATCATGCTTACTGCATAGACATCATCACCATCAACTTCTAGCATAACCTGTGGCAAACTCTGGTAGGCTTGACCAGAAACGATGATTCCATGACGGCGTAAGTCATACACTGATAGATGGAAGGGACATTGACCTAATGTCCGTTGATCATCCGTGACTTTGTAAGTACCTGCTAATGGACCACCTTGATGGGTACATAGGGAGCCGAATGCCACAACATCGTTTTGAGGGCCTATACCGCCACCGGCTTTGACATTACCCATTTTTACCAGCATACAAAAGGCATTTTTGTTGTCATCCGGGTAATTGAAGTTCACTGGTTCATGGTCTTTCAGTTCACTCAATTTAGCGATGAGTTTACGTGGATATCCAACGACTCGTGCTTCTTGGGCTTGAGTTGTGCCAGGAAATAAAGTAATCGTCGTGGTACTCACAGCGGTTGCGGTGGCACCGCTATAGAGCATAAACTCTCTGCGGTTCAACATACATTTGCCATGTTCCGCCGCAGATTCGTCATGCGTTTTAGTTGTCATTTTGAACTCCTGTCCTCAAATGGTGAATTTACTTTTTCAATGCCTCTAATTCTGCTTTGGTAAACAATGGCGCGTAAGGGGGTAATTCGGGTCTTTCCATGAGAATCTCTTCACCAGAGAATGCTTCTAAGAAGGCCAATAAGTCTTCTTTTTCCTCATCAGTCAAGCCCAGCGGTTTAATGAGTTTGCTCTTGTTTTTTGGCCAATCGGTTGTACGAGCCTCTTCGTCGAATCCGCCCTGATTGTAGAAATTGATGACTTCTTCAAGTTCATAAAATGCGCCGTTGTGCATATATGGCGCTGTGTACATGGTATAACGCAGGGAAGGGGTGCGGAATTTGCCTTTGTCCCATTCGTTTTTTGTGCGGAAATATAAGCCCGCATCCGCTTTAGCAGTACGATACAGTTCTTCGTTAGCCCCTTTTGAATAATACTCAAAACGGAAAGTAATTTGAGCTAAGCCGTCTTCTTCCCAGCGTGTTGACGGGGGTACACCGATGTTGTAGTAACTGTCATCGGAGGCTAACGCGCCATTATGACATTGGATACACCCTGCTTTGCCATTGAATAAAGCCATGCCGCGAACTTGTTCTTCGCTGATCGCTTCTTTATCACCTTGCAGGTATTTGTCAAGTGGTGTATCTCGCTGTACCAGGGTACGTTCAAACGCGGCGATAGCTCGCCAAGCATCATCAATCAGCGGCCATTCGCTACCGAAAACCTCTCCAAAACGTTTGCGGTATTCTGGAATTAAAGCTAAACGCGCTTCCATGATGTCATTTTCACCATTACCAGCCACGCCCCCTTTTGCGGCGGCGGGTGCTTGTGCTTCTAATGATCTCGCTGCCCCTGCCCAGAAGAATTTACCGTAGTAGGCGGAGTTAATGATTGTCTGACTATTGCGCCAGTGAACCGTTCCGGGATATCCACGCGAGAAGTTGTCGCTCCAAGCCCATCCTTGATCAGGTTCATGGCAGGTAGAACAGGCTGTCGAGGTATCACCTGCCACGCGGGGATCAAAAAACAGTATTTTGCCTAATTCCACCTTGGCATCCGATTGTTTATTATCAGGCGGTATGGGTGGTGGTCCCAACGGTGCGAGTGGTGGAAAAGCCTTCGCTTGTTCAGAAGCTGCTGTCGCTTGTTGACTGAGAGGAGTTACCAAAACTACCGCGATGGCAGTGGCTAGTCCTGTGCTTTTCATTGTTCTATACATTGCTTCCTCCTTTTAGTTACGAACATTGCGCCAATCTGCAATGGCTTCGTATTCGTTTGGAAATGGCTCTGTCCAGACATGTTCTGATGTTGTCAAAGGCTCACCTGACAACGCTAATAAGAAAGCAACTAAGTCTGCTTGTTCTGCATCATTCAAACTAAGTGGTTTGATCAAAGGGTCTTTATTGCTATCTTCGCCGCCACCGTTATTATAGAAGGCGATCACTTCTTCCAAGGTTTTCAGCATGCCATTGTGCATGTAAGGTGCGGTGTACTTCAATTCACGCAACGAGGGTGTCATAAATTTACCCATGTCGCTGCCATCAGATTTATGGGTGTGGATATGGGCACCTGGATCACGCTTGAGGTTCATGTAATTTTCATTGCCCATAAACATGTTATAAGCAATAAAAGCCTGGTGATTCAATGAGTTAAGGAAAATATCCCAATTTTCTGGTACGCCGGTGTTATGCGCTTTCTCATCCAAGAGCAGAGGACCATTATGACAGGCAGTACAATTTGCCTTGCCTTTAAAGAGTGCCATACCCCGTTGCGCGTCTTCGGACATTGTACCTGTATCAAAGGGCGATCCTCTGGAGGTGAGTGTTTTGAGATATTCGGGAATGGCTTTACGCACTTTACCGTTGGAAGGTTCGCCGTATCCGGCTTTTTCAAACATTTCCAGATAGACGGGGTCTTGTTTGACACGCTCTTGCATAATACGCATGTCCATGTTCATAATGTAGTCTTCCGTGATCATGCCACGGGTGACATCGTTGAGATTGGTACCGATGCGCCCGTCGTGCATCCATACCTTTTTATGGACGGAATTAATGACGCTAGAAACGTTGCGAAAGTGACCATTACCCGGATATCCTGGTGAAATGGCTATTTTAAAGCTAAAGCCATTATCAGGTCGATGACAAGTGGCACAAGAAATGGCACCGTCTCCTGATAATCTGGCATCAAAGAATAGGCGTTTGCCCAATTCTGCTTTCGCTTTGTCGATTTTAATTTTCGGCAATGGTCCAATGTCTGGCGCGGTATAGCCTACATTGGCAGTCAATGCCATAGTAATGCCCATTGATAGCGTCATTAAACGACGCTGAACAGTGCGTTTATTCATTTAGCACTCCTGAAAGTTTGAAATTAAATAACCATTAAATACTGATGTTACGCAAAGCGATTCTATTCGAGCTTAGAAATCCGATTTTTGAAAATCGGATTTCTTAAACATCTTGGAAACATAGTGCGTAACATCAGTTAAATAGATAACTACTTCTTCTTGTTTTTATACTCAAAATCAATGGTTTCTGTATGACCCGCTTTTACAGTAACCTTTTGTTTATTCGGAACTTTCAAATAGCCGTGCCACGTTTTCACCTTGTATTTGCCGGCGGGAATGTCTTCGATCTTGTAAGTGCCGTCTTCGTTCACGACGGCGTAGTACGGGTTTTTAGCCACAAACACAAAGCTGTGCATGAAATCGTGCTGATCGCATTCTACCTTCATGCCCGCGCCTCGTTTGAGGTTGATTTCCTTAGTCACCTTACCCGGTTCTTCGGTTGGTGGCTGACTGACATTGATCGCTGTTTTCTTTGCACGACCAATCATTTCGTAAGTGTGGATGTTATGGGCTACTGCATCAGTATTAATGGCAGTGAGTTCTCCCTTATTTGCCATGACGGTAAAAAATGGCATGAATTCGCACTTTTCTTGCTTGATGGTGGTGTTGGTTTTGCCCTCAGGCCATTCTTTGCCCTCTTTCACCTTATATAGATAAACGACAACATCGTTGAGTGCATTACCATTGATCTTGACATACTGTATTTTGCGAGGGCCCTTACCACAGACTTTCTCATCTTTGATACTGGTATATTTCTTGGTGTGCTTATCTGCTTCTTTTTGTGAACCGTTAAAGGTGACTTGACCAGTGATGTTGCCCCCATTAGCGACTTCCACTACTTTATATGGCGCAGCATGGGCAGGTAGCAATAGGGCAGATGCCATGATAGAACTTAAAACAACAGAAAGTGTTTTTTTCATAATCAATAAAGACTCCTTTTGGGTTAATAAAAAACGGTAACGACTCAGCCCGATATTTAGTACAACGGATCAGGGGAGTGAACTTCGAGGCTAAAGTATTCAAAAAACTTTATTCGAGGTTTAAGTTTTTCTTCAAAAAACTTAAACCTCGAATCGAATTGATGCGAGGGGTTATTAGATTTCATGCCATCAAGTCTAATAAACCAATCTCCTTTAGTAACTACTCCGCCTTGAAATCAATTTCAAGGCTGAAAGCATTCGAGGCTAAAGTTTTTTCTTTAAAAAAACTTTAGCCTCGAATAGTCTGCT
>JAOZSV010000234.1 GCA_029939505.1 Thiotrichaceae bacterium | reverse complement strand
TCCATCGGATATTTTGGAGTCCAACGCTTCAGCTTTGGGAATAAGAAAAAGCCCCAAATTGGGGGCTTGTGTAGGACATTTGGATGGGTGAAGTTGTGGTGGGTTTCGCTTTCGCCACCCTATGCTCGCTCTCGCCGCGAACTGATCCCATTTAAGTTAATGTCGGGTGGGTAACACATAAAGAGAAATTATCTGAAAATCCAATTTTTGTACTCGAAAAAATGGTTTTGTCGGTTTTTCGGTTGTAATAAATTCATCAACTTGTGCTTCAATTGCAGCAGTGAGGTGAAGAGCATCACACGGTGCTAAGTCATATTCACTTGCTAATTCTATGGCTTTCGCAACCATAATTGGAGTGATTTCAATGGACAGAGTCGCATTTTTGAAGAACTCTTCATAAAATGCAACTTCTTTTGACTGTTTATGAAATCGTGCTTTAGGGAGTAATTCTAGTTTCAATATGTCACTCACAACAAATTGTCTATCCGTGGTAGTAACAATATTAAAAGCTTTTTCGCCCTCTTCTAACGGACTTTGAAAAGCTTTTATCAAAACGCCAGTGTCAAGAAAAGTCTTTTTCTGATGTGGTTTCATGTTTTAATATCCAGCTCGCCGTTTTTTCACTTCTTCATTGATTTCATCCGAATTCAACAGAGGCATTCCCTTAGCAAGTGCCTCTTTCCTCAATTGTAGTAATCTTCTAGCCAGTGGTGTTTTCGCTTTTTCAGGTTCATCGCTAAAATCTTTAATTAACCCTTTTTGGTACATTTTACCCAAATTAAGTCGTGCCTTTTCAAATCCTTTTTTTGCGGCTTCGTTGAACCAATACCATGCTTGTTCAATATCTTTTCGAGGCTTACCATTTTTTGACGAAAAACGGTAAGCCTCGAAAGCGAGATTGTCATCGTTTAAGTATAATAAACCCAAATTATTTTGCGCTTGTACATTTCCCTGTTTGGCTTGTTGCAATAGTTGCTCTAAATTTTCAATAGTCATCATGTTTTGTCCTTATTAGAGGTTGTGGTGGGTTTACGCTTCGCTCCTACCCACCCTACGTTCCAATGCCATTAAGTTAAGCCAGGGCGAACACGCAGGTTCGCCCCTACAGTCAATGAATACGCGGGGGTTTGTAGGGGCAGATTTATGTGTCTGCCCTTTAACTTAATGGCATTGACCCTACGCTCGCGTTGGACTCCAAATTTCCAAAGCGTTGGACTCGAAAATGACTTTAAAAGCGTTTTGGATAAAAGTTCAGTCAGCAGATAACCATGAAATATAATTGCATTCCGACGATGGCCAAACAATGGACTCAATATCGTTATATCGTAGTCCTTCATAAACCTGTTTGTGTACTACCTTGCAATTTTCAGGATCGTAGGCTAAAATGCTTGTTTTTCGATCTTGCGCGTTTTTGTAATCCACGCCGACTAACAAATAGCCGTTGGGCTGCATATCTATTCCTTCAACTTTGCCATCGGCAACATGTTGACAAGCCACTTCTAAAGTCTGTGTGTCTTGATCATAAACCCACAAAGTGCTGCCGCCAGACGCATAGAGTTTGCGCCCATCAATGCTCCAAGCCAGTCCGCCCATGTCATGTTTTCGATAATCAAACTGCTTTATCGGCGTACCTACCCCTGTTTCTGGATCAATTTGAATAATTCCGGTCCACTTATTATCTTTTCCCTCATTTCTGCCCCAACCCCATAGGCTGTTGTCAATGGAATTAAACGCCAGTCCTGACACTTTGTCAAAACCAGTTGGTCCGATTAATGACAATTCTCCCGTTTCTCGATTGATCGTATAAACATGACCATTGAGATTTTCACATTCACCATTGAGATTTTCATCTTCACCATTGAGATTTTCATCTTCACTATTAAGATTTTCATCTTCACTATTAAGATTTTCATCTTCACCATTGAGATTTTCATCTTCACCATTGAGATTTTCATCTTCACCTTCACCATTAAGATTTTCACATTTTACATCGGAATGGTCACCGGCAGAGCCATATAAGAGATTATTGTCCAGAGGGTGTAAGGCTAATCCTTCTATATCGCGCCCAGGATATAAAGGACCTAGCGGCTTCATATCGCCTTTCAGCCCTGCACTCAAGTCAATGGTAATGAATTGTGAGTCATTTAAGCCCTGATCATGTACGGCATAAAGAATACAATATTCTGGTGCGGTTTCCACAAAAAAGTGTATTGGTTCGACACCGTTGTATGTGAGGCTGCCATCGTCCAATTTGTATCCGACAAAAAATTCATATTCACCTGAAACGTCTTCCCAATGGAAGATATGTCCATTGGATTCAAATTCAACCTCAGACGCAATATCGCTTAAATCACCTTGATAAATAGACAGTTCTAGCGTTTCTGGTAATTGCAGTTCGGTTTGGACAGGTTCTAAGCTGCTGATCTCTTTATCCCAATCTATCCAGTCATTCCCATTACGCATGAGATTAGCTTCTCTGGGATCGTCTTTATGTATTGCCACCATGAAAATATCACTATTCTCGCCGATTTCTTCAAAGAAGGGCGTGATCATTGCCGATATTTCCAGAAATTCTGCTTCCTCGTAAGAAAACATGGCATGATTGGGTTGTTTCCCGTCAAGGGTTTTAATTTCCCCAATTAAAATGGCTTGGCTATCCGTCTTATGACCTTCTGCATTTATGCTGAATGCGGTGACGACTTCTTCTGGTGTTTCTTCTTCAGGTTCATTGAGAAATTCTACTCCTTCTCCCAATATAACTTCTTCTGGTAAATAGACGTTGTCACCAATGATGACGTTTTCAAGCGTGCTAGGCACAGAAATTCTTATATGTTCTAATAGGGCAGGGGCATCAGGATCGCCGATGATTTCACCTTTTAGATTACCACCAATCAACGTCATGTTTCCCGCTAACTGCACATCTTGGATTGTCCCTCCAAACGTGTTACTGATAATGCCAGATAAAGTACCGCCACTGAGAACGTCACCACGAAATTCAGAGTCCGTTATCGTTCCTTCGTTTTTGACATTTTTCCCAATAATCACGTTTGACACATTGCCCTCTATGGTAACAGAATCCAGTAGGGCAGGGGATTGGGCCTCTCCATTGATGTAACCTTGCAAATTTCCGCCGCTCAATTCCGCGTTTGCTGCTAACTTAACATTGCTGATAATCGCATTTTTGCAGCTTTTTATTTCTCCTGCCAAAATGCCACCTGTCAGTTCACCACAAAACTTCACATCAGTGATAGTACCCTGATTAGTGATGTCGCCATTGAGGGTACCGCCTTTGAAGTCGCAGCCAGGAGCCACCGTTGCATTAGACACTTTCCCAAAATTCGTAATTGTGCCTTTTAACACAACATCGGTGTATTTCTCTTTTGCTCCAATGGTGATGTCCTTCAGCGTTTTTTTCCCATCAACGACTTGAATATTTTGTTGAACATCACTATTTTTATGTTTATTGACAAACTGCACGTTTGGACCATAAGTAATATCTCCATGCAATACCACATTGTCACCTATTTTCACGTTATCCAAATAGCTACCTGCCTTCACTGTCATGTTTTCCAATAGAGCAGGAGCTTTTGGATCACCAATGATTTTACCGGCCATTTTGCCACCGCTGATCTTTGTGCGAGCACTTAAAAGCACATTTTGGATAGTGCCACCGACAGAACCGTTGTTGATAATCGTGCCTGACAAAGTACCGCCTTCCAGCAAAGCACCCCGAAACTTAATGTCAGTAAGCGTACCAAGATTGGTAATAAAGCCTGTCAGAGTACCGCCAGTTAATTGGCTATCGACGTTCAACGTGGCATTAGATATCCATCCATTGTTTATAATTTTACCCTCTAGCACAACTTTGGATATATTACCCTTACTGCCAATAGTGATATTTTTGGCGGTTTGCCCATAAAAGCTGCATACGCTGTTAATCGTCTCTATGGGAGGACATGAAAATGGCTCATACTGGGAAGTGGAACCAGTATGTTTAACAGGCTTTATCTCAATAGGATTAAAACGCACGATACAGGATTTATTCGCATCTAGTACGACATTTCCGCTTGCATCACAATCTCCACTAAAGCCGGCAAAGCGAAAACCTGTTCCTGGCGTTGGGATTAACTTTAAGGACGTATCTTTTTCATAGTTCGCGCGACAGTTTGTACCACAATTAATGCCCGCGGGAAGACTGGCGACTGTTCCATTGCCCATGTTCACTACGGTTAGCGTGTAGTTGAACGGTAATGGCAACTCGTCTTCTGGTGGCAGTAGCGTTGTTCCTGTGCATTCCAAGTGATAAGTTGGCGTTGGATTCAAAGCATCATTACTGGTTAAATGTAATGTCGCTGTGCGCATTCCGACAAATGATGGATTACATTGCACCATGACGGTGACTTCTGCACTCTGATCAGGAATGTAGAAAGAAAACGTTGGACTGATGATGCGAAAGTCACCATTATGTTCCCCTGTGATAGCAGGTGTTGCTAAACCGACATCCAATACTGCATTACCCACTTCTTGAATATCAAACGTTTGATTGATAGGCGCACCTACAGGGGTACTGCCAAAGTTTAACGTGCCACTTAAAGGAGGTGGGGTAGAGGCATAGCCTGGACCAAGTGCTTCTTGACCGATGCACCTCAAATTGTAAGTTGGTGTCGCATTTAATGGATCATTACTGATTAAGTTTAATTGTGCCGTGCGTACCCCAAGTGCCAACGCTGTACATTCTATATTGATGGTTTTGTCTGCACCGCCAACAGCAATTTCAAAAGGAAAAGTCGAACGATTAGAATCGTTATTAAAATCGCTTGCAATGTTAAAATCGCTTGCGTTGGGTCCAGTGATATCTATGAAATCCACCTTCAATGCTGCTTTACTACCCGTTCCTTGAATGTCAAAGCTTTCAATTACCGTAATCCCCACAGGAGGACTGCCAAAGTCTAATGTGTCTCCAGGAGGTAAAGTGGAATGATAGACAGCCGCCTTGCCATTGCATTTCAAGCTGTAAGTGGGATTGGGATGAATCGACGTTGGACGATCCGACATATCAGTGCTGATTAAATTTAATGTGGCTTCGCGTAATCCATCTGCCGAAGGCGTACATTCTATAATGACATTGACTCCAGGATCGCCATCCTCAATAATGAGAGGAAAAGAAGGGCTTATAATCTTAAAATCCTCTATATGTCCCGTGATAGGGCGCAGTGCTAAATTGACTTTTAAGGTATCATTACCCATTTCTTTGATCTTGAAACTTTTCTTAGCACTTGTACCCACAATACGATTGCCAAAGTAGAGTATGCTGCCAGGGATAGGCGTGGAGCTATAGAGTGGATTTGTATTATAACTACCTGAGCAATTGAGGGGATATTCCAAAAAGGGTTGCGACGGATCATCTGTGGTTAATTCCAATGTCGCCTCGAATAAACCAGAATGCTTTAAATGACATTCTACCGTCAGGGCAAGAATTCCCCCGACTGCAATGGTGAGTTCGGTGAAAGAAGGCGTGAGGGTAAAAACACCCGCATCTGCACCCCTAATAAACGGTGATTTTATCGTCAAGTCAGCATAACCTGTGTTTCTGATATAGATAGTTTTATCAACCGTCGTTGGTGGTTTACTGGCACCAAATTCAAACTTGTCATCAGTCGATTTTAAGCTCGGTGCTAAACCCAGACATTTGAGGTTGTATTTAACAGTTGGATTCAATGGATCATTAGTCTGTATTTTTAAAGTGGCTCTGCGTTGCCCACCAACTGAGGGATGACATTCTAAAGTGAGGGTACTACTTGTGCCTTTAGAAATCGTGTGGGGAAAAGACGAGGGCGTTTTGAGAATAAAATCATCCTGATGACTACCCGTAATCGTTGCAGAACTCAAAATCAAGTCCTCGTATTTACCCGCTTCTTCAATACGAAGGAATCGACTAGAAGAACTATCCACCTTCACTTCGCCAAAATCTAGCGTATCCCCTGCACTAAGCGACGCACGATAACTGGCAGCACCAGCAGCACCAACACATTGTAAGGGAAATTCTATCGAAGGGGTCGAAGCGACATTCGTTTTTAATGTCAATGTTGCTGTACGTTCCCCGCTGGCTGATGGCATACAGACGATTTTAAAGGTAGAACTGGTATTAATAGGAATGGTAAAAGGAAAAGCCGTTGCTTCTGGCTTAACAACGTCAAAGTCACTCAGATGGGGTCCTGTGATATTGGCTGAATGGATAATTAAATCATCAATACCTGAACTTTCTGTTATTTCAAAATAGTAATAATCAGGAACACCAATAGCAGTTTCACCTTTAAAGCTAATGGGCGTATCTGGAGGTAGTGGAGAATTAAAGACCGTTTTGGAGGCACGTTCATAGTCTAAACACCACTGGTTTAATGTACCTGCATCCAGGTTATAGTCATGGTTATCACTGACTGTAAGAGTCCAGTTACCATTAATGTCTTCACCGTCAAAGAGATTGAGCGCATTGTTAGGCTGATACGAGAAGGCATTATCATAAGCTGGTTTAAAGGGAATACAATTATCTTCGACGCTATAAGTTCCTTCATCGTCAATAGTCATCAGGGCGATATCATGACCCAAACAGCCATATTCTGAACCTGGGCGACCAGGTTGATCAATGAAGGTCACTTGAGTACCTCCGTTATGCACAAGGCTAAAAGTGAGTTCACCGACATGATTATGGCTTGCGTCAAGAATAACATTGATATCCTCAATCTTGCCGCTATCATTAATAGATAGGATATCAGTGATGCCAATGCTGTCATTGTTTGGTATAGAAGATAACGGATTACTACAGACAGTCACACGGGTTCCCGCGTAAACGGGTTGCAAAGTGTTTATCAGTGAAATAATAAACATAGCTTGTATCGTTTTTGAAGACATTTCGGTTAACACTCCTTATTATTAAAAATGCGGATTAAGAGTTCAGATAAATTATCTCTGATATGAAAAAGTTTAGACTACTTATTTAATTAAATCAATATTCAAAGAAAATCAACAAAATCTATGATGAAAACCAAGTTTTTGGTAAAAATGGTTTTTTTAAAATTTTAAATTAAAGAATTTTGTAACTACTCAGCCTTGAAATACAAATGGAATACAACGCTTTAGCTTTGTTCTTTGGAGTACAACATTAACTTTGTTCTTTGGTATCCAACATTAACTTTGTTCTTTGGAGTACAACGCTTTAGCTTTGTTCTTTGGAGTACAACGCTTTAGCTTTGTTCTT
>JAOZSV010000233.1 GCA_029939505.1 Thiotrichaceae bacterium | reverse complement strand
TAGTTTTTTCTAAAGCCAAACTCTAACTACAAGGATTGTATATAAGAAAGGATTTAAAACAAGTACAACCACGATCTAATCCCTTATTATATATAATCCTTGTAGTTATTCTCTGCGGAATAAACGAATTTTTCTTTAAGGATTAAATCCGTTTATTCCGTCAATTCGCCCTACTATTATTCGATGAGTTAGTTTTTTCTAAAGCCAAACTCTAACTACAAGGATTGTATATAAGAAAGGATTTCAAACAAGTACAACCATGATCTAATCCCTTATTATATATAATCCTTGTAGTTATTCTCTGCGGAATAAACGGATTTTTCTTTAAGGATTAAATTCGTTTATTCCGTCAATCCGTTGTACTATGTTACATTATACTACAATATCAGGCGTTCTAAACACTAATCAGTTGACTAATTTTTATCCAAGATATTATTTTCTATGAGAATTTTTCTTATTGCAGCAATAGGTGTTGTGGCGAAAAAGGGGTACACAATAATTGAATCAAGAGAGGGATTCTTGAAAACAATATGGCTACCTTTACGAATAGTGATTTCACTAAATCCCAAGTTAATGAGTAGGCTTTTTTAACTTGGAAAAAGTGAATTTATTAGACATTGTGCCAAATATCCTTATGTTTAACCTGGGCTTTTAATTGACTGTTATCCTTCTACCTTTTTCTTTCTTAGAAGTGTCAATTTGCCCTTGTAAATTAGCAATTCCAATATGTTCGCCCATCGCATTAAAAACTTCATAATGGTTCTTATGCAGATTATCTAAATACCAGTAATAGCGAGTTGAAATTTCTTTATAGACTGTTTTACCTTGTTCTACCAGGTGAGTTCTGGTAAATCTTTGTCTATTTAATAAACTAAAATCACATAGCCCGTCAGTTTTTTGATAAATATCCCACCAAAGTTGAAATTCTTTCTCATCAGAAACAAATTCAATATGCACAAACTGAGGTAAACCCGTTATATGTTGACTGTCTTTGAATATCGGCAAAAATTGACGATTAATGTGAATGTTTTGGTGTAGATTGAGTAATAAGTATTTATCAGTCGTTTGGTTTAACATTCTTTCCGCCATTTCAGCAAGACTACTATTATTGACGGTTTTGACTTCAAATTTCTCTAAGAACCATAAAACATAACTACATTCATGCTGTTGTACCACACTCCTGCGCCAATCAGTCGATTTTTGTAAACTGATTTTAAGTTGTGTGGTAGGCTTTTGCAGGTATTCATTATCAAAAAGAACGGAAATTTTCTGCAAAAATGCTTTGATATTTTCGCTATCATAAAAAAGTTCAATTTCATCATATCGCTGACGTATTATTTTGCGTAACTTGACTGCCGTTTTAATCATATCTTTAGCCACTTCTGGATTATCAAGGGCAAGGATATCATCATCTTCTTCTGGAAATAAAAGAAAAGTTTTAACCATCATTTTAAAAACCCATTAAAGTTTCCAAATCGGTTTCAATCTGATCAAAAAAACCAGTGGGCGGATTTTTAATTTGCCCACCCTTCAAAACAGGCAAATTGCTCACCTCCGTCGTGTGGTAACTATCGGAACGATGAAAGTAATGGATTTTCACTTTATTATGAGCAATACCTTGGTGGGTTTCATCTCTTTTAACTGCCACAAGAGTTCCATTGATAATGTGATCGCTATGTGTTTCAACCAAGATTTGTACACCATTTTGAGCGGCTAATGCCATCAATTCGATCAGCTTAGATTGCGCTTTTGGATGTAAATGCGCTTCTGGATTTTCAATCATAATAAGGCTACCAGGCTTTGCGGATAGAATAACCACAATGATAGGCAACACATAAGATACACCAAATCCAACGTTTTCGGCTTTAAATTCATTGGTAGGAACAATACCCGCCTGTGTCGATTTGAATTGATAGCGAATTTCAAAAGCGTTAAGACTTCTATTTTCAGAAACAATGATTTCTACATGAGGCATCATTTCTCGCAGCCAAACCGTCGTCTGATCAAGTAATTCTTCTGAATCACAATGGGGATGTTTTAGATTGGAGAAAGCCATTTTTTCATGCGCGTAATAATGTAAAAAATGCGCGACAAATTCACCTAAACCTTTTTGATATGAAATCTGACGAAGCACTTCCACCTGATAAGTATCTTTAAGATAGCTCTTTTGAGGTGCTAATCGTGCAGCACTCAGGTATTGAAAATCATTACCAAACAGACTGAGATCATCAAAGGATTCTGGCGGGTTTAATAGGCGCATAAATGTCGCAGTGGGTTCTTGGTACTCAAATTGCCACTGATAATTTTTTTGATGAGCCGTTTTCAATGTCAACTCAATCAAAGAATGGGTGGCATATTGATAAATCGCATCTTTAGCAACACCAATGTCGCATAACAAACCATTCAGATCGATTCCTTTCGCCAGCAAATTATTTTTTAAATACGACTGTCTTAGCAATAACAATGCTTGAAACACTGATGATTTACCCGTGCCATTCATTCCCGCCAATATATTGAGGTTAGACAAAGAAAGTCTGGTGGATTGGTGCGATTTAAAATTTTTAAGACTGAGTTGTGTAATCATAAGTTTTCCAAAAAAAATCATTTCACGAAAAACCGCCGAGGTTTCCAAAACCTCAGCGGTTTAGTTCCACAAATTAATGATGAGAAACAGGCAGTTTCTTCAAGAAACTGCCCGTTTCTAAAAATACAAGTTATTTTTTGACTGTTCCTAAGCATCCAAAAATTTTAATACAATCAATATACCCGAACTTCTCAATAATTTGGCTCAAAGTCACATTAATGTTTGACTGGCATAATTGTACCTTATGAATTTTACTCTGTTCCCAATTATTTTTCAGGAGCCAGGTTCAGATTATTTTTGGGTGGTGCAATTCGGCTTTTTTAACCAAAAGTTGCTCCCCATTCCATCACAGAAATTGTTAAAAAACAAAGACTTATATTTATTGACTTTCATTCATCATTCATCATTCACCATTCACCATTATACCCTTTACTGACTCAATGAATTTTGCATATCGCGTTTATAATAAAAATCTTGTTCCCGATCATCCTGTGCTAATGCCTCATCAAGTACGACAATACTGTGCAAGTCTTCTAAAACTCTACCCTGCTCCACAACAACACTGACTTCTTTTGGGCAACAACTCAAAAATTGTGCGGGCATTTTGGGGGTGGATTCTATCAATAAAGATAATTCGTTCATCAAAAATAAATCATGGGTAGTCAAAATCACTTGAAGACCATATTGAGCCAGTGCTGCTAACGCATTAGCGACTTTTACCCTAATTCTCGCATTGAGATTCGCTTCCGTCTCATCCCAAAATAGGGTAGTGCCTTTAGCCAATGAACCATTTTGAATCAGATAAACCAGCATGGCCATTTTTCTGAGTCCTTCAGCGACTAAGGACATTTCGACTTCGCCCCGTTTGGGAATGTCAAGATAAAAATGGCCCTTTTTGTCCATTCTAACTTGCCCACCTAGTTCTGTTTCTAACGGTTGAATAATGTCATTGAGTTCTGAGGGTAGTTTTTTTAACAAGGGTAAATTGAGAGCTTTGCATAAATCATAATGGGTTTCATCAATACATAAGAGACGTTCTTCAGACAAAGCGAGGGGGAGTAATTCACGCGATGAAATAAATACGGGGACTTTTTTTGAAAATGTCTGGCTAATGGTTTTGTCAATTGTGACTTGAGTGCTATTTTTTGCAAAAGAAAACTGGAAAGTTTCTGGTAAATCCATTGCCACCGTTATTTGAGTGCGTTGATGACCACTCTCATAGCTGTTGAGATGTCCTATACTATTGGGTTTGAACAGATCATACAATTTCTCGGCTAAAGTGCTGGATTGAATGTTTGAATATCCAGATAATAGGTGCATAACGCTATAGCCCAGTTTGAGCAAATGACTTTTCCCTGTCGCATTGTCACCAATGATGACATTTAATCCCTTTGAAAATTCAATGCTTGCTTTTGCAAAAACGGTAAAATTTTTAATTTCTAATGATTTCAACATGTTACTATTATTTCTGTCATTTAAACTCATAAGAAGTACAGCGAATTAGCGAAATAAACGGATTTTTATTTAAGGATTAAATTCGTTTATTTCGTCAATTCGTTGTACTATTATATCGTATATCATTTTCCGTGAAAGCGAAAGCGTTGAACGCCAATATCAAAGCGGTTGAACTCCTTCACAATGCCTTAACCACTTTCAAAGTTAAGCCAGTCGCACTGGCTATCTGTTCCATTGTCAAGGTGCCAAGGGCTTTAAAATTGCGAGCGGTTTCCTTTATCCCCTCTATCTTGCCCTCTTTCTTGCCCTCTTTCTTGCCCTCATTCTTGCCCTTTTTGAAAGATCGCTTTTCTGCGTTTTCCTGATTATACTCGTCCTTCATACGAGCGCGTTCTTCCGGCGTGATTTTCTCTTTCTCAATCACTTTAAACAGTTCTTGAATTGAGGGATTGGTATATTCCTTTTCATCCACTTTTTCGTCTAAGCTATCATCAATCGCTTGCATCCATTCGCGGCATGGCTCTGGTGTCTTCGCATGAGTAGAATCATTAGTGAACACAAAAAGGAGCCGATGTTGATGCGGATAAACGTTATCAAGCAACCTTCCCGTCACAAAATCTTCCGCTTCAAATTTCTGCACCACAATTCCACTATCAGGGCTGGGCGAGTTTTTACCCGTAAAAAAGACTATCGTTATGACTGTCATTGGAAAATGGTAGCTGTTAGAACTGGCAATGGTTTCTACCATCGCGCTACATTGATAATAGAGAAAACGCTCGTAACTATCGGAATAATGGGCATGTTGCACTTCGACAATCACCCGATTCTTTTTATCTTCCGCAAATAAGTCAAATTTGGTTGCCACGCTACCTATTGACGGAATAAAGGCTTTGTCATTTTCCACTTTATCAATTTCCAATTGGATACCCAGAAAATCCTTAGAAATCGCGGTGAAAATGGCTGGATGACTAAAAGCCTTCTTGAAAATGACATCATAACGTAATGGTGCAACTTGTTTCATTGTATTAACCTCTCTTGTTTGAAGATGTTGAACGCCAATTCAAAGCGAAAGCGTTGAAATAGGGGATAGACGACATTTTATGTTATTTCGTAAAGAAGTCATACTATATTATACGACAATATCAGGCGTTCTAAACACGAATCAGTTGACTAATTTTTATCCAAGATATTGTTTTATATGAGAAATTTTCTTATTTCCGCAAGTTGTGGCGAAGGCGGATTTTTAATTTGCCCACCCTCAAAAACAGGTAAATTGCTCACATCCGTCGTGTGGTATCGGATTGATGAAAGGTAACTCAGCCTTGAAATGGCAAGAAGGCTGAAAGCTAAAGTTTCCAAAGGAGACTAAAGACTCAATTATTTTTATTTGAGCTGAACCTGCTTTAGCTTTTCGCCTTAAAATTGATTTCAAGGCTCTGAGTAGTTACAATTGTTTTTCATTAACAATTCATCATTTCGAGGTTTTCGTTTTTCTTCAAAAAACGAAAACCTCGAAAATCATTCATCATTAAATTTCGGAGAAAATCAATATAATGACTTTTAAACAAGTATTCTGCATTTTGTTCGGTTTTATAGGCATCATCACAGCCTGTTACGCTGAAAATCGAGCCCTGTTAGTTGGCATTGATAATTATCAATGTATAAATTCACTCGTCGGTAGTAAACAAGATGTCGAAAATATGACGCAGTTTATCCAATCCGAGTGGCACTATCAACCTGGGCAAATTCGCACATTGACAGATGATGATGCGACTAAAGACGGTATATTGAGGGCTTTTGATGAATGGCTCATTCAGGGCAGTCAAGCGGGCGATAAAGTGTTGTTCTACTATAGTGGGCATGGCACTTATGTTCAAGATAATAACGGCTATCCTGATGAAAATGATGGTTTTGATGAAGCATTATGTCCCGTTAATGCTTGTCAACAGAATGGCAAAAGGATTAATTTGGTTCGGGATGATGATATTAATCAGCGTTTGGAACGATTGAAGGACCGTCAAGCGATGATTATTGTTGATGCTTGTCACTCAGGTACAATAACTAAAAGCGCGTTTAGCCACTCTGATCCGACTATCAAAGTCCCTACTATTTGGGGAAAGCCACCTTCTAGCACAAAAAGTGCATTTGAACGAGGAGACGTTTTTGTTGAATCTCAAGGGGATGTTGTTGCTTATAGTGCTGTGGCTGCAAGACAAGTAGCCTTAGTCGATACCAGTATCAATCCGCCTAGGGGTGTATTTACCCGCCGTTTTATTGAAGGTATTCGAGATAAAAAGGCAGACAGTAATTATGATGGCAAAGTCAGTCATCGTGAGTTGTTGGCATATACGCGCCGTGAATCAAAAGCGTATTGCGATACCAAAATCCACTGTCAACGTGGCTTAACTCCACAGTTGGAAATGAAATCCAGTATGTCAGATGAGGATATTCGTATCTGGGCTGCTATTATTGATTCTATACCTCAGGGCGCGAATCAGGGCAGGGTTACAATTGAAACCCAATTTATTGAACCGCAATTTGGTGATTTACATCTGAGTATTTTGCCCTCTCATCGTCTTCAACAGGGTCAAAGGATGCAAGTCCAAATAGATAGCAGCCGAACAGGTTATTTATTACTATTTGATGTTGATAGTGCAGGCAAGTTAAAACGTCTCTATCCCAATCCATATCATCCCCAAAAAAGTGTCAGAATCATAGGGGGTAAACCACGCACTATTCCAGAGACCTATTCTGGCTTTGATTTATTGGTGCCTAGAATAGCAGGCAAAAAATTATTGGTGGCCCTTTTAGTGAATAATGCCAATGAATTATCGACATTGCAAGATTCATTGCCTGTCGCTTTTAGCCAAGTGAGTTCAAAAAATGCCCAAGTTGCGTTACAACAAGATGGTACAGGTTCAGTCGGCGGCATTTTGATGTAAGTGAGTTCAAAAAATCCCCAAGTTGCGTTACAACCGTTAAAGCAACAACTGGGTAAAATTTTGCGACGAAAAAATGTGGGTAATCATATCAGTTGGGCTATTGCAACGGTGAATTATGATGTCAATCCTTGATTAATTATAGACTTTCAGAAATTTGGAGTCAAACCTCTGAGGTTTTTTTTCTGAGTCAAACCTCTGAGGTTTTGGAAACCTCTGAGGGTTTTTTTCTGAGTCAAACCGAGGTTTTTTTTTCTTAATCAAACCTCAGAGGTTTT
>JAOZSV010000232.1 GCA_029939505.1 Thiotrichaceae bacterium | reverse complement strand
AAATCGGATTTCTAAGCTCGAAGAAACACACAATGTTTAAGAAATCCGATTTTTTGAAAAATCGGATTTCTAAGCTCAAAGAAACACACGATGTTTAAGAAATCCTTTGAAAAATCGGATTTCTAAGCTCGAAGAAACACACGATGTTTAAGAAATCCGATTTTTTGAAAAATCGGATTTCTAAATCTCAACTCGAAAAAGCGAGTTTTGCAAGAGGCTCAGGAGTACAACGCTTTAGCTTTGCACATCTTCAAAGGAAATAATCATGCGAACGCTATACTTAGGAATCCTCTTAGTTATTTTATCACCAAGCGTGATAGCGAATATTTCGCCTGCTCAGATTGATCATCTTCATGCAGAAGCCAAAAAAGCATTCTTTGCCACAGACTATGACAACGCCTTAGAAAAATGGCAAACAGCATTGAATTACGCACGAAAACTTAATCAACAAACCAATATCAGCAAGTTTCTTGTCAATTTAGGAGCCGTCAACTATCACATTGGGCAATATCAGAAAGCCATTGCATATTATCAACAAGCAATCCTTTTCGATCATGAACTCGGTGATAAAAGCGGTGAAAATGCCAATTTGAACCAATTGGGATTAATCCACTACAATCTAGCTCAATATCAAAAAGCCCTCTCCTACTATCTGCAAGCCATTGAAATACAAATTGATGATAAAAACGAAATAAGTAATAGCCTAAATGGTATTGGCATGACTTATGACAGTCTTGGAGAATATCGACAAGCCTTGACTTATTATCAACGCGCCTTGAAAATCAAAAGAGAAATCGGAGAGAAAACAGGGATCGCTGACAACCTATCTAATATTGGGATCGCTTATAAAAACCTGAGCGATTACCCGAAAGCCTTAGCACGATTTCAAAAATCCCTCAAAATACAACAACAAATCGGTGATCAAAGAGGAATTGGGAATAACCTAACCAACATTGGCACCGTCTATTCTAGTCTTGGGCAATATTCAAAAGCCCTCAACTCCTTTCAGCAGGCTTTGCAAATATTTGGCGAAAGGGGCGATTCCAAGGGCATTGCCGATAATCATTCCAATATTGCTGTTCTCTATGATAAGCAGGGAAAATATTCAAAAGCGTTAACGCATTTTCAGCAAGCCTTGCAAATACAACGTGAACTTGATGATCGATTTGGCATCGGAAATAATTTATCGAATACCGGTATTGTCTATAGACATTTAGGCGATTTTCCAAAAGCATTAACATATTATAAACAAGCCCTTGAGAGACAAATCGCTATTGGTGATAAGCGTGGCGAAGCAAATACTTTAAGCCATTTAGGGGTAGTCTATGAAAACCTAGGGCAATTCCCAAAAGCATTAGTTTATTATTCACAAGCTATTGAAATACAAAGAAAAATTGGTGAAAAACAAAGAGAAGGTAATACACTAAGCAATATTGGCGTGTTGTATTATCATTTAAGACATTTCGACAAAGCCAGAGGCTATTTTCTGCAAGCGTTAACGATTTGGGATGATATTGGTGATAAATGGGGAAAGGGTATTGATCTTCTCCATCTTGGCGCAATGTACTATAGTCAAAACAGATTCAAACCTTTGCAAGCCTTAAAATATTACTTAGACGCATTAAAGGTTAAACGAGAAATCGGTGACAAACGAGGAGAAAGTGCGGCTCTTACTAATATAGGTACGGTATATGGCGCAATGGGTAAAAAACAAAAAGCCTTGAGCCATTTTCAAGCCGCTTTACAGATAGATCGTCAATTAGGTGATAAAATCGGAGAAGCAGCTATTCTCTCCAATTTAGCTCGTATCTATCAAGAACTCGGTTTCTACGAAAAAGCGCGTACCGCTTTACAAAAAAGTATAACAACGCTTTCCAAATTAGGTTCAAATCACTTATGGTATGCAAAACGAAATTTAGCCGCACTTAAAGTTAAAATCAATGAAAATCACGCAGCGATCACAGATTATGAAGAAGCCTTAGATCACATTGAACAATTACGCGCTGGCTTAATCGAAAAAGCGGATAAATTCTCTTTTATGAGTAATAAGTTTGAAGTGTATGATGAATTGATCGCCTTGCTACAATCCCTTCACGAAAAATATCCGAAAAAAGGTTATGATCGCAAAGCGTTAGAGATTTTTGAACGAAAACAAGGGCGTGTTTTTCTGGAAGAAATCGGAAAAAGCGGCGCACAACGTTTTGCCCGTTTTCCTGATGAAGTTCGTCAAAAAGAACAATTGTTGACAAAAAAAATAGTTCAAAGACAAACTGAATTAGTGCAAGCTCGTAATAAACCCGTTTTTAAACAAGAGTTTACAATTATAAAAGCATTAAATCAGCGTATCGCTATTCTGAAAAAGCAGCAACAGGCATTACAAACCGAAATTCAAGAAAAATATCCTGCTTACTATGCCCTTAAATATCCCCAACCCGCGACGGTTGCCGTTTTGCAAAACGAAGTCTTACAACCCGGCGAAGTCATACTGGTTTATGGCATAATGAAGGAAAAGACTGCCCTCTGGGTTATCTCTTCCAATCACTTTGCGATGTTGACATTACCCATCGGTGAAGAAGAACTTAATGACAATGTCGCCTATATGCGCGATGTCATTCTTAACCGTTTGCCAGAATTAGTTGATGAAGGCTACCCCCTCTATCAAAAACTCATCCCAAAAGAAATTCGTCAATACTTGGCTGAAGCTAACACGCTCTATATTGTACCAACTGGTTCATTATATATGTTACCCTTTGAAACGCTGGTAACAGATGATACGGATTACTTTAATCCCCGTTACCTGATTGAAGACTATGCCATTATTTACTTATCCTCCGCTTCTCTGCTCAAAATACTGCGTGAAACTAAACGGCGTAAGCCTCGCAAAAAATTTCTCGCTTTTGCTGATCCGGCATACATTCCATGCAAAAAAACGGGTGATAAGCAGAGTATTGTGAGAGCGAGGAGTGTAACAGAAATACGCACTCACGTTTACCGCAAAACGATGGGGGCGGTTTGTTTCCCCCTATTACCGGAAACAGCCAATGAAGCTAATTCAATTGCCGCCTTCTTCCATCAAAATGACAATGTTCTCTTAGGTGAACAAGCCAGCCGAAATACCGTATTTAACTTAAATAAAAAAGGGCAAATAAGCGATTATCGCTATATACTATTTGCCGTTCATGGACTGTTACCCAATCAAGTGACGGGATTAGCGCAATCCTCACTGGTCTTATCCAACGCTCAGGGTAAGAACGGTTATCTGACAATGGCTGACGCTTTTACGCTAAAATTGAATGCCGATTTTATTAACCTATCAGCGTGTAACACGGGCGGGGGCAAAAAAATAAAAGGTGAGGGCATTATTGGTTTAACTCGCGCTTTTCTCTATGCAGGAACTTCTTCTATTGCGGTTACACTTTGGTCAGTCGAATCTTCTTCAGCCGAAAATCTGAGCATTGGTCTTTTTGAAAATCTTAAAGATGGCAAGAAGCAGGCTGAAGCGATTCGTCAAATCAAAATCAAAATGATAAAAGGCAAAGCCAAGCAGCCCTATTACCGCCAACCTTTTTATTGGGCACCATTTGTGATGTATGGTAAAAATGATGAATGGTGAATTGTTAATGGTGAATTGTTTCGAGGGTTGAGCCAGGTAGGTCGGGTTAGATGGCGCGGCAAAGTAACCCGACATTTCCCTTTTATCTAGCCAGGGGATGGAGCCAATTTATCTTCAGGAATAAACGGTTTAATGGATTTATAATAAATATATTTCGCCGGTACAGAAACTAATTCCTTTTCTGGATAACGAAGCGCGGTTAATTTTCCACCAAAAACGCAACCCGTATCAATACAAATCGTATTATTCAGCCATTCCGCTTCTGATACGGGTGTATGTCCATAAACCACTATCGCCTTACCCCGATAATCTGCTGCCCAATTAAGGCGAACTGGTAATCCAAATTCATCCAACTCCCCGGTTGTATCACCATAAAGTGCAAATTCACGAACTTTGCCCGATGTACGTCCTTGCAACTCCTCCTTCATACCCGCATGTGCCACCACTAATTGACCGTTATCAAATAGGTAATGACTGACTAATTCTTCAATAAAATGAAGGACTTCCTGATGAAATGCCAATGGACAACTCTCCAATTGTTGCACAGAATTGGCCAAGCCATGTGTCAATTTGACATTCTTGCCCTTTAATTTTCGCTTCAACTTCACATCATGGTTGCCGGAGACACAAAAAGCTGTACCTGCTGCAATCATATCCATGACAAGGCGCAAGACTTGTGGGTTTTTAGGGCCTCTATCAACCAAATCTCCCACAAAAATGGCTTTGCGCCCTTTTGGATGAGTGACGGTGTAATGAGTCAAATCTCCATTGATGAGATACCCCAATTGTTCAAGCAATTCAATGAGTTCATCAAAACAACCATGCACATCACCAATAATGTCAAAAGGCCCCCGTTCATATTTCCGGTTACTTGATAGCGGCACTCGTTTAATTTCAACCGCATCGAGTTTTTCAACGGAATCAATAATCGTTATCCGTTTAACACGTTCCTGCTTAATATGATATAAGGCTTGTTTAAGATTAGCATACTGTTGTTGTATGACATAAGAGCCAAAATGACGATCCGGGCGTTGCTGATTCCTTTCAAGGCACAATGCTTCTGGCAGGTTAAAGATAATAACGACGGGCGAAATATGGTATTTACGCGCTAAGACGAACAGTGATTTACGTGCTTCCGTTTGAACATTTGTGGCATCAATCACAGTCAGCTTACCCGCCGCAAGCCGTTTAGCGGCAATAAAATGTAAAATTTCAAAAGCCTCTTTTGTAATAGATTGATCATTTTCATCATCGGAAATCAAGGCGCGACAGTGATCAGATGATAAAATTTCAGTGGGCTTGAAATATTTTTTAGCAAAGGTTGACTTTCCGCAACTTGACACGCCAACCAATAGGACTAATGATAATTCAGGTATTTTAATTTGCATTTTTTTCATCTGATATTTAATTCAAAAAAAGTCACTACTACAGGAGGACGGAAATTCCCAGACCATTTTAAAGGCAAAGCGATTTTTTCAAAAAATCGGATTTCTTGATGGCCTGAAGATTTCCGCCCTTCAGCACTCGTACAGGAGGACGGAAATTCCCAGACCATTCTAAAGGCAAAGAAATCCGATTTTTTGAAAAAATCGGATTTCTCGATGGCCTGAAGATTTCCGCCCTTCAGCACTACTCAATGCGTCAACCGTGCATATAATCGCGGCAATTCCCTCGGCAAATCAGACGGATTACGGATGACCACATAATTGTTAGAGCCAAAAATGTGAGGCAAATAATCACTCGCCTTTTCATCAATCGTTACGCAAAACGGCTGCAATCCGAGCTTTCGGGCTTCATGCAAAGCCATGCGGGTATCTTCTACTCCGTAGCGACCCTCATATTGATCTAAATCATTGGGCTTGCCGTCTGTCAGCAATAGTAATAGAGGTTGAGAAACTTTTTGTTGACTCAATAAGGTGCTGGCATGGCGGATAGCTGCCCCCATACGAGTATAATAGCCCGGTTTAATCATCAGAATACGACCCCGCACCGCCGCATTATAACTTTGCTTAAAGGTTTTTATCGTATGAAATCGGACATGGCTGCGGTGGCGGGAAGAAAAACCGGTTATGGCAAATGGATCACCCGTCGCATTCAGGCTCTCAGCAAAAAGAAATAGACTATCTCGAATAACCTCTATTACTCGTGCCTTGTTGTTGAACCACGCATCGGTAGATAATGATAAATCAGCCAAGAGTAAACAAGCTAAGTCCCGACCGCCTCCACGAAAATCACGATATAAGCCCCTTTCAGCATTGACACGCCCACGTTCAGCAACGTGTAGCAGGTAAGCATCCAAATCTATTTCACTACCCTCTTGTTGCCCTTTATGCCAAACTCGCTTTGGTGTTAATGCCTCAAATTGGCGACGCAAACGGTGGGCAACGCGCTTTAAGTGAGAGGGAAGTTCTACCGGCATTGCACTGGTCGCCTGCATCGTTTGCAGACAGCAATAATCCGGGCGCAACTGTTGCCGTTTATAATCCCATTCTGGTAGCAAAATGCCCTCTCCCAACGGTGTATCATCATAATCTGGTGCCGGCAAGTCAAGATCAAAACGCAAAGAAGTGGCAGCCGCTTTGTTATCCCGTGCCACACTGACGGTATCCATATCATCAAGCGCATTTTTAGCCGCATCACTCTCTTCTTCCTCATCAGTGCAACGATCGACTTTAACGTAGTCTGCCAAAGTAAATAGACTTTCTAGGCGAAATGCCAATAGCCCCTTTTTACCATCAGGCATTTCGGTACGTTCCCCACGGCGACGGCGTTTATCCTCAACAGTTTGATTTTTTTTGCTGGGTTGTTGGGTAATGGATTCATCATCAGGAACGACTAAATTGCTCGTATTGATGGGAGGTGATGGATGCAACCATAAGAATACTGGTTGATGGGGGCGTTTTGCCTGTGGAAATTCACCCACAGTACCCGGATGGCGTAAGGCTTGTTGAATCGCTCGCTCGGCGGCTGCCTCGTCTGGAGGTAAACGAGTTAAATCTGGACGCAAAGTGAGTAAAGATTCGACCAAACGCTGATAACGAGATTGTAGCCCCGGAAAATTCAACAGCGTTTTTTTTGTAAGTTGTTGATTTAATTGAAACCAAGGCAATGTATCGTCAACTTTTCCAGCCGCAAGTGCAGCTAACCATAAGTATAAATCACGATTAATCGCCTTTTCTGGGAACAAGTTAATCTGTGCTGGTAATCGCAAAACTTCACCATCTCGCCAGCATAATTCGACTTGTTTATGAGTTCCCGCGATACGCTGTAACCAATTACGTCGCGCACCATGCGCCGCCGCAGTAGTTGCTTCTATTCGCAAACCGCCATCTCCGCCTAATGCACGAAATAATACACCAACCGTTTTGCTAACGTCTTCTAATTCTACTGTCGCTTGTGGATAACCTGTTGCAACAGCGCGTGTGATAATGCGATGCCAAATTTGACCGACGTGTTCTTCCATTTTGGATTCCGTTAATCATTAATATATAATTTTTCTTGTTTCCACGCGCAATGCCATTAAGTTAAGCCTTGGAGTCCATTCGAGGTTTTAGTTTTTTTTTCAAAAAAACTAAAACCTCGAATCCTTTAGATTTGGATTGGAGTCCAAACCTTTAAATTTGGATTGGAGTCCAAACCTTCAGATTTGGATTGGAGTCCAAACCTTCAGATT
>JAOZSV010000231.1 GCA_029939505.1 Thiotrichaceae bacterium | reverse complement strand
AAAATCGGATTTCTAAGCTCGAAACACACAAGGTTTAAGCGATTTTTTCAAAAAAAAGCGAGTTTTGCAAGAGGCTCTTTAGCTAAGAATTTTAATGTTAAGAACCATTAGATTAAAAAAATAATTTAAGCAAAATATATTCCTAATTGTACCATTTCTTTTTGAATGAATTTTTGTGTCATAATTAGAAAAAATATATTCTTTTGAATAACCTCGCTTGAAGAAAGGTTTATCATTTTTGTTATTCATTAAAAATTTTGTCCAAAGCTAAACCTTTGTACTCCAAAAAACGTCACAAATATCAAGTTAAAACTTAATTTGTGGAACAATTTTTGTATCCTTTAATTACAGTATTATAAACTGTTCATTTGACATTTGACTTACTTATTTTAAAACAGGAATTATTATAATGGAAAACACACCTAAAAGTAGCAATACTGTGTGGCATCGTGCCACTGTGACACGTCAACGTCGAGCTAAATTGAACCAGCATGAGAGCGTTTTATTGTGGTTCACTGGCTTGTCAGGATCGGGGAAGTCAACTTTGGCTCATGCTTTAGAAGAGAAACTTTACCAAATGGGCTATCATACTTTTGTGCTTGATGGGGATAATGTACGTCATGGCTTATCTGGGGATTTGGGTTTTTCTAATGATGATAGAATAGAAAACATTCGTCGCATTAGTGAAATCGCAAAATTGTTCGTTGAAGCAGGTGTTATTGTTTTAACGGCGTTTATTTCTCCGTTTCGGGCTGATAGGGCGAAAGCGAGGAGTTTGGTGGGTGATGATTTTATTGAAATTTACTGCAAATGCCCTGTGACTGTGTGTGAGGAACGTGATGTCAAGGGTTTGTATCGCCGTGCCAGAGCAGGGGAAATCAAGGATTTTACGGGTATTTCATCACCTTATGAGGAACCTTCACACCCGGAATTGTCTATAGATACCAATAGTCACAGCAGAGATGAGTGTGTAGAACAAATATTGGCGTATCTGATAGAACGCGGTGTTTATAAACCTAAGTCTGTTTAATGGTGAATGTTTAATGGTGAATTATGAATGGTGAATTATGAATGGTTTCGAGGCTAAAGTTTTTTCTTTAAAAAAACTTTAGCCTCGAATTATGAATTATTCAAACCATTTACCATTCATCATTTACCATTAAACATTAAACGAAAGTCATTTGTTGAATAAGTAATATAAAAACAACAGATTGGCAATCAGAGAAACTATCGCACTTCCTCGCCAAAAAGCCACAGGATTGCGTACTACTATCATTGGAACTGTACGAGTTGGATGAGAAAGTTCATGGAGAAATTTCGACAAAGAAGAATAACGCTTTTCTGGGTTAGGATGAACAGCTATTTTAAGCGCGTAATCTACCCATACGGGCAATGATGGGTTGTAATGACAAGCGGATACATAGTTCATTTTACGAGGGTTATGTCCTATTTTAGCTTCCCCATAAGGTAATTGACCCGTGAGTATTTCGTAGGTAATCACCCCTAAAGAAAAAATATCAGCCCTGATGCTACCGGTGTAACCGAGTAAGTATTCTGGTGCGGTATAGTTTTTAGTACCCAGCATATTGATTCGTTCAATAGGCGTTGTGATTTCTTCAAGTCCTGCAATCTTGGTTGAACCAAAATCAATGATTTTAACCGTGCCGTATTTGTCCAACATGACATTTTCGGGTTTGAGGTCTTGATGAATCATTTCCATACGATGAAATGCCCTCAATCCCACCGCAATTTGTTCAATGATATGTCTGACTTCACTCAGTGCGGGTTCTGGATTATCGTTCATCCATTGGCGCAAGTTTTGACCCTGAATATATTCTGACACATAGTATAAACATTGACGATGCCGCTTATGTTCATAAACTTTCATGACATGCGGATGTTTCATACGTTTGCCGATCCATTCTTCGTGAAGAAATAAATCAATATAAACCGGATCATCTTCAAAGTTTATTGAAGGTGTTTTGAGTACGACTTCCTTTTGTGTTTCTTCATCCAATACAAGATATAATTGAGAGCGGTTGCTGGCATGTAATTCACGCAAAATTTTGTAACCATCTAAGCTCATTCCGACAGATAAGGGCGGAGGAAAGGGTAATTCAGTGAGCTTTTGGTAGAAGTCGTTGACATCTTGGGCGGGAAGACTATCGATATGTACAATTTGTACGGTCAAATTATCGAGGCTCTCATTTTCATAAGCCAGATCGGTTATTTTTTGACTGGCTTTGCTTAAATCCTGTTCATTTTCAAGCACATGACGGATAATGTCTTTACTTCTGATATGTTCATGCACGCCATCCGTTGAAAAAATAAAGTAGTCGCCTACTTCTACGCTGACAGTGCGATAATCTATTTCAACATGAAGTTCAATGCCCATCGCTCTGGACAAATACTCTTTTTCTTTGGATATCTGAACGCGATGATCGGTTGTTAAGCATTCAAGTTTTTTGTCACGCAAACGGTAAATGCGAGTATCCCCCACATGAAATATGTGGGCTTTTGTTGATTTGATGACCATCGCACTGAATGTCGTCATCAATCCTTTATTCGTCCCATAAAGGTGGCAGCCTTGTCCGTATAACCAGCGATTAAGGGCCATCAATATCTTTTGCCCTGCCGTTTTAACGGTCCAAGATTCTGGTGTGCTGAAATAGTCGTTTAAAAAACTTTTAACGCTGTAATCACTGGCTTCTCCCCCCGCTTCGCTGCTACTCACGCCATCAGCAATCACTGCCACGATTCCTTTGCTGGTGAGTAGTGGTTCAGGGGGGGCGGTCACGCCAAAAGCATCTTGGTTTTCTGCTTTACGGCCTTTTTGTGAATATTGACCTTTTGTAATTGAAAGTGTGTCTGACATGATAATTAACCCATTATTATAAAACCTCTCAGATTTTAAGTACCTAAGAAGTATTAAATTTTAAGGTATTTTATTCAAGACAAAAAACCCCGTTTTTTCAAAAAAAACGGGGTTTCTCAATACCGATATGCAGTAGTACTTAACAGAGTTCTAAAAACTCAATGTTCAAGTTTTTTGTATTTCTTTCACAAGAAATATTATTATTATTAAATGTCTTTTAAATCAATGCGTTATAATGTCTAACCATTAATTTTAGACATTGTTATCCCCTTATGGCATCAAAAACTTGAACGGAAAAATGTCTTAACCAACATCAATCATTTGTACTGTGCCATCTGGTAAGACTTCAGCCATTTGTCCTTTGGGCTCATCTAAGAAGATAGCGACAATAACCATAACCACCAGTGCCGTAGCACCAATCACCAAGAAGAAGGTTTGGGTATCAACAAAGGATAAAGTTGTCAAATAGATAACGGCACCAACATTACCGAAAGCACCTGTCATACCCGCAACTTGACCTGTCATACGTCGTTTAATAAGGGGAACGACTGAAAAGACAGCGCCTTCACCTGCCATCACGAAGAATGAGCAAAACATCGTTACCGCAACCGCCGCCGTTACCCACCAGGTCGGACCGATCTGACTCATCAGAAAATACCCAACTGATAAACCCGTCAGCAAAATTAACAAGGCTTTTTTGCGACCAAATGTGTCACTAATCCATCCACCACCAGGACGGGCGACCAAATTCACAAAGGCATAACTCGCGGCGACTAAACCAGCCATCACTTGACTCATTCCACTTTCTCTAAAGGTATCAAAGAAAAACAATGGCAACATGGAAACCACGGCTAATTCAGAACCGAAGGTACAAAAATAAGCCAAACCTAACATAGTTACTTGTTTAAACTTGTAGCGATGAATTTCGGGTACTGGTGTGGTGAATATTTCCTTATTGACCTTGTACACGTAATAGCTCTGGTACATATAAAGAAGGACTAAGAATGTATAAATCACATTAGTCCAGAGTTCCGTCAATAGTCCTAAATTAACGGGCGATAATTTCCAATTCAAAACCGCCAAAGCAATGTACAATGGTATGTTCGTGAGCAAATACAGTATAAAATCACCCTTGCTTGTCACTTCCATCGCGCCTGTTTTATTAGGCTTAAAGTAAGTTGAGCCTTTAGGCGTATCCCTTGCAACACTGTAGTAGACGAAGGAATAGGCAATAGCAACCATGCCACTGAGCGCAATAGCATAACGCCAGTTATTTTCTTCACCACCTATGCCTGTCATCAGCATAGCAACCGTTGGTATGGTTAAAGCGGCACCCGCTGAACCAAAGTTACCCCAACCGCCGTACATACCTTCGGCTAGACCAACCTGTTTGTGGGGAAACCATTCACCAATCATACGGATACCAATCACAAAACCCGCACCGACGAAGGCTAACAAAAAGCGCATCATTGCCATTCTTTCAAATGTATCCATCATCGAAAAGATGATACATAAAATACCCGAAATAAACAGCAAAAACGAGAACATAATGCGTGGACCGAATTTATCTACCAGCATACCAACGGCAATTCGTGACGGAATCGTCATCGCCACATTGAGGATCATAAGAACCTTTATTTGCTGTGAAGTCAAGTCCATTGCAACTCTGATGGAATTCATCAATGGAGCCATGTTAAACCAAACATAAAAACTGATGAAGAAAGCAAACCACGTAAAATGCAGCATGCGGATCCTCTCAGACTTCAGATCAAATAGATTAATGCGTTCTTCAGCCATTAATTAACAACTCCTAAGTTATGAAATAAAAAAATTCTTTATCTTAATGGGGAATGTATTAAGTCACTCAATTTAGTTTCAAATGTTAGAATCAGAATTAACAAAATTTAAGAATTAACAGAATTTAAAACCTTAAACCTGACCGATTTTGAAAACCTGTCAGGTTTGTAAATTTTTTTACCTATATGTTCAGAAAAATCACTTCCAAAAACCTGACAGGTTTGAACTGTGATTTTTTTTACCTGAAAAACGATATATATCAATGAAAACTCACTTTATTTTTAATTCTGAAAATAATTCTGAAAATTTTGATTCTAAAAAAATGTCTTGTACAACTATATTAAGTACCTATTTTTTCCCATTGATAAAGAGAAGAATAAAACAGTATCATTATAACAATATAAAAATGAAAATCAAATTTATTAGCATATTCTAATATTTCATTTTTAAATTAACCCACAAGAATTGTAAATTATAATAATAACTTGATTGAATCAAAGTTATTTTTTAATGAGACATTTTTACTTCTTCTTCATTTACAAATTCTCTATTAATAATTAATAATTAATAATTAAATATGCCAATCAATCGTCGTCAATTCATACAGCTAATGGCTATAGCTGGGGCAGCAGGAATGTTACCCAAATCAGCCTTCGCCGCAAAAAAACAATCAACTGACTTTTATGAAATGCCTACCAGTGGTGATGTACGCTTATTACATCTTACTGATTGCCACGCCCAATTATTGCCTGTGTATTATCGTGAACCCAATGTCAATTTAGGGATAGGCAAGCTGCAAGGGCAGGTGCCACATCTCGTCGGTGATAAGTTGTTACAACATTTTGGTATTCAAGCCAATACGCGAGAGGCTCACGCTTTTACTTCTATTAATTATGTCGAAGCCGCCAAAAAATATGGTAAAGTAGGCGGTTTTGCCCACTTAGCGACATTGATCAAACGCTTGCGCGATAGCTATGGATGCGAAAAAACGTTGCTATTAGATGGGGGCGATACATGGCAAGGTTCAGGCACGGCTTATTGGACGCGCGGACAAGATATGCTTGGTGCGACTAATTTATTAGGCGTAGATGTCATGACAGGGCATTGGGAATTTACTTATCATGCCAAAGAAATATTGGCTAACATTAAACGCTTTAATGGCGAATTTCTCGCTCAAAATATTTTTGTCAAAGAAGAAGCCCTATTTGATGGTGTTCCTGCCTTTGATGAAGATAGCGGTTTGGCTTTTAAACCTTATACCATGCGTGATTTAGGAGGAACGCGGGTTGCTATTATTGGTCAAGCTTTTCCCTATACGCCTATTGCTAACCCAGCGCGATTTATCCCTGATTGGACTTATGGGATTTATGAAAGCGAATTGCAAGCCCTGGTTAATCAAATCCGTCTGCAAGAAAAACCAGCGATTGTGGTGTTGTTATCGCATAATGGCATGGATGTCGATTTGAAAATGGCTGCAAAAGTGAGCGGCATTAATGTCATTTTGGGTGGACATACTCATGATGGCGTACCTCGCCCCACTGAGGTTAAAAATAGTGGTGGCATGACTTTAGTCTGTAATGCTGGCTCTAATGGCAAATTTATCGGCGTACTTGATTTTGCCGTTAAAAAGGGAGAAGTGAAAGATTACCAATATCGTTTATTGCCCGTTTTTTCCAATCTCATTAGCCCTGATCAGGAAATGCAGGCTTATATTAATAAAGTACGCGCTCCCTATCTCAACAAGCTAAACGAAAAGTTAGCCGTGGCTGATCAAGTGTTATATCGGCGGGGCAATTTTAATGGGACATTTGATCAACTCATTTGCGATGCCCTGCGTGTCCAAAATGATGCTCAAATTGCCCTTTCACCCGGATTTCGCTGGGGAACGACAGTTTTACCAGGGCAAGATATTACCTTGGAGCATGTTTTGACTCAAACTGCCATTACCTATCCTGAAACATACACGCGAAGTATAAAAGGGCAAGAACTCAAGCAAATCCTAGAAGAGGTTTGTGATAATCTCTTCAATCCCGATCCCTATCGACAACAAGGCGGTGACATGGTACGTGTTGGCGGAATGGATTATGTTTGTGATCCCACCGAATCCATTCACAAGCGTATTAGCAACATGACATTAGATGATGGCACTCTCGTAGATATGAACAAACAGTATAAAGTAACAGGATGGGCAACTGTCGCCAGTCAATCTTCTGGAAAACCGGTTTGGGATGTCGTCGCAGAGTATTTACGAGATCGCAAAGTCGCTAAATTGGATAAACTGAATACGCCAAAATTGATAAATGTTCAAGGTAATCAAGGGTTTATAAATTATTTTCTTTAACAATTTGGAGTACAACGCTTTAGCTTTGGCGATTTTGGAGTCCAAACCTTCAGATTTGGGTTTTTTGGAGTCCAAACCTTCAGATTTGGGTTTTTTGGAGTCCAACGCTTTAGCTTTGGTATAAAAAACTAACATTCATTTTTAACAGTTTGATTTTAAACCCGTTTCTGAATTTTTAATTCGCATCGTAGTATTAAATTGCCAAATCTGAAGCGTTGGACTCCAAAAAACGTCCAAAGCTGATGCCAAATCTGAAGGTTTGGACTCCATTGCCAAATCTGAAGGTTTGGACTCCATT
>JAOZSV010000068.1 GCA_029939505.1 Thiotrichaceae bacterium | reverse complement strand
AGAAAGCCGCTATAGCGAAAAGCTATTTCAAGGGATGATCGAAGACATTCGTAAAAAGACGATTGATCCCGCTCTCTTGGAAAAAATTAAGGATGAAGCGGCTTGGGAAATGGCGAAAGCCCGTTTTGCCAAAGAAGGCTGGATGGATGGTCAGATAGTTGGACGGGATGCCGGACTGAAAGAAGGATGGGAAAAAGGACGAGATGAAGGACTGGAAAAAGGACTGGAGAAAGGGGCATTGGCTCAACAACGTCAAACGATCATTGCTGCTAAACAGAGGGGTATAGAAGTGGACACAATTGCCACATTGGTGGGATTAACAGAAACTGAGGTACAGAAAATATTGAATCAGGTGTCTGAAACTAAAGGGTAACTTTATAAGGGCAATCATCAAAGAAATCCGATTTTTGAAAAAATCGGATTTCTCGTCATTAAAGATGTAACTGATAACTGATAAAGAAATAACTATGATTGAAGTCATTCCGCTAAAATATGGCGCCATGTTTAAACGTGTTTTCAGTCAGCCTGACATTTTTAATCAATTTGCTAAAGATGTGCTAGGCATTGACTTGAATGTCAGCAAAGTGCATACGGAATATGAGTATCCAGAACCGATCGGTTTTGTACGCAGTCGCTATGATCTCTTTGCAGAAGATACAGAAAAGCGAATTATTGTTGAAATTCAACATGTTAAAGAAGACGATTTCTTTGACCGTTTTCTTTATTATCACCTGATCAGCTTGGCGGAACAGGTAGGCGGTTTCGAGGAATACGATTTTAAGCGCACGGTTTACACCATCGTCGTGTTAACCAGTGTCCCGCGTGATGGTAGCGTCAATTTCAGTTGCGCGATTAGCGATATGAATCCAGTGGACGAATGGGGAAACAAAGTGCCTGTTTATCCCCATCGCCTTGTCTTTCTTTCCCCACGCAATGTGAATGAAAATACCCCGTCTGCGGTACGCAAATGGCTTGACTTTATTGACGATTCATTAGATGGAAAGATAGAAGAAAGCCGCTATAGCGAAAAGCTATTTCAAGGGATGATCGAAGACATTCGTAAAAAGACGATTGATCCCGCTCTCTTGGAAAAAATTAAGGATGAAGCGGCTTGGGAAATGGCGAAAGCCCGTTTTGCCAAAGAAGGCTGGATGGATGGTCAGATAGTTGGACGGGATGCCGGACTGAAAGAAGGATGGGAGAAAGGACGAGATGAAGGACTGGAAAAAGGACTGGAAAAAGGACTGAAGAAAGGATTGGAAAAAGGACTGGAAAAAGGACTGGAGAAAGGGGCATTGGCTCAACAACGTCAAACGATCATTGCTGCTAAACAAATGGGTATGGAAATCGCGGCGATTGCTGCACTGGTGGGATTAACAGAAACGGAGGTACAGAAAATATTGAATCAGGTGTCTCAAACGGAAGGGTAATAATTTTATAAGGGCAATCACCAAAGAAATCCGATTTTAAAAAAAATCGGATTTCTCAGTTCATGGCAATCTTTTATGGTTGCCCTGAGTACAGTTTTTTTGATACAATATTGTAACTGATAACTGATTATAGATTTGGTATAGAAGTTTATTTTTATGTTGATGCTTGTAATTTAGAAACCTGAACCCAATATAAAAATTATTAAGCCATGTAGGGTGGGCAAACACAAAACCCGGCTATTGGATATCGAAAAGCCATAATATAACAAAGCGTTTAATACGACTAACAGGAAAACAACATGATGACACAAAAAACTCTCTCTAGCATCATTCCAAAAGGAATAACATTTTTGCTCTTTGTTCTGCTTTGCTTATCCTTTTTTACATTTCCATTGCCTAAAATGATTAACCTTGACACATCTTGGCAAATGATACTTGGACATGCTTTCAAACAGAACTGGCAGATGGGTGTTGATTATATATTTACTTTTGGCTTCTTAGGATACTTTTTTGTCAAAAATCCTATATACGATGCTGATTTATTTTATCAAACCGTGGCATGGGTGATTATCTTTAATTGCTTATTTTCAGTTGTATTTTTAGTGAGATGGCATCAATTACATGATTGGATGGAAAAATCTTTATTTCTACTTTTAAGTGCAGTCGTTATGACGGGACTTTCTTTTTTCAATGATTCTCTCTATTTTTTGGCGATTGTTTGTACCACTATTTTAATGATTCATCCGCCCCAGTTTCTCAGCAAAAAAGGGTATTTTCCCGTGTTGGGTTTAGTGCTATTCAGTTTTGCCATACTTTCCCTGACAAAATTTACCGTATTCATTTTGGTGATGTTCTGTATAACTAGCATTAGTATAGTTTTATGGCAAAAATACTCATTCAAAACGGCAGCAAAAACTTTAATCATTTTTATGATTATGTTGATGGGTATATGGATATTATGCCAACAATCTCTCTTGAATATCCCCACGTTTATAACGACTTCATTAGAAATGGCTCGTGGTTACAGTGAAGCAATGTCAATAGAACCCAATATATTTCTTGTTTGGTGGGCGATTTGTGGAATAACAGTGACAAGTATTTTGGTGATATTTAATTGTCTTATTCAACCACGAGAATTAGGTCAATTTATCAGTGGCGGTATTATTTTATTAACTCTCTTTTTGAGTTGGAAAGCGGGTTTTGTCCGTGCAGATGTCATTCATGTCATCACATTTTTTTGTGTTGCTATGATAGTCCCTTTTTTGATTGTGCGTTCTCAAAATATGGGATTTAAAAATTCCATTATTTTCAGTGTGTTACTTTTTTTAAGTGTTTTTATTGCATTAACAGGTGCGTTTTATACAGTACAGACAATACCTGGTTATTCCGCTCGCCATATTTTTTTATCCAAATGGCCTAACACAATTGTCAACAATGCAAAAACACTTTCATCACTAAATCAAGTAAAAAGTTCATATAACTTGATCACTTCAGACTTAAGAAAGAAATATGAACTGCCCAACATTAGGGCAACTGTGGGAAATGCAACTATAGATATGTTTTCACATGGGCAAGGAATTCTGTTGTTAAATGGATTGAACTATCATCCACGCCCAATTTTTCAGGGTTATGCCGCTTTTGGTGACAGTCTTTTAAAAATAAACGGTGATTTTTACGCGAATTCTCAGACTGCACCTGAATTTATTTTGTTTGGTTTATCAGAGATTGATCAACGTCTTCCGTCTATAGAAGATTCACAAACCTTGAAAGTGATTTTAGATCATTATAAGCCACTGCTTATTGAAAAAGGTGTATTATTATTGAAACGTGCCGTTGAAAAACAGACGGTGTTCACAGATAAAAACACTATTTTGACCAAAGAAATTTCAATAGGAGAATCATTTTCTCTCCAAGAAATTAATAACCAACCTCTTTTCTTAAATATAGATATTCGTAAAAATCTCCTGGGACATTTTACCAAGACATTTTACCAATTACCTCCCCTATTTCTCGAAGTTAAAACAACACAAGGACAGACTATTGTTCGTCGTATTGCTTCAAATCTGAGTCAAGCAGATTTTCTGATCAATCCCTTGCTGTTTGATCAAATAGATTTGGTGAAATGGTATCAGGATGAACCATTGAAGCAAGTTGAAAGTTTGCGGGTTATTGTCAAATCACCTTGGTTATTATATCTTTTCAATTTAAAGATAACTGTAACAGTGAAAAAATAGGACTGACGTATTTAACGTCAAAGAAATCCGATTTTTCAAAAAAATCGGATTTCTCAGGTTAAAAAAATTCGATTTCTCCAAAAAATCGGATTTCTCATCGTCTTAAACTTAAATTGAACAAATCCTTAACTTCATCATAACTCCACTTAGGAATGATAAAGTTAGCCGTTTCATATTTCTCAAAGCTGGGATTAAGTTCAAAACGATAATAAGCATCTGCTTCCCTTATTTGTCCCCTCACACTATTACCGTCTATATTCTTAATAGTCACTTCAAAACACCGCTGATTTTCCAAATCCAGACAAACCACATTTTCTCTTAATCTGGGTTTCCATTTTTTGTACACAGATAAGAGATATGGAAAAAAGTGTTTAATAACGAGCTGAGCGTTTTCTTCAATTTGATCATTGATACGCTCTAGTTCCGCTTCTAATTCCAGATTGTCACGGTAGGCTTTTACCGCTTTCATCAGTTTTGTTTCATTTTTCATAGAACCTTTCAGTCTCCTTTAGGAAGATGAGTCATTCATTTTGAAAGTAAAATTATATACACTTATTAAAAAATTGTCAAGGAAAATCTGGTTTAAATTGCCGCTTTGTATGCGACAATACTTAATCATTCACAATTAAAAAAGGAAACGTTATGGAAAAATCATTTAATACCGCCGGACCTTGTATTCCAGACGATCATTATATGGTGTCAATTACACCTCGTTTTGAAATCTTCAAAAAACTGATTGATAACAAACGTTATTTTCTCCTACACGCGCCTCGCCAAACGGGCAAAACGACGCTGATGTTGCAATTGATGGAATTGCTGAATCAGGAAGGGAAGTATATTGCCCTGTATGTGAATGTTGAAGCGGCGCAACCCTGGCGTAATCAGATTATTGAAGTCAATCAAATGATTGTGAATGAATTTAAGATGAACGCCAAAATTTATTTGCCATCCGAATTTCAGCCAGCACCCGCGTGTTTTGAAGAGAACACTAACGGTTTTTCCAATTTTTTAACTAACTGGTGTCTTCAGTTACCTAAACCCCTAATCGTGTTTATGGATGAAGTCGATGCCCTCATTGGCGATGGTTTGATTTCAGTGCTGCGACAATTACGTAGCGGTTACACTCAACGCCCTCGCGCTTTCCCCCATGCTTTATGCTTAATCGGTTTACGCGACATTCGCGATTATCGGATTTATTCCGATGCCTCAAAGCGTTATATTGTTGGTGGTTCGGCATTTAATATTAAGGAAAAATCCATTCGTTTAAATGATTTTACCCTCGAACAAGTCAAAGAATTATATGCCCAACATACTCAAGCAACGGCTCAAAAGTTCACCCACCACGCTTTGCAACGGATTTTTGATTTGACTCGTGGGCAGCCCTGGTTAGTGAATGCCTTTGGGCGAGAATTGTGTTTTGAGGAACAGGCGATTGATTGGAAACAAACCGTTCATAAAGCGGATGTCGATAAGATCGCCGAGATTTTAATTAAACGACGTGATGTGCATTTAGATCAATTATCGGATAAATTGACTGAACCCCGCGTGGCGCGGATTATTCAATCAATTTTGGTGGGTGAAGCGGCTCAACAAGAAGAATTTGAGGGTGATTTGAATGAAGATCAGCAATATTTAATTGATTTAGGGTTAGTGCGCGTCGGGAATTATGGGTTAGAAATTGCCAATCCCATATACCGTAATATTATTCCAAGAGAATTAACCGCTTATCAGCAAAATATGCTGGGTATTGATCCAAAATGGTATGTCAAAGCCGATGGCAAATTGGATATTGATAAAGTCTTGGAAGCGTATATCAAATTTTATAAGCGACACCATGAATTTGTGACGAAACGCCGCACTTATACGGAAGCCGCTCATCATTTATTATTGATAGCCTGGTTACAACGGATTGTCAATAGCGGTGGACGTATCAATCATGAATATGCGGCGGGTTTAGGGCGTTTAGATTTATGTATTGAATTTGCGGAGGAGCAGTTTGCCTTTGAGTTGAAATTGAGTCACAAAGAGGTATTAACCGAGGGTAAAACGCAACTGGCTGGTTATTTACATCGGCTGAGTTTGGAACAAGGTTGGTTAGTGATTTTCAGTCGAAAAGATGTTTCCGATTGGGATGCTGTCGGAAAACGGGAATATGTGGAAGAAGAGGGAAAGAGGATTGAGGTGATTTGGTTGTAACGTCAAAGAAATCCGATTTTTTTCAAAGATTTCTCATCGTATTAAATAAGCCTTAAATTGAACAAATGCTTAGGAACGTGCATAAAATAATTTAGTCAACTTTAAAACCAGACCTGCCAGGTTAAAACAAAACCTGGCAGGTCAAGAGCAGCGTCCAAACTTGATTTTGACCTGGCAGGTTTTCTTTTGAACCTGCCAGGTCTGGTTTTGACTTTGATTTGAATTCGAGGCGAAAGTTTTTCTTCAAAAAACTTTCGCCTCGATCACATATTCTTTTAATCTTGGCTGCCATTTTTCGTACACAAAGAGATGGAAAGTTTAATAATGAGTTGAGCGTTTTCTTCAATTTACTCTTCTATTCCATACCCACCCCCACCAGGCGTTTCAATGACAAACACTTCCCCCGCTTGCATTTCCACCGTCGCTGTGCCTCCAATATCTTCTCTTTTATTATCAATACGTTGTACCCAATTTACCCCAATTTTTCCTGCTTGTCCACCTGCCATGCCATAAGGGGGTACGCGCCGATGCCCGGATAAAATGGAAGCAGTCATGGGTTCACGAAAACGAATCCGTCGCTCGACACCATCACCGCCCTGATAATGTCCTTTGCCACCACTGTTTTTACGAATAGAAAAGGATTCTAATAAGACGGGGAAACGCAATTCTAATACTTCGGGATCCGTCAGGCGGGAGTTAGTCATGTGTGTCTGTACGGCTCCGGTGCCATGAAAATGAGAACCTGCGCCTGAGCCGCCGCAAATGGTTTCATAATATTGGTATTTCTCGTTGCCATAAGTGAAATTGTTCATTGTTCCTTGTGAGGCAGCCATGATACCTAATGCACCATAGAGCGTGTCGGTGATATATTGCGATGTTTCTACATTACCGGCAACGACGGCAGCGGGATAAATCGGATTGAGTAAACAGCCTTCTGGAATAAGGATTTGTAATGGTTTTAAGCAACCAGCATTCATAGGAATGTCGTCTTGTACGAGGGTGCGAAAGACGTAGAGTACTGCTGCTTTACAGACTGAAATGGGCGCGTTGAAATTGCTGTCTTGTTGTTTTGAGGTGCCGCTGAAGTCAATTTTCGCGCGACGTTGTTGTTTATCAATCATAATTTTGACTTGAATCGCTGCACCGTTGTCTAATTCATAACGAAATTCGCCCTCTTTTAAAACGGTTAATAGCTTCCGCACTGCCGCTTCCGCATTATCTTGGACATGCTGCATGTAGGCTTGTACGACTTCTAAGCTAAAATGTTGCACCATTTTCTGTAATTCTTGGACACCCGTCGCGTTAGCCGCAATTTGTGCGCGTAAATCGGCTAAGTTTTGTTCAATATTTCTGGCGGGGTATGGGCTGTTACTGAGCAATTTTCGTATTTCCGCTTCACGCAATTTTCCTTGATTGACTAATTTAAAAACATCAATGATTATGCCTTCTTCCTGTAAGAAGTGGCTATGGGGTGGCATTGAACCGGGTGTAATGCCGCCAATATCGGCATGATGTCCGCGTGAAGCGACATAAAAAAGCACTTTTTTGTCATCAAAAACCGGCGTAATCACCGTGACATCGGGTAAATGTGTCCCGCCATGATAGGGATTATTTAATATAAAGACATCCCCAGGCAACATCTCGCTCTGTTCCAGAATAACGGTTTGTACGCTGTCTGCCATTGAGCCTAAATGGATGGGGATATGGGGCGCGTTAGCGATTAACTGTCCCGTTTGATCAAATACCGCGCAGGAAAAATCAAGGCGTTCTTTGATATTGACGGAATAGGCGGTATTTTCTAATGTCGCTCCCATTTGCTCTGCGATTGACATAAAGAGGTTGTTAAAAATCTCTAGCAGGACAGGATCGACGTTTGTAGAAACCGAGTTTTGAGGTTTTCCTTGAATTGAAAAAACGGGTTGACGAGTTAAAACAATATCATAACGAGGCGTAATTTCAGCTTGCCATCCTGGTTCAACGACCGTTGTTCCTGTTTTTTCAATGATAATCGCAGGACCAACAATTTTTTGCCCTTTGGGTAAATCATCACGCGAATAAACGGGGGTGGCGTAACTGTTATTGCTATTGACCATTTTAACGGTATCAAGGGGAATGACATTTTTTCTTTCGGAATCATCCCTTTGCCCTTTTTCCTTCCTTTGCCCTTTTTCCTTCCTTTGCCCTTCCTCTCCACCAAGATGACCAATGGCTTCTACTGAAATGGCTTCGACAATCAATGATTTATCAGAACGCACAAATCCAAAACGTTGCTGATGGGCAGTGGCATAAGCGGCTTTCATGTCGTCATAGGGCGCGAAATTGAGCAGTAAGGCGCTATCTGTTCCAGCATAGCGCAAATGGACTTTATAGTGTATCGTGATATTTTTATGAGGGACATCTTGTTGAGTTAATTCGCTAACGCATTGTTTTTCCAGCTTTTTTAAACCATTTTCTAGTTCATTGATTACTGTTTCGTTCAATTCTGCCGTGATTGATTTTTCATGGATCGCACGGATATCTGCCAGCCCCATTCCCAGGGCGGATAATACACCTGCTTTTGGATGAATCAAGATGGTTTTCATGCCCAGGGCTTCTGCCACAAGGCAAGCATGTTGCCCTGCTGCTGCCCCAAAACAGCATAGCGTGTATTCAGTGACATCGTAGCCCCGTTGCACTGAAATTTTTTTTATGGCATTTGCCATATTGTCTATTGCGATTTTTAAAAAGCCTTCAGCGACTTGGGTAGGGCTGCGTTGTTGTCCAGAAGTTTGATTGATTTCTTGGGTCAGAATGATGAACTTTTCTTTAACGATAGCTTCATTAAGCGGCGCGTTAGCGGATTTTCCAAACACTTTTGGGAAAAAACGCCCGTGCAATTTTCCTAACATGACATTGCAATCTGTAATTGTCAAGGGGCCGCCTTGTCGATAACAAGCTGGTCCAGGCTTTGCGCCTGCTGAATCTGGCCCGACGCGAAAACGCAAGCCATCAAAATGGTTAATTGAGCCACCACCAGCGGCGACGGTATGAATCCGCATGATTGGTGATCGCATTCGCACGCCAGCGATTTGCGTTTCAAAATCGCGTTCATATTCGCCAGCGTAATGAGAGACATCTGTTGAAGTGCCGCCCATGTCAAAGTTGATAATTTTGTTAAAGCCAGCCAATGCACTGGTTTTGACAGCACCGACGTAGCCACCTGCTGGTCCTGACAAGATAGCATCTTTGCCCTGAAACAGCTTTGCGTCTGTCAAACCGCCGTTGGATTGCATAAATGATAATTTCGCTTCGCCAAGCACATTGGCAATGCTATCCACATAGCGACGCAAAATCGGTGATAAGTAGGCATCGACCACTGTCGTATCGCCGCGACTGATTAATTTGATAAGCGGGCTAACTTGGTGGGAGACGGAGATTTGGGTAAATCCTAATTCACGCGCAATTGTGGCGACTTGTTGTTCATGTTTGGGATAACGGTAGCCGTGCATCAAGACGATGGCAATAGAAAAAATACCTTGATGACGGGCGGCTTGTAGTTCAGTACGGACTGTTTCAAGGGAAACCTGTTTTAACTCTTCGCCCTCCGCGCTATAACGTTCATCGACTTCAATGACTTGTTCATAGAGTAATTCAGGCAAAACGATATTGAGGGCAAATATATCAGGGCGATTTTGATAACCAATTCGCAAAGCATCGCCAAAACCCTTGGTGATTAATAAAACAACGCGCTCTCCTTTGCGTTCCAGTAGCGCATTGGTTGCTACCGTTGTCCCCATTTTAACTGCGGCTATTTGATGATCGGGTAATAAATCATCTGGTGCTAAACCTAAAAGTTCGCGAATACCTTGTACAGCGGCTTCTTGATAATGTTGTGGATTGTCTGATAATAGTTTATGGGTTAATAAATGTCCGTCAGGGTTAAGAGCGACAATATCAGTAAATGTGCCGCCCCTGTCTATCCAAAATTGCCATTTCATAATATTGGTTAATGGTTAATGGTGAATGGTGAATGGTTAATGGTGAATGAATGTAAGTTATTGTTTTTTATAAACAATATTTTTGTCATAGAATAGGGTTCAACGTTAAAAAAGCCGAATTTTCACCACCCCAGGTTAGGAATAAGAGCGTTAATTAATAATTAATAATTAATAATTCGTAAATCACAAATTAAATAAAGATTTTATAGAGATTTATTATTCTTAAAGAATATTTATTTATTTTTACCTTGATTTTGTTTTATAATAAAGATATTGAGCATCTTGCAAAACTCGCTTTTTCGCCGTTCAGAAATCAGATTTTTTCAAAAATCGGATTTCTTAAACTTCGTGTATTCTGAATTTTGCAAGAACCTCTTATGGTAATTGTTTTTGTTATGAGGTTTAAGCTGGGGTGGTGAAAATTCGTTTAACAAACAAATTGTTTCCCATTCCATGATAATTATATATTTATAAAAAACAATGGCTTACTTTCACTTACTTTCATTCACCATTCACCATTTTTAAGCTATTTTTAGAGGTTTTATTGATGCCCACATATCAAATCCATATTGAAAGCCAGAAAATGAACAGTAGTAAGGTTTCAGTTACGCTACTACAAGCCTTGTTATCTGTTCTGATTGAAGGTAGTAAAGGTGCTATACGATTGCGTGCTGAAGGGCGAAGTGCAGTACGTGGTGCGCCCCCTGAATGGATTAAAACGGCGACACAATTCATTATGGAATTACAAGAAAATAAATTGCATATTGAATCGCCGACACTCTACGATAGTGTACCTGATTTGTTTCAACCAAGTGATGGGTTCCCAGAGCTCAATTCGGAACGCACTAGCCTTGATTATCTGATTGATAGTCTGACAACTGCATTGAGTGATGAAAAAATAGAGCCGCTTTATGATAGGCCATTGTTAGATGTGTTTCAAGGTTTCCGCCATGTTCTCAATCAAGGGGCCGATAAAATTCATTTTCTTAATGGACATGATCTCGAAATCACACCTGAAAGCATCGGGACTTTCAAGGAACGACTCGCTGATATTCCATCCCCATGTCCTGTGACAGTGGTTGGCAAGATGGATACCATCAGAAGCTATGATCAGACTTTTAGACTCATCACGACTAGGAGTGATCGTGTTATTAAAGGGATAGCTAAACATTTTGCACCTAAAGAAGTTCAAGCACTTTTAAATCAAAGTGTATTAGTCTCAGGAATTGCGCATTTTTCAACTGGCGGAAAAACGCTTCGTATTGAGGCTAAACATATAGCAATTGCCCAAAAAGATGAAGAGGAATCGTGGGGTGATTTACCCTTTCCCAAATTTACTCCGCCTGCTGATGAATCTGAAATACCGACAGACATTCAAACCCATGATAATGTCGTTAATCATCAATGGTAGATAATATGGAACCTCCTGTTATTTGTCGCCACCTGAGTAAAAATTATCAGCAAGGTCATGTCACTATTCCAGCCCTCATTGATATTGATTTAAACATACCCAAAGGTGATTTTGTCTGTTTATCAGGACGTTCAGGTTCGGGCAAAAGCACCTTGCTAAACCTGCTTGGCGGTTTGGATACGCCCACCACTGGCGAAGTTGAAATTGATGGAAGACGGGTGGATAAAATGAGTAAAGCCAATTTGGCCGATTTGCGTTTACATAAAATCGGCTTTGTCTTTCAAGCCTATAATTTAATCCCCGTTTTCAGCGCACAGGAAAATGTTGAATTTATCATGCAATTACAAGGGGTTAATAGAAAAAAGCGTGCTAAAAAAGCACTTTCGGTACTCAAAGAAGTCGGGTTGGAAGGACTTGAAAATCGTCGCCCAGGCGATTTATCAGGTGGACAACAACAACGAGTCGCCGTCGCACGCGCTATTGTTTCTAAACCCAGTTTAATTCTTGCTGATGAGCCGAGTGCTAATTTAGATTCTCAAACGGCAAACTCTTTAATGCAGTTGTTACGCAGAATGAATGAAGAACATGGTGTTACTTTTTTATTTTCAACCCATGATAAGTTAGTCATGGATTATTCAAAACGTCTGGTTAAACTCCGTGATGGTTATATTGAAAGTGATGAGATTCAATTGGGAACAGTAGCAAATTAGACAGAATTTTGGAGTGCAACGCTTTAGCGTTGCACTCCAACTTTCTGTCTTGAATCAAGTGAGTATGAGGGAAATCCTTTCCGACTTAGCATTCTTTTATCATCGGATTTGGCAATTCAGGGCTAATCAAGGCTTTTTTGTTTCTAAATTGATATGGTTTTTGAAGTAAAAAAGTACTATATTTTGTCGTTCCCAATTTTTTTTCATATTGTTCTTTTGTCATAAGAGAAAATTGTTTTAGACGACAAGCATCTGACACAAAATAAAGTTTAAAATTGTTAATGCAGTAAGTTGGATTTAAAAAAATAGAAGCAAATTCATCTTTTAAGAACTTATCTATTGTCGTCAAAAATTTTTGTTGAATGTTTTTAATTTTAAAACCTTTTGTCGATTTAATATTTTTTAATTCGACCAAATAAAAGTCATAACATTCATTAGTCTCACATTTGACAATAATCAAACAATCAATAGAAGGCGGCGGATTAGGCATTCTTGAAGAATGATAATAAGCATCAATTTTCAAGATAATATACTTATCTTCTATCAGTTTTTTGCTAAATTCTATACAAATGTCATTTTCTTCACAAGTTTCCCTGTGCAAACAAAATAAATTTGGCTCGTTAAATATTTCTTCAAACATCAGGAAGTTTCATCATTCAGTTTTTCGATTAATTCCAATTTCTCATTAAACAAATTTTCAGCGATTTCCAAAAAATTTTCGTCATCAATACCTAGCGAATCGGTGGGAATTTCTTTAGCAATAGTCCCCCCATTCGACGTTTCTTTGAAGACAATGGCTTGCAAAGATGCTATATCAAATTTTCCTTCTAAAATAAGATTATTCATCTTATTGAACATGTAATCACTGTGAGAAGTCATTATGATTCTGACATTAGCCTTAATTAATTTGGCAAATATTTCCATCAATAACACTTGCGTTTCAGGATGCAAATGGGCTTCTGGCTCTTCTATGAAAATAATAGATTTTGAGTCAGCAAAGGCAACCACATATTTTAAATAGCAAATAATGGGCGACAATTCAGAAACCATTGAGGAAGTTAAAGAGACATCTAATACCAAATCCGTTTGTTGGGGTTTATAAAATATTTTTTTACTCGCCTCATCGAATATCACTTCACCCTTAATAATTGTTTGTTCTATTTCATTAACGATGTTTAAAATCGCATTATCTTTATTCGGTTTTCTTGTTTGCATAAGAGATAAACCCAAAAAATAATCGCTGACGGGTTCAGAAATACTGGGCAGTTCCAATTTTTTCGTCAAAAATCGCCGACTTTTTGATAATTCCACCATAATTTGAGAGAAAGCGTTTAAGCCTTGATATAAACCTGAGCGAGAAGCCGGAAAAAACATCAGCGAAGTTTCTCTTTTAGCTTGACCAATATATTCATCGTAAAGGAAAAACAAAGGTTTTCCTAAAACGGGATAAAGTTCCTGTTCCCAAAACTGATCGACTTCAACAATAGTATCCGTTATGGGGAGAAATTTTTTCAGCACCAATCTTTGTTCTTGAACTTCCAAGGTTAATTCACCCTGGTTTTTCATAACCGTCACACTTGGTTTCTCTGTAGAAAATCGGCTAATTATCTTATCAAGATCATCAAAAGTATTATAAAAAGATTCTTCGAGACTTTCCCTAAAATTATCAACAACAGGCGCAAGAATTTCACTGATTTCTTCAGAACTGATTTTTTTTTCTTTGAAATAATTTTTTAAGTCAGTTTCTATATCTCTTTGTGTTATGGGATCCGCTTCCAAATCCAATAAATGCTTTAAAACTAAATAAACCACGGAAAGGGCATAAGACTTACCAATATTATTTTTTCCGAAGAGTACCACAAAGTTTTTTTTTAAATCTAAATCAAATTCTTTTATGGCACCAAAATTTCTCATTTTAATTTGCTCAGAAATCACCTAAATACTCCAATATTCTATTTCCAGTTTTTTGAGTCGCTCAAAATGTTTTTCTCCTTCCCAAACTCCTTCTCGTCCTTCTCGTTCCCAAACTCCGTTTGGGAATGCCTTCATCGACGCTCTGCGTCGAATCATACCTGACAGGTCTTCGAGATTTTAGTTTTTGGGGAAGGAGAAAAAAATTCCACTTCAAGCAACAGATTGATAATAAATATTTTGCGGATGTCTTCCCTCAGTGAAAAAATACCATCGTTCAGCAATCAGTCCAAAATATTGGATCACAAAAGCAGCTGTAGCCAGACAGAGGGGATAAAATCCGAAAACGGCTATAAAAAGCAGGAGTATCGGGATTGGAAAAACGAGCATCAAAAAAGTGTTTTTGATGAATTTAAGTTTGGCTAAAGACTTGTGATGGAAAAATTCACGGGTATTAAAAGAACCACCCATCGCACCCTGGGATTTTTGGGCAATAATCGTATGACGCATACCGATGGCGGTTTGTAAATTTGATTTGGGTGTGAGGCGGCGATTGCGTAGTAGGGTAGTCGCGCGTGTGATGAAAGCCGCAATAGTCAAAATAATAGCCCATAAAACATAAAAGCCAACGACATCCGCTTCCACAATGACTGAAAACACAACGGCTAAGGTAAAGCCGGAGGCAGCGCCTAATAAAATATAGTTAATAACGGTTAACGGATTATTCCATTCTTGCAAAAATCTGACACTGGCGTAAATCATACTGGTACAAATAAATAAGGCCAAAGTACTTAATGTGGCGATTGCGCCAATAATCAGTGATAAATCAATTTGTTGCGTTTTCGCTAAAGTGAAAATGGGTTGAGTCCAACCAAAGTGATGAATAGCACCATAGAGTGCGATGAGTAACATTGTGGTTGGCAAAATGATGACTTCGCGGGATAACCAAGAAGTACGCCATTTGCTACTAGAACGCCATGCTCGCATGGGACGTCCTAAGTGGAAAAAGGAGGCGAATAGCCCCACCACTAATAAACCAAGTGCAACCAAACTACCCATCGCATAAAAGCTTTGACTATTCTGCGCTGGTAACAGTTTCATTATAGAATAGATTTGCCCAGTGTAAAGAGCCAAAAATAAGCCTTGCCCTACCCCAATCAGGGTGGTTAGAAAAATCACGGAAAATGCTGGATGCATAATAGCCTCTTTTTTATCACATTGTTTGAGAGAATATATAGAAAAAGAAATCCGATTTTTTTTTAAATCGGATTTCTAACCCTTTTTCAAAAAATAGTAACCCGCTACAATTACCAACTCGAATAAATATCGTCCAGCGTTTGCTGATCCTTCGGTGGCTCTGGCAACAAGCCTTCTTTTTTAAGTGGGTTATCGACACGTTGTAATTCGTCTTCGTGAATCTTGAAATGAATTTTGCGTCGAGGTAGGTAATGATTCGACGGATTCGTACCCCATTCTGGCATTAATTGATAGCCACTATTTTCACGAATGAGTTTGGAGACTTCAGAATCGGGATCATGAACGTCACCAAATAAACGGGCACTTGTGGGACAGGCCATCACACATGCGGGTTTACGTTCTGATTCAGGCAAGGTTTGATCATAAATCCGATCCACGCAAAGGGTGCATTTTTTCATCACCTTTTGACGTTGATCATATTCACGCGCCCCATAAGGGCAAGCCCAAGAACAGTATTTACAGCCAATACACTTATCGTAATCGACTAAAACAATACCATCTGCTTCGCGCTTATAGCTGGCACCAGTAGGGCAAACAGGTACACAAGGTGGCTCTTCGCAGTGCAAACAACTTTTAGGAAAATGCACCGTTTCAGTATTAGGAAAGGTGCCTACTTCAAAGGTTTGTACCCGATTAAAAAATGTACCAGTCGGATTAGCGTCATAAGGATTCACATCTGACATAGGCCCTGCCCAACCAGAAGTATTCCATTCTTTGCAACTGGTGACACAAGCATGACAGCCAACGCATACGTTGAGATCAATAATGAGGGCTAGTTGTTCCATTTGGATTACTCGTTTTATTATATTATATAGCTAAGTAGGGTGGGCAATGTCCTTGCCCACCATCTGAGGCCGAAAGCTAAGTAGGGTGGGCAAGGTCTTTTTCGTGCAACGGCATCTGAGGCCGACTTCTAAAATCTCAATTCCACCTCAATTCCACCGATTTCATCGGTGGAACTTGGAAGCACCTTGCGTAACATCAGTTATTATGTCAAAAGACCATATCATGCTCTTCGGCATGTTTTTTAAGAGCACGATTGACTGATTCAGAATCAGGAAAGAGATTGTGTAGTTCAGGTGCGATGATGACTATGTTAGTTCCTTCCCGATAATGTTTTACATATTTCCCCCGCTCTCCTGATTTAATCAGTTCTGCTGGGTACTCATATCTCAAGGTATCTTCATCGTTCATAGGCTTTACGCTCCTGGCGTGTCATTCGCCGTGCTGAAATAATACGAATTATGTTTAACCTTTCGGTATAGGATACGACAAGAAGATTTCCTTTTGAGGAAATACCAAAAAGCAGGTATCGCTCTTCACCATAAGAATGATCTGGATCATGGACAGATGAAGAATGTTCATCATCAAACACTTCGCTAGCTTCAATGAATGAAACTCCATGCTTATTTTCGTTAGTTTGAGCTTTTGTTTTATCCCACTCAAAGTTCATTATTGTCTCCTTGCTTATTAGGATGTGTCAACTATTAACTCACTGAATTCTGATAAACTTTACTATTAATTATCAAATGGATGCAGATAGAATCCAATGATTTATTTGTTTACAGTTCCTTAGTCAGAGAATGGAAAGCACACCCGGATGATAAAAAATTACGATTTCTCAAACATCCCAGCAAAGTAGGCTTGCCACTTCCTGCGTTTTTTCACCATACCTGGTAAAGGTTTCATCGGTTTAAACTGAGGCGAGGTTTGATTAGGTTCATCAGCAGACGCTTTATAGACACGCACCGACACATCATACCAAGCCGCCTGACCCGTGACAGGATCAGAATTGGATAGATGTTCACCATGTTCGTGAGGCGGTAATTCCTCAGAAATAATATGGTTAAGCAAAAAGCCTTGTTGAGATTCGTTAGCTTTGGGAGAGAGTCCCCATGCGCCGGCTGCTTTGCCAATAGCATTCCATGTCCAAACGGTACCTGGTTCTACTGCCTCACTAAAACGACATTGACAACGTACCCGTTTATGGTGTGATTCTACCCATACCCAGTCACCATCTTTGAAACCATTGGAAATTCCCACTTCTGGATTAACGAATAAATGGTTATAAGTGTGGATCTGTCTCAACCAGGCATTTTGAGAATCCCAGGAGTGATACATCGCCATCGGTCGTTGTGTGATGGCTTTTAGCGGATAAAGATGGGTATCCACTAATTGCGACTCTAACGGGTCATAGTAAAATGGTAGTGGATCAAAATAAGTCTCAACCCGATTACGTAAATGATCCGGCGGCTGCTTACCATCCCATTTGCCCTGAGCGGCGAGGCGGAATTTTTGCAGCACTTCAGAATAAATATGAATCTGAATAGGTTCCACGTAACGAATGAGACCATGATGCCGCGCCCAATGCAGGTAGCCCTTATTCCAGTTACGCATGTATTGATAGGATTTGGGCAATTCGTAATGGAAAACATTGTTATTTTGCGCGTACATTTCCCATTGCCGTTGATTGGGTTCACCGCGCATGGACTTTTTACCGTCCTTACCACGCCAACCTGCCAGAAAACCAATACCAGGGGCGGGCTCAAAATTGATCACGAAATCAGGGTAATCTTTATATTTACGTGATCCGTCTTCATTCATAAATATGGGCAATTTTAACCGATACCCTAATTCAATCAGCACATCTTGAAAGGGTTTACACTCACCTTTGGGTGGCAAAATCGGAACACGCACAGAATCGGCGGGTCCATCATATTCAGAAATTGGCCGATCCAGCATTGACATGACATCATGACGCTCAAGGTAAGTGGTATCGGGCAGTACGAGATCGGCAAAAGCCACCATTTCCGATTGATAAGCATCGCAGACCACCAGGAAAGGAATCTTATATTCTCCCTTCTCATCCTTATCGGTCAGCATTTCGCGGACTTCGGTGGTATTCATAGACGAATTCCACGCCATATTAGCCATGAAAATCATTAAAGTATCAATAGGGTACGGATCGCCGCGCCACGCATTAGTAATCACATTGTGCATCATACCATGCACTGAAAGTGGATATTCCCAAGAAAAGGCTTTATCAAGACGAACTGGTTTCCCTTGTTCATCCACAAATAAATCATCAGGCTCCGCTGGCCAACCAAGCGGCATTCCATCAAGCGGTGTCCCAGGTTGTACTGCCTCAGGGCCTTTCGGTGGTTTAGCACAAGGTGGAATAGGGCGCGGGAATGGGGGACGATGCCGATAACCGCCAGGGCGGTCAATTGTACCGAGCAAACTCATTAGAATGCCCAATGCCCTGATGGTGTGAAAACCATTGGAATGGGCGGCCAATCCACGCATGGCATGAAACGCAATCGGGTTGCCCGTAACCGTTTCATGTTCATTATCCCAACAATCCGTCCAAGCAATCGGTAATTCAATTTTATGATCACGGGCGGTAATACCCATTTCATAAGCTAACATTTTAATCGTATCAGCGGGAATGCCGGTGATTTCTTCTGCCCATTCGGGGGTATATTCATCAACGCGCTCTTTCAATAACTGAAAAGCAGGTTTGACAGGCGTGCCATCATCCAATTTAAATTCACCCAATAAATATGGATCAACACCTTCGGTATGGGTAGAGATGGCTTTATTCAGATCTCGATCCCACCACAATTTATTTTGTGGATCAAAACACCCTTCTTCAGGCGGCACTTCAAAACGCACAAACATGCCATTTTCCGTGCTTTCGGATGCCATATTAACCAATTCTGGGGCATTGGTGTATTGCACAAGAAAATCGCGATCATACAATCCTTGTTTAATCAGTTCATGAATTAAGGCTAATAATAATGCGCCATCGGTGCCAGTTTTGATGGCTATCCATTTATCGGCGATAGCTGAATAACCTGTACGCACTGGATTAATAGAAATAAAACGCCCACCTTCGCGCTTAAATTTAGAAAGCTCAATTTTTAAGGGATTTGAGTGATGATCCTCAGCAGTTCCCAACATGACAAATAGTTTTGCTCGTTCTAAATCGGGACCACCAAATTCCCAAAATGAGCCACCCATCGTATAAATCAGACCAGCAGCCATATTGACGGAACAAAAACCACCGTGGGCAGCATAATTAGGCGTTCCAAACTGTTTGGCAAACAAACCGGTGACTGCTTGCATCTGATCACGTCCTGTGAATAGGGCAAACTTTTTAGGGTCTTCAGCCCTGATTTTCGCCAAGCGTTCTTCTAAAATGCGAAAAGTCTCATCCCACGAGATTGCCTCAAATTCAGAATCCCCTCGTTCTTTACCTGGCTTACGTCGCAGCGGTTTTGTCAAACGCGCTGGTGAATATTGTTTCATAATCCCAGAAGCCCCCTTAGCACAAATGACACCTTTATTAAGAGGGTGGTTAGGATTACCTTGGATATAACGTACTTCGCCATCACGCAAAGTCACACGAATACCACAGCGGCAGGCGCACATATAACAAGTCGTGTTTTTGACTTCAACATGACCTGCATCTCTATCTGATCTGTTGGTAGGGTCTTGCATAGATAAACCTTTTTCAAAGGAGAAAAACTTAGATATGGGCCGCCCAATAACTAAAGGGCGTTTTTTGGAGTCCAAACCTTTAGATTTGGGCGTTTGGAGTCCAAACCTTTAGATTTGGGCGTTTTTTGGTATCCAACATTAACTTTGGAACCGTGGTATTAAGTTGCCAAAGCTGAAGCGTTGAACTCCAGAACGAATATTGTAACGCTTTGATTTTAAATCATTTTTTTAAATCCACCTCGCCTATCTCATTTCTGTTTATTGAGTCACGAGAAAACTGGCGGCCTGAAGTGTCAGGTTTGGCGGTTCAAATTTCGGAAATTATTAAAGCCTCATTCCTTATTAAACCACCCATAACCATGAATAAAACATGTCTCATTGACAGATCAGTTGTTTGATTTCTTTTTTACTGAAACCGGTTGCTTTGTTGATGATTTCCACATCTATTCCCATTTTCAGCAGGTTTATTGCAGTCTCCTTCTTGCCTTCGGCTTCGCCTTCGGCTTTACCTTCGGCTTTACCTTCGGCTTCGCCTTTAATCCATCCCTGATTATAAACATGTTCAGTGATGGTAGTTTCTATAAAACTCATCTTGATCTCCTTTTTAATCTTATCAAGCCTCTGTTCGGAGACTTTTTTGTAAAACTCGACTATCAAGTTTTTTTGTACTCAGGGCAACCACAAGGGATTGCCCCTACATAATCAGGGCAACCACAAGGGATTGCCCGATGAATATTTTCGTCATTCTTCATAAGAATATTGTAGGCTGCACACCTTTATGCTTGCCCTGATAAGAATATTGTAGGGGCAATCCTTTATGGTTGCCCTGAGTAGTTACAAAAAAACTTAATGATCGAGTTTAATGACTCAAAAAGAGATTGTTGTAAAGCTAAACAACATCAAAAACTTGATAGTCGAGTCCTCATTCCTTATTAAATAACCCATAACCATGAGTAAAACATGTCTCATTGACAGATCAGTTGTTTGATTTCTTTTTTACTGAAACCGGTTGCTTTGTTGATGATTTCCACATCTATTCCCATTTTCAGCAGGTTTATTGCCGTCTCCTTCTTGCCTTCGGCTTCGCCTTCGGCTTTACCTTCGGCTTCGCCTTTCATCCATCCCTGATTATAAACATGTTCAGTGATTGTGGTTTCTATAAAACTCATCTTGACCTCCTTTTTAATCTTATCAAGCCTCTGTTCAGAGACTTTCTTGTAAAAGCTAACCCATTGCTCAATCAGAAGCAATTGCTCATTGGTAAGTTCACCTTTCATTGCAGCCGCGGCCTTGTATATCTCATATACAAGTTCATCAGGATTGGCTTTCTTGTCATCCGCTTTGAGCGTCAGCAGTTTGCACATCAAGGAATGCTTCTTGATTAGATCGCTGCTCTTTTCTGCTTTCACCTTGATGACATCAAAATGATGATACTGTTTTCCGTTTTGGCTGTCAAAAGCGTACCAGAATCTGTTCGTAATCGGCTTCCGCCAAACCGCATCATCCGTGTAAATGACAATACTCCAGACGGGTTTCTTTTTCAACAGCCAAGCGTAGCATGAATATTCATAAACACGCTCTGAAATATCCTCTTTTTCACTTTGATGCTCGATCTGGATCACAATTTCCCGAAGTATGCCGTCAACTTCAACTTCCATCGCCAGAAACAAATCACCTTTCAGACTCTCCTTTAGCGTCTCGTATTTACTGATGAATTCTTTGTCAATAAATGTGTATTTTCCTATCATGATTTCTGGAAAATAATGTTCAAAAAATTCCCTCGTAAAAGCAGTTATCAACCATTTGAAGAGCGAATCGTGTGATTTTGGATTGATCATTTTACAATTCCTGAAATAATTTTAATTTTAATATCCAATAACTATTTGATTTTATTAATAGTTTTTGAATATAGAGACCCCAGGTGATTGGAGCAATGTCATTAATTGGAGTCCAAACCTTTAGATTTGGAAGTATTCGAGGTTTGAGTTTTTTGAAGAAAAACTTGAACCTCGAATACGATATTCAGGAGATGACGTTATTGGGACATTTTTAATCCTAAAGCATTGGCAATGTTTTCCCAAGGGATTAATTTAAAGTTTTGGTTTTCATCCGGGTTAGCATTTTTACCATCTTGTGCAATAAATACCCCATAAGGAAAAGCATTGCCCAGTGGCACATTGATCACCTCAATACCATCTGTCTCTTCAACCGCATCAATACCTAATACATCATTCGCAATGATGCTAAATCGACCGATATACTCATTATCACTGGCTCGATTATGAACGGTAAAAGTATTATTGCCCTGATTAGAGGCAATCAGATAACCCTCTGTTTTATTGATGTAATATAGTGCCAAGCCTTCAACTTCTGAAGTCAGGTTTCCTTTTGTCGTATCAATGAGATGCCCTTCTTTTCCGTTGGGTTCAGCACTGAATTTCCATATCCCCACCCGTTCTTCTCCAAGATAAAAATGACCTAATTCATCATCTGCGACACAACCTTCTACTTGTGAATTTACTTCAAATTGGCGCGTAAGAGAAGCGTCTATTTTTCCGCTATCGTCTTTTTCAAAAATTTCCCATTGTTCAACAGCACCGCTTTTATCATTGATAAAAACATAGTATTTTCCCGATATTTGACTATGATACATGCAAATACCATAAACCGCTTTTGTTGAAACGAATATAGTGCGAGCCGCCACATTTTCTAACTTGCGCGTTTTTGGATTGACTTTATAAAGTGCAATGCTATCATTACTGCGATTACTCGCTGCAACAATGGCGACGTTTTCATCGCCCAGGGGAAAGTTATAGCGAATATCGACATTATTCATATTACCATCCGCTACAAATTGGATTTCTTCACCTGTTAAATTATAAATGCCCAATCCCCCCTGTTTTTGGGTACCGATGATAGTACTTTTAGCCGGATTGATAGGATGAATCCAGATAGCCGGATCATCAGCCGCATCACCACTGGCTAAAACAGGCTTAGTTTCTACTGTTGCCGATACTGTTTTAAGGCGATTTTTATCAACTTCCATAGAAACCATACGAAAACGGAGGCTATCAGTATTCTGCGTGACTAATTCCAATTGTACTTCTTTATAACTTTCATCCTCTATCGTGAGAGTTGGGAGAAAGAGGGTTCTTTTGTGAGGATCGTAGTAAGTAAAAGAACGATTTATGGGTATGATATTATCAGCTTCAACGAGAAATTCATCGTTTTCCAAATGACGTAGTATAACTGAAAAGGTCGAGTCTTCAGGTACGACAATGACTTGAGGCAATAAAATGTCCCTTTCTTTATCAAAAGGAATTTTTGGCTCTTGTGCCATTAAGTTAATGCTGCATAAGAGGAAACTTAATATTAAAAGATTTTTCATTTCAAAAAACTCCGTGAATAATTGTTATTTACTGAGAAAATTGGAGTTCGAGGTTTGAGTTTTTCTTCAAAAAACTCAAACCTCGAAAACGCTTTCGCTTTGAACGTTTTTTGGAGTTCAACGCTTTCGCTTTGAGGAGTTCAACGCTTTAGCTTTGAAAATTGGACTCCAAAAAACGCCCAAATCTAAAGGTTTGGACTCCAAAAAACGCCCAAATCTAAAGGTTTG
>JAOZSV010000230.1 GCA_029939505.1 Thiotrichaceae bacterium | reverse complement strand
TTTTTTTTCAAAGATTTCTTAAACATCTTGGAAACATAGTGCGTAACATCAGTTACATTTTTAACTTTTTTTCATTCATCATTTCGAGGTTTTCGTTTTTTGAAAAGAAAACCTCGAAAACCATTCACCATTCCAGCGTTGGACTCCAATTTCAACTCTTAATTCGCATCTCAAGGCTGAGTAGTTACTTCAAATCAATTAACTTTTGCCCCAACATTCTTCTGCATCTCCATCTCCAGTGGAACCTCGGTTATTCGATGAATCCAGAGTAAGCGTCTCACAGTCTGGATCATTATCTGCCTGCGTACCCACTGCCCTAGCTGTGAGTGTATAACCGCCATTACTTAAACCAATACTCAATCTATAATGTTTATCTGGCGAAAACCATTTATTATTCTCCTTGCTACAAAAGGTTTTACACCTGATTGTATTATTAGAAGTCGAATCGCCTATATTGCTGGCATACCGCCGGAATTCTGTATAATGCGTTGCCTGTGCCTGAGCCAGCACCATCAATGCGATCTTTGCATCGCTACGGCGCGACTTCTTGATAAATTGAGTGTAAGCAGGTATCGCAACCGCCGCCAGAATAGATACGATAGCAACGGTAATCATTAATTCAATGAGTGTAAAGCCGAAAACAGTTTTTTTCATATTTTTTGTTCCTCTCAATAAAATAACGACAAGAATGTTCTTGTAAAACTCTGAAAATACGATGTTTAAGAAATCCGATTTTTTTGTTCTAAAATCGGATTTCTTTATTCAGACAACTGGACACCACACTTACTTTTGAAGCCAGAAAATTTGATTTGTCCCGATGGTTTTGACAAATTCAGTTTCTATACCTGCACCAGTACCAACCACAATAGATATCCCTTCCTCGGTTATTATTGCTTGAACAGATGAAGGTATGCCAGCACCAAGTTTCCTCTTTCTGTCTGTCTTATCTTTGACCTTTTCTTCTTCGCCCTCTTCTGTCGTTAAGTCATTATCCTTGTTATAATTGAGGGCTGCTCCACCATTCAAAATATCCAATGCGTACATTATACCTCCTCCTTGAGCCGTACTACAAATATCAGCATCATCTCTCACTCCTGGCACAAACGTAGTAAAGTAAACAGTACCATCCAGCACAAAGGGGCTTGATAAACCTTTTTCTCCAAGATCTTGAAGATCAATGTACCAACCCTTACTGTCTTTCAGAACCTGAATTTCGTTCTCATCAGAATCCTTGCATATGATATTATCGGTTGCATCAAAAAGGTCAGAATGGGTCAGTGGTTCATATACTGACTCTTTTGATAAACTGCCAATATCCGGATCACGAAGTGCGTAGAAACGATCAGAAGTATAAGTACCCAGAGGATCAGGTCGGCTACCACTGTTAATTAACACCATATCGTATTTTGCTTGAGACGAAAAATAGGGATCATTCATCATCACTACGTCAGGAGCGTAGAAAAACTGTCGTAGATTGCTAATACCAGAAGAAGGCACATCCGCAATACCCAGTGACGCTAACTTTCTACCAACACTATCGCCGCCGCCTAAGTTCGGTCCCAAATCAATACGCCATACGTTACCCCCTGTATCACCAACATAAATACGGTTAATGACACCATCGCCAGTATTGTCTATCAGCGCCAAGTTAGAAGGAATACTGTATTCCATACCATCAAGTTCTAAATCAGCACCACTACCCGTATTGCTGACCCACCATAGCAGTTCACCATTGTCTGAATCAACCATATAAATAGCATTACTAAACTGATCGACTGGTGAGAAAGATTGCGATTCATCCTGAGTTTCAGCTTCATAACCACCGCCAAATAACAATACGGTCTTTACCTCGGTCTTTGCCCCGTTCGCAAAGCGTACTTTGGCAGGTTTGGGCATTGACCAAGTTTGTCCTAATCTTTTAAATCCTTCTTCACCGCCTCTGATCGTCCACATCAACTTAGGTTTATAGCTTGATGTGTAATCACCTTTATTATCAGGTGTCACATCCAGCGCGTAGATATTTCTGCCACCCCGGCGCATACCAATGAATAATTTTATAGAGTTAGCAATACCATCGTTTTCCTCAATGAGGAAAGCAAATTCGCCGTCAATACCATACGTGTGTTCAACATCACCCTTGTTTTCCATCAACCTTTTCTGAATTGATAGCATCTCTTTGGGAATAAACACCCAGTCTTCTTGACCTGTCTTAGCATCTAACGCACGAATTTCGCCTCCGTTAGTCGCAGCGAATATTTTAGTGATGGTTTTTTTGTTTCGTTTGCCTGTCGTAATTGCCCCAGGGCTCGTATGCAAAGAATCCAAAAACAACCAATTTCGCTTACCCACACTTGGATTGCCATCTTTATAGCCGCGTATCCAGTTAATGAGCTGATTCCGCTCTGCCGGTTTTGTGTTTTCACCAAAATATGAGGGCTTCAGTTTCTCATTCTCAATATCGACTGAAGTGAGATTATTACTGACTTCGCCAGTCTCCTCATCGACTGTCACATTGGTATAAATATGACGATCTTTAGGAACTTGTTTCAGTAATACTGCACCTGCCCCGCCCTTATCTACTTCATTACCATCAGGTTCAGTGGTGATGCTTTTTGTCCAAAAACCAAGTGCATCCTCTGAAATTTTATAAGTCTCTGTGTTAATCGCTGGCTCATCATTGGCATCCATGATCTGACCTCTATCACACTGCTTCTTTGTATTCTTATTACAAAGTTTATATTTCTTGAGATTGCCAGGCCAGGATGTCTGATGTCCTGGCTTAAACAGAGAAACATATATCTCATTGTCATGGTACAACTGATTAAAGACATTGATTGACAATGATGGGGCAGCAAATGAGCTACTTTTCACGATCACATTGCCCAAAATCTTCGTAAATATAGCATACAGCTCATCTGCCGAAGAACTCACATTATAATAACTTCCGCCACCCACCTCTGCCCAATCTTGCAGATATTTGACAACTTCCTCATTACCAATCGCTAAACCGATAGTATAGGTAATGACATTCTGCTTGCCATCCAGACTCGTATCTAAATCCTGATTATATAAATACTCAACCATATCCACTCCACAGATTTCTTTTTCTGTGTACACGAAGCTCTCATTACCTGGGCTGTGTGGTTTACATTCCCCGCCTTCCAGTTCGATATTTGGTAATGCTTTGATCAATTCCGCTGAACTGTTAATCGTCGCTCCACCATCTGTCAAAAAGACAATAAAATTATGCTGACATAAGGCACTTTTGGGTTGAATATAGCTTGTATAATTACCCCCTTTTGGCTTAATCTCTTCCGTTATACAACTCTCATCGCGGAGATTGGCATTAGTACAACCATTTGCTTGATAAAGTTCGCCAGTATCCTGATCCCAACTGCCAGGGTGGCTGACGCGGTTATTTACCATATCGTTAATGTCATCAACAGGGCCTTTTTTCTGTTGAATACGATCCTTCCCATGCGTGACTCGCCCACCCATATAGTATTGTCCTGCTTCATAAATCGCATCAACGAGAGGCGTATAGTAACCAATTGTCATTCCGTTAATCATATCCTTGATATGTTGACGTGCCGTCATTGAGCTCTTACCCCCTTCCATTTGAATACGCAGAATAACAGCCTGTGATGAATCATATTCATACGAAATGGCACTACGTAAACCTTTCCCTCCGATAAAAAACGCCATATTGTTAAAAATTCGCCACTTTGGCTGATCAATGATTTCTTGAACAATTTCAGCGATGTTCACGGTACTGTATTTTTGTCCGACAGTCCAAGCGTCTGGTTTCCATGGAATCTTCGCCGCCGTTTTACGGCGCTTCGTCAGATTAGAGGATTCTCCCTTAAATTCCTCTGCACTTGGACTTTTTTCGCCCATTATCTTTAGTGTCGTGTCTTTATTGTCTGACTTTCTTGCCGTGAAAACCAGTTCAGCCTTTAAGATTCTTGTATTCCGCGCTATCGGTATTTGGGGAAAACGGAGTCCGACTAAACGCTCAGAATTACCTAATTTTGTAGAAACGGTTGTGGTCATTTCCAATATGGGACTGGTCAGAAAAACATCATCACTGGGACCACCCTGATGCACAAGCATTTCTTCTGCGTCATCATTTATATGACTGATTTGTTTAGAATAAATCTCATTAATACAAGTGTCTTCTGGTACGGTATCCAGATCATATTCCACATGCAGCACAGGTGCATTTTTAGGCGAATCATCAAAAGATTTGATATTACGCAGAGAATCGCTGCCATTTTCAGAAATAATAAATGACATGGCATTTGCACCGCACCATTCTTCCCGTAGAACAATGTTTTGCACAATGGGGGTCAAATCGGGCGTTGAATAAACCTCACCAGAATGCCACGCTTCTATATTGTTCCAATTAACAGATTTTGTTGTCAGTTCCCTGTCAGAAATATTCTTTTGCTCTGATGTAAACATCGGTGAATCATCATGGGCTTCGCCGTGAATTTTTAATGAAGAAGACTTCTCATCATCAGCACTGCTCGTAAAATCAATTCTCGCGCTGATAACTTTAGCACCTCGTGGAATTTGGACCTTTTGAAAGCGTAGCCCGACTTTTTGATTGACGGCTTCTGTCTTTTTGACCCAATCAATACGCAAGATGGGTGCCTTAGTTGTACTGGCTGAGAAATCATAAACATAACGTGATCCATCTCTTTCTCCATTCCCTTCATTTGCTCTGGCAAAGAGTAAGACAAGGGCATTGTCAGCTGACTCCCAATTATTGTCTGTCACCATATTTTGTACAAGAGATGAAAAATTTGCCGTGACTAATTTTTCGTTCCCCAATACAACAGGCACATTCCAAGAAATGGATTCTGACATTCGAGAACGGCTAGACAAGTCGTTAGTCACACTGCCACTGCTGGCCCCATTAAATTCTGATGCGATGTTACTGTCAAAACTATCCTGAGCATGAATCATCAAGTTAAGTGGATCATCCTTATTCAAGCCTTTTTTAGGAGGGTTTGCGGTAAATTCAACCTCAGCTTTGATAATGATGGCATCCTGGGGTATTTCCAAGTTAGTAAAACGTAACCCTACCAGGGCTTCACCTCTGCAAATTTTTTCATCCTTATATCCATCTCCTAATTGCAATGAATTTTTATTACCAGTAAACACTGAACCTGTCTCTAACTCCTTGTTTCCACCACCGCCACGATATTCAGTGGCATCGTTATTTGTCTTAGAGACTTGTTGTGTCACCGTCGTCATCTCTCCGGCTATGCCTGCAATTCCTCCTTCAGCTTCAGGCACCTCATAGACAATGCTGAGTTGAGGAGCTTTGCTTGCAGATGAGTCTCTGGTGTAAAAACTTCTATTCTCAAGAGGCGGGTATTTGCTGCTATACTGTTCAGGATTTTTTATCGTGAAGGCAATTGTATAACCCTCTGTTCCGCCGTCTGACAGATCGACAATTTCTTGGATAATTTCGCCAATATCGGGTGTACTATACACCTCTTCTTTTGTCCACATTCGAGGTTCCCAGTCTTTAGAAGCCGTCGTTTTTGGATAATTACTCTCACTACTGATGTCGTTTGATAAGTTTTCAAAACTCTCCGCATCGCTTCTGTTGATACCATGAATCACGAGGTTTAAGTCAGTCGCGTTATCTACTTGGGCTGTAAATAGAATATTCGCCTTCAAAATATTGGCATCTGGGGGCAATTTAACTTGAGCAAAGCGCAAGCCCACAAGAGTTTGAGTTGAACCGGAACCCCCTAATCCTATTTTCTTAAACTTTTCTCCCACTGAATAAACAGTGCCTTTTTTACTACCTGTACGAAATTCCATCGCATCATCCGCGTTATCAGCAATCTGCGAGACCAGTATTTTACCGGGTGTCATATCGGTAGCCATACTGTAAACCGCTTCCAATTTCGCGTCGTCAAGAACAACATTGTTGCTCTTTATATCTTCTTCAGCGTCGTCGGCTGACAATAAAAGACGAGATTCACTTTGCACATAAGCTTTATCGCCGAAGACATCTCTGACAGGTTCGTCAATATAAGTGATTGGGAAACGCACAGGCACGACTGATTTATCATAAGGAAGGCCTGTTTCTTGTATTTTTTTGCCATGAACCTTGATATCTTGTATAACGCTTTCTCTTACAGTACTTTTATCTCCGGGTTCCTGTCCAGTAAATGTCATAAAGCCCACATTAACATTGTGCATATCATCCATCAGCCGGAGTAGGGCTTCCTGTAGAGTTTCCATGCGAGTCGGTCCTGTCATTTCCGGATCGCCATTTTTGTCCAACACAACTTTGCCTTTATCGTCCTTCAGAACTTCATCCTGATAAGCCATACTCCCTGAGCGATCAAGCACAAAGAGAATATTAGGGCGGCTGTTTTCATCAAGCACATCCACTTGTCCCCTGTAGAGACTGGTATCATCAGTATATCCAGGGAGGGACAAGCCCATTAAAACACCAGCCAGTACGGCTGTTAATAATATACGAAAACGTTTCATCTTATTATCTCCTTAACATAAATACAACGATTAAATGAATACAACGAACATAAAAATAAAACATAAGCAGTCTCTTGACTTAAGGGCTTAGACATTTACTTCCCTCCTGATATCCACCAATATGTAAAGTGGTTCTAGCCGGATTTTGTTGCTCTTGAGCGGCACTCTGACCTTGAGACTCTATTTCAAAATAACGCCAGCCTACTTTATTGCCATCGCCACTTCCTCTCTGAGGAAGAAAGCAACCTTTATTCTCTTTTCTTATTATCGTCGCCACTGCTGAAATATTATCACTACGATCAACCCTGGTAGGGGTTGTTGCTGATAAATTCCCTTGTTGTACTTCTGAAAGCCCTTGTAAAACGCCCATTTCAGCCATCTGAAATGCAATATTCCTTTCCTCGCTGTTAGCCGCAAGTCTGGTTTCTAACAATGTTCCATCCATTGCACTGACCCCTAAAAGTGTTAATATCAGTAGAAAAATCAGTGCAATGATTAATACTGTACCTTGTTGCTGATTTCTCGTGTGTTGAGGTAATGTTTTCATTATATTTACTCCTATTTAAGGTTTGAATCAGAATTTTCAGAATTTGAGAATTTTCAGAATAAAACCTAAAATAATCAGTCAAATTATCATTAAGTTATTGATTATATTATATTTATAATATTTTAGTTCTTTTTAAAAAAACTAAAAATCAATCAATCATTTATTGTAACTACTCACCCTTGAAATCAATTTCAAGGCGAACGGCTGAGTAGTTACCATTTATTTTGAATTATTTACTGATGTTACGCATTATGTTTCCAAGATGTTTAAGAAATCTTTGAAAAAATCGG
>JAOZSV010000067.1 GCA_029939505.1 Thiotrichaceae bacterium | reverse complement strand
TCACAGCGACAGGTTCACCATCAGGTTTTCCGTCACCATCAGAATCACGGTATAGAGTGAGAGAAACTTCATTAATACCCGTCTCGTCATCACCCAAATCGCCATCAGCATCGCTGTCCAAGCGAACTTGACCAGATATCGTACTCAACGGAGTCGTATCAAGGAAATCATGACCTGTACTGGTCTCACCTTCTGTTAATGACACCGCAATCTGATTATCATTCTTGCCCTGAGAATCGGCGGTACTGTCATAACCAGCGGGATCAGTTTCTATAATGAGATAATCACCCGCTGGCAAATCACCAAAGGAGTAATTTCCATTTTCATCAGTTGTGGTCACAGCGACAGGTTCACCATCAGGTTTTCCATCACCATCAGAATCACGATACAGGGCGAGAGAAACTTCATTAATACCCGTCTCGTCATCACCCAAATCGCCATCAGCATCGCTGTCCAAGCGAACTTGACCAGAAATACGACTCAACGGGGCAGTATCAAGGAAATCATTACCTGTACTACTGTTACTGCCCGTTAACGTGACCGCAATTACGTCATCATTAACACCATCACTATCGGCAGTACTGCTATGATCGTCCAGATTGGTTTCCTTCACGAGATAATCACCCGCTGGAACATCATCAAAACGATAATTGCCGTGAACATCTGTTATTGTACTCGTCACCAGAGTACTCTCTGACGGAACCTCAGTATCAGTCCACAGTTCAACGGTTACGCCACTAATACCGTCTTCACTGTCACTCATATCGCCATCATTATCACTATCCAGCCGCACTTGACCAGAAATCAAATCACTAGGGGCAGAATCTAGGAATTTATGACCCGTGCTATTATCACCTTCTTTTAATGACACAGCAATTCTGTCATTATTCTTACCATCGCTGTCAGCAGTACTACTATAACCAGCAGGGTTATTTTCTTTTAGCACATAATCACCAGCAGGCAAATGATCAAAATGGTAGTGACCATCACTATCCGTCGTTGTCGATGCCACTAGGCTACCATCTGAAAGATCACCATCACCATTGGGATCACTCCACAATTCAACAGTTACACCGTTTATTCCCTCATCACGATCATGCAGATTGCCATCATTATCACTATCCAGTAACACCTGACCAGATAAAGTTGTTGAGGGAGGCGCATCAAGGAAATCATTACCTGTACTGCTCTCACCTTCTTTCAATGACACCGCAATCTGATTATCATTATCGCCATGAGAATCTGCGGTACTCTCATAACCTGCGGGATTCGTTTCTATAATGAGATAATCACCTGCTGGCAAATCACCAAAGGAGTAATTTCCATTTTCATCAGTTGTGGTAACAGCGACAGGTTCACCATCAGGTTTTCCGTCACCATCAGAATCACGATACAGGGCGAGAGAAACCCTATTAATACCCGTATCATCATCACCCAAATCACCATCGGCATCGCTGTCTAAACGAACTTGACCAGAAATTATATTCGTTGGAAGCGTATCAAGGAAATCATTACCCGTACTTATTTCATGGCTTTTCAGCGAGACTGCAATTTGATCATCATTTTTATCTTGGCTATCCGCAGTGCTGTTATAACCCGCAGGGTTATTTTCCACCACAATATAGTCACCAGGCACAACATCATCAAAGGTATAACGCCCATTTTCATCAGTCGTCGTCACAGCGACAGGCTCACCATCAGGTTCACCATCTCCATCAGAATCACTGTACAGCGCAATCGACACAGCATTGATACCACTATCGTCGTCACTCAAATCGCCGTTAGCATCGCTGTCCAAGCGCACTTGACCTGTAATTTTCCCTGCATTAGTTAGCGTATCAAGGAAATCATTACCCGTGCTGCTACTCTCGCCAGTTGTCAAACTTACTGTAATTTGGTTATCATTTTTTCCGCTGGTATCGGCGGTGCTACGGTAGCCAGCAGGATTGTTTTCAACAACCACATAATCACCTGCGGGTAAATGATCAAAATGGTAATGACCATCAGCATCTGTTGTCGTCGTTGTCAAAAGGCGACCATCTGAGAACCGACCATCTCCGTTGGGATCGCTCCACAGTTCAATCGTTACGCTACTTATTCCCCTATCATCATCATTTATGTTGCCATCCTGATCACTATCCAGCCGCACTTGGCCAGAGAGTTTTCCTCTACTGGGATTGATAGTCACATTCACAGTAGCAGTGCTTGTATCACCATCACTATCTGTAATGGTGTAAGTGTAACTATCCTTTCCAACAAAACCGGGATTCGGGGTGTAAATCACATCACCATATCGGTTAACCGCTACTCGACCATTGGTTGCTTGAGTGATAGAGGTGATAGGGGTTGGGCCATCACCAAGCTCGTCATTTTTCTTGACATCGGTGATGACTGGCGTATTTTCATCAGTGCTAATGTTGTCATCCACAGCCTGTGGCAATTGATCGGGCATGATTGTGACATTGACTGTTGCTGTGCTAGTCTCCCCATTACTGTCCGTGATTGTGTATGTGTAGCTGTCCTGACCAGTAAAGTCAAGATTTGGCATATAGCTGACTGTGCCATCTGAATTCATTATCACCGTACCATTAGCCCCTTGAGTCACAGAGGTGACAGTGGCAGGTGCATCACCTTGGTTGTCATTACTCAATACATGGGTGGTAACAGGGACATTGACTTCAGTGCTGGTGTTATCATTTACAGCTTGCGGCGCTGTTACCTCTCTACTGTCCAAGAAATCACGATCTGTGATATTGGTATCTGCTAAAGTGACAGAAATGAGGTTTTTATCAATGTCGCTCGTTCCACCATCTTTATCAGTGACCGTGTCATAGCCGTCTTTATCCACTTCGACAACCACATAGTTACCAGGTTCTAAATTGGTGAAACTGTAGGAACCGTCCGCAGCCGTCTGGACGCTTGCCACCTCAGTACCATCGGCGGGATTACCATCACCGTTTGGATCAGTAAAGAGTTTGACAGTCGCGCCAGCAATTGGGCTTTCGTTACTGCCATCTAATGCACCATCATCAGTGTCGTCATTGAGAACTTTACCGCTGATACTGGGTTTTTGTGCTGCTTTATCCAAGAAATCACGATCTGTGATCTTGGAATCTGCTGCTAAAGTGACAGAAATACTGTTTTTCTCAGTGTTATTCGCACCGCCGTCTTTATCAGTGACCGTGTCATAGCCGTCTTTATCGACTTCGACGACCACATAGTTGCCAGGCTCTAAACTGGTGAAAATGTAAGAACCGTCCGCAGCCGTTTGGACGCTTGCCACCTCAGTACCATCGGCGGTATCACCATCACCATTCGGATCAGTAAAAAGTTTGACCGTCGCACCAGCAATAGGAGTTTCGTTATTGCCATCCAATGCACCATCACCAGTGTCGTCATTGAGAACTTTACCGCTGATGTAGGGTATTTGTGCTTTATCCAAGAAATCACGATCTGTGATATCCGTATCTGCTAAAGTGACAGCAATACTGTTTTTATCAGCACCTGCGTCTTTATCAGTGACAGTGTTATAGCCGTCTTTATCGACTTCGACAACCACATAGTTGCCAGGTTCTAAATTGGTGAAATTGTAGGAGCCATCTGCCGCCGTGGTTTGTTCTGAAACAAGAACATCGGGGTTGCCATCACCATCGGGATCAGTAAAGAGTTTTACCGTCGCACCAACAATAGGGCTTTCGTTATTGCCATCCAATGCACCATCATCAGTATCGTCATTGAGAACTTTTCCGCTGATGCCAGGTTTTTGTGCTTTATCCAAGAAATCACGATCTGTGATGTCCGTATCCGCTAAATTGACAGAAATGAGGTTTTTCTCAATGTCGCTCGTTCCGCCATCTTTATCAGTAACAGTGTCATAGCCGTCTTTATCGACTTCGACAACCACATAGTTGCCAGGGTCTAAATTGGTGAAACTGTAGGAACCGTCCGCAGCCGTCTGGACGCTTGCCACCTCAGTACCGTCGGCGGGATTACCATCACCATCGGGATCAGTAAAGAGTTTGATTGTCGCGCCAGCAATAGGAGTTTCGTTATTGCCATCCAATGCACCATCACCAGTATCGTCATTGAGAACTTTACCACTGATGGATTTTTTGACAGGAGGTGTTTCCTCTTTTTTATCCAAGAAATCACGATCTGTGATCTGGGAATCTGCTGCTAAAGTGACAGAAATACGGTTTTTCTCAGTGTCGCTAGTTCCACCATCTTTATCAGTGACCGTGTCATAGCCGTCTTTATCGACTTCGACGACAACATAGTTGCCTGGGTCTAAATTGGTGAAAATGTAAGAGCCATCTGCCGCTGTGGTTTGCTCTGAAACAAGAACATCGGGGTTGCCATCACCATCGGGATCAGTAAAGAGTTTTACCGTCGCGCCAGCAATAGGAGTTTCGTTACTGCCATCCAATGCACCATCACCAGTGTCGTCATTGAGAACTTTACCGCTGATGTAGGGTATTTGTGCTTTATCCAAGAAATCACGATCTGTGATGTCCGTATCTGCTAAAGTGACAGCAATACTGTTTTTATCAGCACCTTCGTCTTTATCAGTGACAGTGTCATAGCCATCTTTATCGACTTCGACGACCACATAGTTGCCAGGTTCTAAATTGGTGAAATTGTAGGAGCCATCTGCCGCTGTGGTTTGCTCTGAAACAAAAACATTGGGGTTGCCATCACCATCGGGATCAGTAAAGAGTTTGACCGTCGCGCCAGCAATAGGGCTTTCGTTATTGCCATCCAATGTACCATCACCAGTGTCGTCATTGAGAACTTGACCGCTAATGCCGGGTTTTTGTACTTTATCCAAGAAATCACGATCTGTGATGTCCGTATCTGCTAAAGTGACAGCAATACTGTTTTTATCAGCACCCTCGTCTTTATCAGTGACGCTGTCATAGCCGTCTTTATCCACTTCGACAACCACATAGTTGCCTGGGTCTAAATTGGTGAAACTGTAAGAGCCATCTGCTGCTGTGATTTTTTCTGAAACAAGAGTATCAGGGTTGCCATCAGCATCAACAGTAAAGAGTTTTACCGTCACGCCAGCAATAGGGCTTTCGTTATTGCCATCCAATGCACCATCACCAGTGTCGTCATTGAGGACTTTACCGCTGATGCCGGGTTTGATGTTGGGTTGCGCTTTATCCAAGAAATCACGATCTGTGATGTCCGTACCTGCTAAAGTGACAGAAATGAGGTTTTTCTCAATATCGCTCGTTCCGCCATCTTTATCAGTGACAGTGTCATAGCCGTCTTTATCCACTTCGACAACCACATAGTTGCCTGGTGTGACATCGGTGAAACTGTAGGAACCATCTGTTCCTGTCGTTTGCTCTGAAACAAGAGTATCGGGCTTGCCATCAGCATCAACAGTAAAGAGTTTTACCGTCGTACCAGCAATAGGGCTTTCGTTATTACCATCCAGTTTGCCGTCATCTGTGTCGTCATTGAGAACTTTACCGCTGATCTTGGCAACCTGAACAATACCTGCATCAATATCATTGTTCGTTGCTGTCAGGTTCTTGATGCTTACCCTGCCTGTGCTTCGATCTGGATCGCTGTCTGTCGTTTCATCACTTCCTTTATCTTGATGGGTGAATCCATATCCGGCTGGTAAGTCGCTGAATTCAACGGTATAATCGTTGCCTGGTGTCAAATCGTGGAAATGATAATTTCCATTGCTGTCTGTTACAGTCGTCTTTAGAGTCGTTGTGCCTGTACCATCCAATAATGTCACGGTGATATTTTCAACCCCTGGCTCAGTGCCATTTTGGATGCCGTCAGCAGCGATGCCGTCAGCACCGTCACCATTATCCTTCCATACGCGATCTCCAAGACTTAAACCGACAGTGACATCTTCATCCTCTTCTGGATCGCCGCCCTTTGTTATGCCGGCATCTTGGTCAACTTCACCCTTATCAGACACTTCAAAATCATTATCACCAACCTTACCCAACGCTTTGACCGAGTTATCGTAAGTACCCGCTGGTACAGTATCTCCGACTTTTGCGGTGAAAGTCAGGGTGACTGTTCCCCCGGGAGAAATAGTCCATGTATCCCATACGGGATTAGCATCTCCTGTTGTCGGAGTAGTTTCGCTTGTACGTTTTGTACTCGCACCGGTGATGACGATATCATCCGTGCTGACATAAGTAAAATCAGTCGGCAGAACATCGTTTATCTTTACACCAGTTATCTCATCGGTTGTACTGATATTTTTGAGAGAGACGGTATATTGTACATTGTCGCCAGCAGACACGCTACCTACGGCTTTGGTATCTTTATCAATGGTGAGTGGAGTGACGAATACATATACATCATCACTGGTTGTAAAATTTCTGCCATCGTATTCTCCTGTGGCTTCAACGTAATTTTTGTTGGTTCCGAGAGGTGTGTCGTCAGTCGTTTTTGCACTGTAAACAAGCTCTATATAATCATGGGGCGTTATTTTGCTGGGTAGTTCTGTTGCAGAAGGTGTTTCGCCAGGTTCCATGCTACCCAGCACCGCACTATTAATGCCCACATCTGATAACGTCCATAACAAGGTATCCTGACCCGTCGTCGGACTATCAAGTGTAATATTCGGATCAGCAGCATCTCCAGTGGCATATACATTAAAAGTGCCTGCAGATTCATCGTAAATACGGATGGTCGTGCTGTCGTCCACATATTCCCAGTTTTTGGGTAAAATGTCTTTTACATTCAACCCTATCAAAGCCTTATAAGCAGGAATTGTCACGGTAAATTCCACCGGTGTCAGTATTGGCGGAGGTGGAAGGAAGTCTTGATCAGCGTTTTTTTCCGTAGTCAAAACGACCTGGTTCATCCATTCTGGCGGTAAGGGTAATGGGGTATAACCCAAGTCCAGATAGGGTCCCAAATGAGGATCTGTGTTTCCATGAATAGTCCCATGATCAGGGTCTGCCCCCCAGGCAAGCGCAATAGGTGCAGAGGCTGAAATATGCATTCCTGTATGTTCATGATCAGGATCATTTATTTTCAACACCGCAAGGCGATCCAAAGTATAAGTGGCATCAATGACACCATCAGGTTTACCCGTGGGATTTGTTGCGGAAAAATCACTATAATCCACAGAAATCGTGGTATTATCTTGTACTGCCGTGATATAAACGGGTGAACCCGTTTTTTCGGGACCAGTTGCTGGGAGAATTGTATCGCTACCTGGTGCCCAACTTAGGAAGTATTCTTCTGTGAGGGCATAAGTGGGTACTAATGCAAATCCCCAGTCATAATAAAGGTCCTCAGCATCACCAGAGCCAATTCCCCAAAATTCCTCTCCGCCGGCTGATTTGAGATAGACACCTGAATCTTGGGGTACAAAGTGTTTTGCCGCTGTCGTATCAGAATAAGCAAGTGTCGATTTGCCGGAAATCGAAAAGCTGCCTGAACCGCTGGTATCTTCATAGTTAATGGTGATAGCTGCCGCATTGGGATTATAGAGATAAAGATCCGTATCACCACCGTCTTCACCGGTACCACTGCCACTCTTTGCTCCAGCTACAGGGCTGTAGTATTCATTATCCCATAAGGTATCAGGAACTAGGCTGTAACCGCGTGCTTCTGATTTTGATTTCTTGTGTTCTTCATCATTACCTTGACCGACAATCATTTGAACCTGAACAGGTTCTGTACTCTTTATATGAGCACCACTCTGGACATCGTAAAGTTCATATACCTCGCCCTGTTCCAAGTCTTCGGTGATTTCATAAGTGCCATTTGCATCTGCGTCAACACTGATTTTATTACCGGCGGTGGTCGATTGAATCAGTGTATATACTTGGTCGAAGTCATCATAGCCTGTTGCTTTTAGGTCTTCGCCAACAGGAATCGTATAGCTGCTCAGGAAAGGTTTGTCAGGATAAACTTCCCAGGCGAGGGCATAGACTGTGCCGATGGATTCAGGCCAAACTGCAAGGGAAACCGATGCGGAACCACCAATCACATAAACTCTGTCTCGACCATCATAATATTTATCCGTGCCACGGGGAACCGGCACATTGCTGTTTTCAAGTTCCGTCATCTCACCTTTATCGACGTTAAATACCTCAGTAGGAGTTGCATCTGTACCTGGAACAAGAGGGTCAACGTCATAGCCGTCTTCCCAATGATCATAGTGAATAGTCGTGTTATCTGTAGAAGCGGTAATGCCAATAACGAAATGGAGCCCTTGAGTCTTGTCTAATTTATCTTTATCCAAGTCGAAAAATATATCCCACAAACCCTCTGCGTCACTAGATATATAGTATTCAGTATAACCTGTTGCAATTGCGGCTATATCATGCCAGTTTTCCTGAGTTTGAGAACCAAAGGCGATATCTGTTTCTATTGGTCCTGTTTGGTATTCCAAGTGCCAGTCGCCGCCTAAGTCGGTATGACCCGTATCATTTGTAGAGGCGGCAATGTCGGCTTGAGTGAGTAGGCTTAAGTCTTTAACAAATTCAACGCCCGTTTCTGTTTCAGCAATGCGACAGCCGTAAAGCAGAATATCGGCATCTTCATTTAAGGTGTTTTGCCAAGTTGTGAGTTGATTGGCGTAGTTTGTTAAATTCCCTTCACTGAGTTGGGTGTTGCCGAGTGAAATGTTACCGTCACTGGCATGGGAGAGTACGTGAATAGCGTCAATGTTGGTGTATCCTTTGAGGCTTTCACTGATTTGTTGGATGCCGTCTTGTTCACTGTCAAGTACGATTATTTGGAAATCGATCTCTGTGGTGGATTGGGTGCGAATGTCGGCGATGATGTTTTCATAATCACGGACGATTGAATCGATGAATACTAATTCATGACGTGAAGGTGTGTTGAGTTCAATAGCGGCTTGTAATAAATCATCGCTTTGATTTTCTTCAATAACAGGCGTGACATATTTTGCGACTTCACTCGGTTGATTGTCTTGAAATTCATCAGCCACAGTTAATACTGCCGCTGCATCAAATAAAATGCGCGGTTCGAGAGCCAGCATTAAGCTATCAGACTGTATATTACGATGATCTGCCTTTTTATAGGTGTTTTCAGTTTGTGTTGCCATGGTTTAGTCCCCTTAGCAGAACTTAGTCTTATAACGTCTTTTATTATTGGTAATAATATTATTAATTAATCTTTTTATAATTATTTTTAAAAATGATATTTAAGCGAAAATCGCGAAAATTCAGAACTGTTTATTGAAATTTCATGCAAATTTCATGCAATTTCGATATTTTATAACGTTATTTTGTTCCATTAAAAAATACCTTTTAAAATATTTGTTTGGAGGTTATTAATAATTAGATTAAGAATTATTCCGTTAAAATTATTTTTCGCTTATGTTACACAACTTTTAACTTGTATAAAAAGCCTTGATTCTTGCAATTTGAAATGCAATTTGCAATGCAAAATGATAATTTCTGCTAAAATACGAAAATAGTTTTTCAGAACTGTCGTGTTCGCCCTGTGAATTTATTGAAAAACACTATTTCCAAAACCAAGCCAGGATTCCAAATTAATAGCGTGATTTAACAAATCGTATTGGAACCAACGACTGCATTTATGACAGATATCCAAAAAAAATACTATGGGGAAATACCCTGTTAGGAACGTGCATGAAATCAATTCCACCATGTTGAATCAGACCTGACAGGTTTTGGAAACCTGTCACTCGATCATCAAGTTTTTCGTCTGACAACAATAACTAAAAGACGTTTCTTGGTATCCAACATTAACTTTGTGCGTTTCTTGGTATCCAACAATAACTAAAAGACGTTTCTTGGTATCCAACATTAACTTTGTGCGTTTCTTGGTATCCAACATTAACTTTGGGCGTTTCTTGGTATCCAACATTAACTTTGGGCGTTTGGTATCCAATATTCACTTTGGAGCCGTGCTATTAAGTCGCCAAAGCGTTGGACTCCAGGCGGATATTTTTTAACGCTTTGATTTTAAATAAGTTTTTAAAATTAATTTCGCCTATCTCATTTCTGTTTATTGAGTAACGAAAAAACTTGATGATCGAGTGTCAGATATTCGAGGTTTTTTTTCAAATAAAACCTTGAATGTTGGAGAGTTGATTTCATGCACGTTCCTTAGCCTCGCCACTTAATTTTCAGAGTGAGAAATCTGACATTGTTCGCTGAAACGAACAAGTTGAGCGAGGCTTTTGGCTTGCATTTTTTCCATGACGCGGGAACGGTGTTTTTCAACCGTTTTTATGGAAATCTCCATTTCTGTGGCGATATTTTTATTGAGTTTACCTTCCACAACTTTTATCATCACTTCATATTCTTTCGGTGTCAAAGTTTCTAAACGTGTTAATACTTCTTGTCGTTCCGCATTATTTTTACCTTGGCGTATATCATAATTGAGTGCCAGTTGAATCCTTTCAATCAGTAATTGGGGGGTTAGGGGTTTTTCGATAAAATCAAATAAACCCTTTTTCATTTCTCCAACAGCGAGAGGGATATTTCCAAATGAAGTCATCATTATCACAGGCATGGAAAAATGTTGCTCTTTCATGTTTTCGTAGAGTTCAACTCCTGTCATTGCCGGCATGAGGAAGTCAACTAATAAACAACCTGCGGCATCGGGATTGACATTTTTAAGAAAATCTTGGGCTGTAAAATAGGAAACGACTTTGTGGTTAAGTTGTTGTTCTACTATTAATTGTATGACTTGATGTGTTATTTGATTATCATCAACTATAAAAATGGTGGGTTCAATATTCATTTTTAGCTTTAGGTTTCTTTTTTAAGAGTAGAAATTGGAGTTCAACGCTTTAGCTTTGGTTCCTTTTTTTAAGAGGTGAAATTGGAATCCAACGCTTTAGCTTTGGTTCCTTTTTTTAAGAGGTGAAATTGGAGTCCAACGCTTTAGCTTTGGTTCCTTTTTTTTAAGAGGTGAAATTGGAGTCCAACGCTTTAGCTTTGGCACCTCAATTAATTATTTTAATTGATTGATTTTAAAACAGTTTTTTAATAATTATCTTTTACTCCAAGAATCGCCAAAGCTAAAGCGTTGGCACTCCAAGAATCGCCAAAGCTAAAGCGTTGGCACTCCAAAAATCGCCAAAGCTAAAGCGTTGGCACTCCAAAAATCGCCAAAGCGTTGGCACTCCAAAAATCGCCAAAGCTAAAGCGTTGGCACTCCAAAAATCGCCAAAGCGTTGGCACTCCAAAAATCGTTAATCATTCACCATTCACCATTATTAACGGGGTTCTATATCCTTTAAATGCCGCCCGACGGCTAACCACGCCCCTGCAAGCCCTAACATCGCACCACAAGAAAGTAGAACAAAGCTAGTTAAAAAGTCTAAAGTCATTAATTTCAATTGACTTTCGTATAAAATCGCTAATTGTTTAACGGGGGTTTGTAGTAGCCAAAATGAAGTGTTGACTAATAGCCAAGCGATTAAGCCGCCTGATAAGCCATACCAAAAACCAACATATAAGAATGGGCGACGAATAAATATATCGGTTGCGCCAACCAGTTTATAGATTTCGATTTCTTCACGGCGGTTGTAAATAGCGAGGCGGATGGTGTTGCCTATGATTAATAATACTGCTAATGAGAGTAAAAACGCTAATATTAATACGCCCCGTCGTATAATTTTTATTATGGTTAATAGGCGTTTTAACCAAAGCATATCAAATTGTGCTATGTCAACTTCGGGCAATTGTTCTAATTTTTTTAATAGGTGTTGAGTGGCTTCGACATCAGTTGTTGCAGGTTGAATGACTAATACAGCAGGCAATGGATTTTCATCCAGTGCTTTTAAGGCTTCTCCAAATCCTGATAATTCACTATATTCCGCCAACGCTCGTGTGGGGGTAATCACGTCTATACCGCTAATTTCAACATATTGCGAGTATAGTCGATCAGAAAATATATTAATTTGCTGTTCATCATTAATTTCTGGCTTGAGAAAGAGGGAAATTTGAGCAACGCCTTCCCAGTCGCGGCTGATTTGCTGGACATTTTCCAATAGGAGATATAAGCCTGTTGGTAGGGCAAGGGCAATACCAATGACTGCTGCCGTCATTAGAGTGGGTAAGGGTGTACGAATGACGCGCCCTAAACTGGAAAATAGGACGTAAATATGGTGCAATAGCCAGGCATAATCTTGCTGTGAAGATTTGTGGCGTGGTTTATTTTGTTTTTGAGTAGAATGTTTCATTAACGGCGAGGAAAGGTATCGCCAATCAAATTGCCCTTTTGCAAAATAAGAGTGCGCTGTCCCATTGTTTTGACTAAACCTAAAGCATGTGAGGCGATTAACACGGTGACACCGACTTGATTAAATTGCGTAAATAAATTCATTATTTCTTTGGCTAAACCTGGATCGAGATTGCCTGTGGGTTCATCGGCGAGCAGGATGGGGGGTTTATTAACAACAGCGCGGGCAATACCAACACGTTGTTGTTGTCCCCCTGATAGGGTAATGGGATAACTTTTTTCTTTATTCAGTAAACCCACTTTATCTAATGCTGCCCTGACACGACGGCGGATTTCTTGATGTTTAAATCCTGCTATCACTAAGGGCAGTGCGACATTATCAAATACGGACCGATCAAAGAGTAGGCGATGTTCTTGAAATGCCATGCCTATTTTGCGCCGTAAGTAGGGGATACGATGGTTGGACAGGCGGGCTAAATTTTGTCTGCCGACAATAACTTGTCCACTTGTATTGCGTTCAATCAGTGCAATTAGGCGCAATAATGTCGTTTTCCCGGCACCTGAATGCCCTGTTACAAATACCATTTCCCCACGTTTTATGTGGAAATTAACTTGATTAAGTGCTTGATGTCCACCTGGATAACGTTTACTCACTTCGTTAAAAAGGATCATTTTTATCGACTCAATAAGGCTTCAACAAAACTCGTCGTTTCAAATTGCCGTAAATCATCAACTTGCTCTCCGACTCCGATAAAACGGATAGGTAAGCCTGTTTGTTTGGCTATTGCGAAAATAATGCCGCCCTTTGCAGTGCCATCAAGTTTGGTAATTGTTAAACCGGTTACTTTGACGGCTTGATGAAATTGTTTTACTTGAACAAGGGCATTTTGACCAATACCTGCATCAATGACCAACATGGTTTCATGGGGAGCCATCGGATCTATTTTATTAATGACTCTCCACACTTTTTTCAACTCTTCCATGAGGTTAGTTTGAGTATGTAAACGCCCTGCGGTATCTGCAATGAGTACATCAATGCCACGCGCAGTCGCCGCTTGGAAGGCATCAAAAATGACTGAAGCGGCATCAGCTCTATTATGTTGTGCAATCACGGAGACTTCATTGCGTTCTCCCCACACTTTTAGCTGTTCAATGGCAGCGGCACGAAAAGTATCTCCTGCTGCTAACATAACTGAGCGTCCTTCCGCTTGAAAACGTTTGGCGAGTTTACCAATTGTCGTGGTTTTACCTGCCCCATTGATACCCACCATTAAAATCACGAAAGGTTTAGTCTTTTCTTTGGGTAAAACGAGGGGATGTTCGACGGGCTGCAATATGGCTTGCATATCTTCACGCAAAGCCTGAAATAATGCTTCAGAATCAGTCAACTGTTTTCGTTTAACTCGAAGAGTTAAATCTGTAATTAATGCGTTAGTCGCTTCAATTCCTAAATCGGCAGTGAGTAATAGCGTTTCAATTTCTTCAAGTAAATCATCGTCAATCGTTTTTTTGCCGAGCAATAAATTGCCTAATCCCGCCGTAAAACTTTCACGAGTTTTGCTTAATCCTTGTTTTAGGCGAGCAAATAAGCCTTTTTTTTTCTCTGGCGTACTTTCTTGAGTATTCTCTATTTTTTTTAATCCAAACATTTGTGGTAAAAGAAGCTAAACCTCAGAGGTTTTGAAAACCTCTGAGGTTTTTGGAGTTGTTAATGAAACTTTCATTTTAGCATGAATATATTATAATAAAGCTAATCATGTCTTTTGGAAAATATCATCTTGAAAAATTATTTTAAAGTTATCTTTATAGGATTATGCTTATTAACACTCAGCTTGAGTGTTAGCGTGACGGGTTGCGGCAAAAAAGGTGATTTAATATATCCTAAGCCCACCCAATCGCCATTAGAAAAAGCTGAAGCGTTGGACTCTAAAACGCCCAAAGCTGAAGCGTTGGACTCTAAAACGCCCAAAGCTAAAGCGTTGGAGTCCAATTTCAACCCTTAATTCGTATTAAACATTATGGACTATTTTAATTATCATCAGGGTAGATTATATGCGGAAGGTGTCGATTTAACAACAGTAGCTGAAACTTATGGTACGCCTTCTTATGTCTATTCTCGTGCCACACTTGAGCGGCATTGGTATGCCTTTGATCACGCTTTTAAAAATCATCGCCATCTGATTTGTTATGCAGTTAAAGCCAATTCTAATCTAGCCGTATTAAATATTTTAGCGCGTTTAGGTTCTGGATTTGATATTGTCTCTGGCGGCGAATTAGAACGGGTATTACGAGCAGGTGGGCAAGCTGATAAAATTGTCTTTTCAGGCGTGGGCAAAACCGTTGCGGAAATGCGTCGCGCTTTAGAAGTGGGCATTCGATGCTTTAATGTCGAATCAGAAGCGGAGTTGCAACGTCTTAATCAAATTGCGGGTGAAATGGGAAAAATAGCACCTATATCGCTGCGCGTTAATCCAGATATAAACGCAAAAACACATCCTTATATTTCAACAGGCTTAAAAGAAAATAAATTTGGTATTGATGTTAATATTGTTACAGAAGTTTATGCCCAAGCGAACACTTTGCCCCATTTACAAATTATTGGTATAGATTGTCATATTGGCTCACAATTAACAGATACGACACCATTTGTAGATGCGTTGCAACGTTTAATCGTTTTGGTAGGAACTTTGCATAAGAAGGGAATACACTTACAACATATTGATATTGGTGGTGGTTTAGGCGTGCGTTATTCTGATGAAACGCCGCCTGCTCCAGAAAAATATGTACAAGCACTTAATAACGTGTTAGGCGATACTCCTTATGAGATTATAGTCGAGCCAGGACGAGCCATTGCTGCTAATGCAGGCATTTTACTGACGAGAGTTGAGTATCTTAAAAAAACAGAGCACAAAAATTTTGCGATTGTTGATGCGGCGATGAATGACTTACTCCGCCCTGCTTTATATCAAGCGAAGCAAGATATTTTAGCTGTACAACCGAGATCGCATGAAGCGGTGCAAAACTATGATATTGTCGGACCTATTTGTGAAACAGGAGATTTTCTCGGTAAAAACAGGGCATTAGCTTTATGTGAGGGCGATTTACTCGCAGTACGAACAAGCGGTGCTTATGGATTTGTAATGAGTTCTAACTATAATACTCGCCCTAGAGCAGTAGAATTAATGGTTGATGGCGAGCAGATAAGCGTTGTACGTCAACGAGAAACGGTGGATGATTTGTTTGTATTAGAAAGTTTTTTATGAATTATGAATGGTGAATATTTCATAATTCACCATTAACATTAACATTAACCAACTTAGTGAGAAAACCATGTATAAAAAACTAACTGCTGCCATCAAAAGGCTATGCTGTTTGCCAATAGTCGCGACGAATGGGAGTAATCCCCCCCATTGGAGTTACGAAGACAAAACAGGTCCGACTTATTGGGATTGTTTATCCGAAGAATATGCGTTATGTGGCAGCGGCAAACAACAAGCACCGATTGATATTACTGAAAGCACCAAAGCTGATTTGCCTCCACTAGAATTTAATTACAGCCCTATTCTGCTGATCATTGAAAACAATGGGCATAGCGTTCAGATAACGGCTGAAAAAGCAGGCTCTCTGAAAATAGGCGATAATGCTTATCAAATCTTGCAATTTCACTCCCATACGCCCAGCGAAGAAGCCATCAATGGAAAACGGACTGATATGGTCATCCATTTGGTACATCAAAACATTCAAGGGCAATTAGCCGTTGTCGCTCTTCTTTTAAATGTTGGCGATACACCTAATCCGCTGATTGAAACCCTGGTGCAAGCGATGCCCAAAACACCAGGTGAGCCTCAACAACATGATATACAAATAGATATTAACCAATTGCTTCCAAAGGACAAGAATTATTATTCCTTTGAAGGTTCCTTAACGACACCGCCCTGTAGTGAAGGTGTAAAATGGGTTGTACTCAAGCAACCCATTTCGATTTCAGCAGCGCAATTGGCACAATATCAAGCGGTGCATCCCGAAAATATTCGTCCATTACAACCATTAAATAATCGTCAAATCTTTTCTTCTAATTAACATCAAGCAAGGAACCAACATGCTATATAAAAAACTCGCAGTAGCCACACTAGCAGTCCTCGGTTTACAAATGGCTGCCTGTATCCCAGATGACGCGGAGGAAACTCAGAAAAGTGAAGTAAAAGCGGAGGAAACTCAGAAAAGCGAAGCCAAAGTTGAGAAGAAAGCTCAAGAAAGTGAAGTAAAAGCGGAGGAAACTCAGAAAAGCGAAGCCAAAGTTGAGAAAAAAGCTCAAGAAAGTGATGCCAAGGCTGAGGAATCTCAAGAAGGTGATGCCAAAGTTGAGAAGAAAGCTCAAGAAAGTGATGCCAAGGCTGGGGAATCTCAAGAAGGTAATGCCAAAGCTGAGGAATCTCAGGAAGGTGATGCCAAAGCTGAGGAATCTCAAGAAAGTGACACAAAGCCTAACTAAATATTGGAGTTACAAAGGCGATATCGGACTTGCTCATTTGGGGCAGTTTATCCGAAGCATAAGTCTTATGTGGCAATGGCAAACAACAATCACCAATTGACATCGTCAGCGTTAAAACTGACTTGCTACCACTATAGATGTTCAGAAAAGTCAAAGTTATCAGACCTGTCAGGTTTCTAAAACCTGACAGGTTCTTTAGGCCAAAAGATTTATCTGAAAAACGATAATTAACATAAATCATTAAAACTAAAAAGGAATCAAAAATTGCTATATAAAAAACTCGCAGTAGCCACACTAGCAGTCCTCGGTTTACAGATGGCTGCCTGTATTCCAGATAACGCAGAAGAAAATCACGAAAGTGAAGTCAAAGCTGAGGAGAGTAAAGTCAAAGCTGAGAAAGATCAAGAAAGTGATGCAAAAGTTGAGGAAAGTCACGAAAGTGATGCAAAAGCGGAGGAAAGTCACAGCAATGACACTCCACATTGGAGTTACAAAGGCGATACAGGACCTGCTCATTGGGGCAATTTATCTGAAGAATATGCCCTATGTGGTAATGGCAAACAACAATCACCGATTGACATCGTCAACAGCGTTAAAACTGACTTGCCCCCTCTAGAATTCAATTATAATCCCATTGGGCTGACAATTGAAAACAACGGACATACGATTAAAATAACGACTGATAAAATCGGTTCACTGACAATCGGCGAAAATACCTACCAACTGCTGCAATTTCACACCCATGCGCCCAGTGAAGGGGCTATTAATGGCAAGCAGGCAGATATGGTCATCCATATGGTACATCAAAATGCCCAAGAAAAATTAGCCGTTGTCTCCGTTTACCTAGAAAAAGGTGAAACAGCTAATCCCTTAATCGACGCTTTGTGGAAAGTCATGCCCAAAACGCCTGGTGAACCTCAACAGCATGATGTACAAATAGATGTCAATCAATTACTCCCAGAGGACAAGAATTACTATACCTTTAAAGGTTCCCTAACCACACCCCCTTGCACAGAAGGGGTCAAATGGATAATACTCAAGCAAACAATGTCCATTTCGGCAGAACAATTGGTACAATATCAAGCGGTTTATCCTGAAAATGTTCGTCCATTACAACCGTTGAATGATCGCGAAGTATTTTCTTCCAATTAACTTGCAGAAGTCCAAACTTTAAGTTTGGACTTCATTCCTAATTACCTTGGAGTAACTGATGAAGTATTTTAGTGGATTATTATTTTTAGCCATTATGGCTTATTTGATTTCGCCTTATTATTCCCTCTATGAAATCAACAACGCTATTGAGAAGAACGATAATGTCACGTTTGAGAAATGGGTTGATATTGAAGAAGTACGCCAAATCCATAAGGAAAACATGGAATGGAAAATCAACAATGTTGGTCCGCAAGGAGGAATTTTCGCCGATACCATGCGTAAAGGCATAAACGCCTTCGGAAATGTCGCAACGGATACAATAATAGATGCTAACTGGATGCTAGAGCGTTTACGAAAAATAAAAGGTCCACTTTGGGAAGAATTGACATTTGCCTTTTTTGAATCACCTACCCGTTTCACGGTGAGACTCGGTCAATTAGGGCGTGAACCTCTTCATATCCAGCTAACTCGGCAAGATTGGTTTTGGCGCGTGACAGCTATTTACGAATAAGTGTTCTGGCAGATGAGTTTTTAACTTATTGAAATAAAATCAGATTATTTTATAGAATATTGAGTAATATTCGAGGCTAAAGTTTTTTTTAAGAAAAACTCTAGCCTCGAAAGATTTGGCAGCCGCTATTTCTAAATAATTGATTAATAAGTATTTTTTAAATTGACTCAAATTTAGCTAACTATTTGATAGTTATATCGTAACTACTCAGCCTTGAAATTGCAAGGCTGAAAGCATTCGAGGTTTGAGTTTTTTTTCAAAAAACGAAAACCTTAAATCGTTTTAACTCTTGGCTAATCAAAAGACTGAGTAGTTACAAAAATATAATGAATTCAAATGCTGACGATTTTTTTGTCAAGTTTTTGATTAAAAATCCATATTTTTCAATTCTCGGCTAAAATGTTTTGAAGAAAAACTTTAGTCGAAGTTTGAAAAAGTGAACGTGTACAAACATCTATTTCTGAAAGATGTTCTATTCAAACGTATGTTCTTGTCCCGGAAAAGTACCCTCTTTCACCGCTTTGACAAAAGCTTCAATCGCTGCCAGTATTGAACCCGTTTCTTGCAAAAAATCTTTAGAAAATGAAGGACGTTTGCCGGGTGTAATACCTAACATATCATATAAAACCAATATCTGTGCATCACATTTGACACCTGCACCTATGCCTATTACTGGAATATCTAATAAAGCAGTAATTTCTTCTGCTAATTGACCTGGAACACATTCAAGAAGAAGCAGTGAAGCACCAGCTTGTTGTAAAGCCACAGCATCATCGCGGATGCGCTCTACCCCTCTTTCAGTTTTTCCCTGCACACGATAGCCACCTATTTGATGAATGGATTGTGGTGTGAGTCCCAAATGGGCGCAGACTGGTATCCCGCGTTCTGTCAATACCTGCACCGTTTCAATTAACCACCCACCGCCTTCCAATTTAACGACTTGGGCATATCCTTCGCCCATCAAGCGAGCGGCTGACTTTAAGGCTAAATTAGGTGTCGCATAACTCATAAACGGCATATCAACCATTAATAATGCTTGTTGACAACCACGATGCACTTGTTGGCAATGATAAATCATATCATCAACTGTCACCGGCAAAGTGCTGTCATGCCCTTGAATAACCATACCAAGTGAATCACCGACTAATAAAATATCAATGTTCGCCTGTTCAAGTAAATGGGCAAAACTAGCATCGTAAGCCGTTAAACAAGTTATTTTTTCACCCTCTCTTTTAAGTTTACGCAATTGTGTTAGTGTCATTATCCGTTCTCATTTAAGATGATGAACCTCCCGCCAACAAAGCCCTTCAAAAGAACGTATCAAATCATAAATCCATTGTCCATTTGGTAGAACTAAATCAGGCGCACATTCATAAAGTGGATATAAAACAAATGCTCTCTCATACAATCCAGGATGCGGTAAAGTCAGTCGGGGACTTTGTAATTGTTTTTGATCATATAAAAGCATATCTAAATCTAAAGTTCGAGGCCCCCATCGCACTTTGCGAACACGACCTTGTTGATTTTCAATAACTTGTAACTCATCAAGCAAAGCCAGTGGTGACAATTCAGTGTGCAATACAGCAACAGCATTAATATAATCAGGTTGATTTTGCTGCCCTAAAGGTGTACTGCGATACAATGTTGAATGTGTTTTTAATTCGGTGGCGGGCAAAGTCTCAAGTGTTCGCAATGCTTGTTCAACTTGATGGACAGAATTATCAAGATTACTACCTAATCCAACATAAACAATGTTGCCGGTTCTTGAAAAATAATTAGTTCCCAAGTTCTTCTTCAGTTTTCACTTTTTTATATTTACGCTGATGTTTTCGTTTTTTATTTAAAACAGATCGTTGCGAAAGTAAATCTTCACAAGAACTCTCATTACTGTTTAAAAAAGAAGTCCACCAATCCACCTCATTGATAACTTGATCTTCACCTGCATTAGCACGTAAGATCAGAAAATCATAGCCGGCACGAAAACGCGGATGTTTTAATAAACTGAAATTCTTTTTTTTGCCCCGACGTTGTCGCGTTAAACGCAATTGCAACAACCAAATTTCTTGCATCAATACTGCAATACGTCTCGGTATAGCGACATGTTCTTGTTGCTTGAGTAATATATGCTGGGCGGCTTCTAACAACACTTCTTGTTGATTAAAATTTTTAACCGGCTTGTCAGGCAACAAGCGGGACAAAGGAGGCCATAACAATGCTGCCAATAAGAATCCGGAAGTAACCGGTTTGTTATTACCAATCCGCTCATCAGTGTCATGTACTACTCTTTCAATTAACGCCAATGCAATGGGCTCATCTAAACACGCATCCGTATAAGGAAACAATTGTTTAAATAAATGATAATGCCGTAATTGCATAAAAGATTGTACCGCGTGTCCGCTTAAAAATAGTTTCAGCACCTCCTCAAATAAACGTGCTGGTGGAATATTAGCAAGTAAACCACATAAATCAGGAATCGGCTCGGCTGTTTGAGGGGCAATCGTAAAACCCAGTTTTGCCGCAAACCGTACCGTCCGCAACATACGCACCGGGTCTTCTTGATAACGCAACTTTGGTTCACCAATTAAACGTATTATACCAGCGTACAAATCAGCTATGCCATTAGCATAATCCAGTAGAGAAAAATCACTGATGTCGTAGTACAGGGCATTAATAGTCAAATCGCGCCGCCACACATCTTCTAAAACGCTGCTACCATAAACGTTATCACGCACGATGCGCCCTTCTTCCATCACACCACCACCCCCTTTATTATGGTGAGCGCGAAAGGTGGCAACTTCAACGATTTCCTTATTCAGACGTACATGAGCCAACACAAAGCGTCGTCCAATCAAGCGGCAATTGCGAAACAAACCTTTCACTTGCTCAGGTAGCGCATTGGTAACCACATCAAAATCTTTCGGAGCACGTCCTAACAAAACATCGCGTACCCCGCCACCGACTAGAAATGCTTGATAACCCGCTTTATGTAATTGATATAGTACGTGAAGTGCTGCCTGACTCATATTCTGACGTGAGAAGTTATGTTCAGGACGCGGAATACGGGTAGGAGTATTATTGATTAAATCTTGCACAGGCAAGGTTGTTTGAAAATATCGTTTAAGAATTGACAAAAACTTTGAATAAAAAAATTTTCTCAATTGATTTTTTACCCAAAATTAAGACATTAATTATTGATCTATTTACTAAAATACTTGTAACTATTCAGCCTTGAAATGCGAATGGAGTACAGTTTTTTGAAAAACAACTCAATTCGAGGCTAAAGTTTTTTTTTAAAGAAAAAAACTTTAGCCTCGAATCGAATGCTTTAAAACTGAGTAGTTACAAATACTTTATAAAAAGAATATCAATAAAAATTAAATTTTTTAACATTTAAAAAAGCACAAATGTTGATGATTTTTTTATTATAAATTAAATTGATAACAAAATCAACAATTATTAACAGGAAACTAAATGAAGGGTAGAATGACGTGGGAAAACTGCTCATTCTATTTCTTGAGGAATGCTATTTCTTGAGGAATGCTATATGGATACAAAACTTATGTACAGAATTCTGTCATTGCAAAAACTTTATCGCCACTAATAAAATTCAAGGGGTAAAGTAAAGAAATGACGAGTTACCAAGTCACTGTCACTTGTTCATTAAAAAAACAATAACCGAAACCGAAATACCTGAACAAAAATACCTGAGTAAATTCGTTTTAAATTTATAAAAGGGAAACTTCCCTTTTCTCCTTAACTTTAACTTTTTTTCTTAAACTTTTATACCCCGTTGACGCATATCAGCCAACACAGTATCAATTCCCAATTTATCAATAATACGCATACCCTTACGGCTCAGACGTAACTTGAGCCAACGATTTTCACTGGCAAGCCAAAAACGATGAATATGAAGATTAGGCAAAAAGCGACGCTTAGTTTTGTTGTTAGCATGAGAAACATTATGACCGCTTATAGGACGCTTACCTGTGACTTGACAAACTTTGGACATGATGATTTCCTTCTATCTATGTTAAGTTAAAGACAAGAAAAAACCCCCGCAAGTTAAACTTACGGGGGTTGCTTAAAAATTAAATACCTGGCAGTGTCCTACTTTCACATGGGGAAGCCCCACACTATCATCGGCGCTAAGTGGTTTCACTTCCGAGTTCGAGATGGTGTCGGGTGGTTCACACTTGCTATGGCCGCCAGGAAAAACAGCGCGTTGGAATAACCAACTAAAAATTTAGGAAACTGATGTTATTACATTCTTACTCAAACTTAAACACCAAAACTCTTGGGTGTTATAGGGTCAAGCCTCACGGTCAATTAGTACGGGTTAGCTTCATACATTACTGCACTTCCACATCCCGCCTATCAACGTCGTCGTCTTCAACGGACCTTGAGGACCCTTAAAGGGTCGGGAAATCTAATCTTGAAGGAGGCTTCCCGCTTAGATGCCTTCAGCGGTTATCCCGTCCGTACATAGCTACCCAGCAATACCATTGGCATGATAACTGGAACACCAGAGGTACGTCCACTCCGGTCCTCTCGTACTAGGAGCAGCTCTTCTCAAATTTCCAACGCCCACGGCAGATAGGGACCGAACTGTCTCACGACGTTCTAAACCCAGCTCGCGTACCACTTTAAATGGCGAACAGCCATACCCTTGGGACCGACTACAGCCCCAGGATGTGATGAGCCGACATCGAGGTGCCAAACTCCCCCGTCGATGTGAACTCTTGGGAGGAATCAGCCTGTTATCCCCGGAGTACCTTTTATCCGTTGAGCGATGGCCCTTCCATACAGAACCACCGGATCACTAAGACCTACTTTCGTACCTGTTCGACTTGTCTGTCTCACAGTCAAGCACCCTTATGCCTTTGCACTCAATGCACGATTTCCGACCGTGCTGAGGGTACCTTCGCACTCCTCCGTTACTTTTTTGGAGGAACCCGCCCCAGGTAAACTACCCACCATACACTGTCCTCAACCCGGATAACGGGCCTAAGTTAGAACCCCAAACATACCAGGGTGGTATTTCAAGG
>JAOZSV010000066.1 GCA_029939505.1 Thiotrichaceae bacterium | reverse complement strand
AAAAAACGTTAGCCTCGACTCGAATTGATATTTAAGCGAAATAATCCAAATCTGAAGGTTTGGATTCCAATAAATCTTCTTAACTTAATGTTGATTGTATTCGAGGTTTCAGTTTTTTGAAAAAAAACTGAAACCTCGAATATTGTTGTCATTTGAAATAAGTGTGGGGGGTGTTTTACGATAGAATGGTGCGTGGAATGCACCTTACACTTGCTTGTTTCCATATATTTATCCTGGGAACATTTGTGATCTGTCTTGAGTCACAGCATACAATAAAAAGGAAATAAACTATGTTAAAAACACTTCTTGCTACCTATGATGGACATGTTTTTACCCCAGAAGAAAATATTAATTTACAACCTAATGAACGTTACTTAATTCAAATTAAACTTAATCCTAAACAGAAAAAGAATATTTTTCAAAAAATTTCCGCACGGGCAAAAGATTTGGGAATTTCGGATTTAGCTAATCAACATGACCATTATTTGTACGGAACAGAAAAACAATGACAGAAGCGTTATTTTTGGACACCAGCTATATTTTAGCTTTAGTAAATACTCGTGATGAGTTTCACCATCAGGCCCTTGATTTAGCTGACCAGATCGATAATAGGATTATTACTACTGAAGCTATTTTGACTGAAATCGGTAATGCACTTGCCAAACAACAATGGCGAGAATTAGCAATTGACACACTAAATGACCTGCGAAATGACGAAAATATAGAGGTTATTCCTGTCAGCTCTGATTTGTTCTCAAAAGCACTCAAACTTTATTCATCTCGAATGGATAAAGAATGGGGACTGACAGATTGTATTTCTTTTGTCGTGATGAAAGATTGTAAACTGATGAATGCTCTCACAACGGATCATCATTTTGAGCAAGCTGGATTCAAAGCTATTCTACGATACTAATCAGCAAAGGCTGTTTCATATTTTTCTGGTTCCCATGTGCCAACGTGGGAGATTATCGAGGCGCCAGCGTCGTGCAGAAAATGGATGCTGGCGCGTCCCGAATTGGTTTCCACTCCGGCGAGTCAATGCCATTAAGTTAAGGAATGAGGATTGAATAAAACCCGAAACTAAACCTGACAGATTTTTAAAACCTGTCAGGTTTGGCTGTTCAAGTTTCGGAAGTTATTAAATCCTGAGTCCTAAGGAATATTTATTGGAATCCAAACCTTATTTAATTAACTTTCCACACTATTTTCATGCAGAAGAGGGTACTATCCAATCTTCAAGATTCATTGGATACCCCCAACAGGATATAACTGAAGTGATTAAAACCGTTAATGAGATTCTTGGTCGATAGTCAATGATTTTTAACTCCAATGGAGGTAAGTTACAATGCTGAAAATTGACAAATCATTAGCTGAAGTGCTTGAATGGAAAGCAAAATCGCAAAAAGCGACTGAATCAATGTCAGCGGAAGAAGAAGGTGCTTATATTCATCAAAAAGCACAAAATTTCATGCGCCGACATAATCTCAATTTAATGGCAACCGATTCAAGTGGTAGAAAAATGCCTTATCCTCCTCCTTTACATAAGGGTTAATTTGTGCCATTGTTGTAATTTGAAATAAGCGTGAGGTGTGTTTTACTCTAGAATGGTGCGTGGGGCGCACCTTACGCTTTTGTTCCGCAAAGCAAATTATCACTGTTTAGGAAACGCAGTAACGAAGCGGAGAACATCCATTCAGGTGAAAGTAAAATATGTTGACTTACAAAGCAATGTATAAATTTCTTGATGAAGGTGTCCATGCAGAAGTTTTAGATTTTCCTTTCGAGGCTAAAGTTTTTTTAAAGAAAAAACTTTAGCCTCGAAACCATTAGCTTTGATACCAACTATTTTCTCGTTCCCACTTTCTAATTTTCTGCCATTAACTTAAAGGGTAACCGGTTCACCCTACAGGCACGGTATTTTGTTTTTTCTACCGTATTTTGATGGCTCTGATAAAGGAGAATAACGATGATTGAAACACTTGAAACACGGTTTGAAGCGACCTGTGAACCACAGCTGAAAACAAACATTACTCCTCAATACCTCTATCAAATTCTTTTGGAGTTACCAAATGAGAGTTTAGCTGTCATTTTGGAATTCATAGAATTTATGAAGTATAAAAAACAACATGTTTCTTCTGAAGCACCTAGTGTGAAATTAGGTGGTTTATTACGTGATGCTAATGTTGACATCACCGAAAATGACATTGCACAAGCAAGACGAGAAATGTGGGGTCATTTAGGGGAATTAAATGAATGAATTTGTCACAGATACTCACGCTTTGTTGTGGCATATTTTACAAAGCGAAAGACTTTCCAAGAAAGCCGCCTTGATTTTCAATCAGGCTGACAACAATGATGTGCGAATTTATATTCCTAACATTGTATTAGTTGAAATTGTTTATTTAATGGAAAAAGCCAAAATATCCAATAAATCTCTTGAAAAGTTGATAAATTTATTAGATAGAAATCCGAACAATTATCAGATGACTCAAATAACCGTCTCAACAATTCGTACAATGCAATCACTCCAGCGTCAATTAATTCCTGATATGCCTGACAGAATTATTATTGCAACCGCTGTCGAATTAGGTTTACCTCTTATTACTAAAGACAGCAAGATAATAAAAGCCAATGTGATTGAAATTATTTGGTAAAAATGAGAGAGCGTAGGGTGGGTAGGTGCGATAGCGAAACGCAGTCCATTGATTAAGATTATCAATATTGTGGCTTTGTTGATTGTAATCTGAAAATGTCGGCGCATCGGCAATTTTTTATGTGAGAAACCCCGTTTTTTCAAAAAACGGGGCTTCTAAAATACTTTTTCGTACCTACATATCAGGGCAAATAGACCTGATAATAATAGGGTTATATTTTCTAAAGGAGAATTTTTTTATGACGTACAATATCAGAAAGTTCATGCAGGTTGTTTTTCTGGTTCCCATGCGCCAGCGTCAATGTCATTAAGTTAAGCCTTGGAGTCCATTCGAGGTTTGAGTTTTTTTGAAAAAAAAACTCAAACCTCGAATCCTTTAGATTTGGAAGTGTTTGATATTTAAGCGAAATCATCCAAATCTGAAGGTTTGGACTCCAATAAATCTTAACTTAATGGCATTGACTCCGGCGAGTGGAAACCAGAAAAATGATTTTATAATGAGTTCTACTGAATAATACTGGTAAATGACGATGAATTCTAATCAATTAAGTTGTTATGATATAGGCAGATATTTTCTTGCCCAAATAGACGAACAAGCTGGCGATCTCATTTCAAATATGAAATTGCAAAAATTAGTCTATTACGCTCAGGGGGTTAGTTTAGCTTTACATAATCGTCCATTATTTTCTGAATCGCTTGAGGCATGGACCTATGGTCCGGTTGTTCCTGAATTATTCCATATCTACAAACGCTATGAAACTGGCGCGATTCCACCCCCACACGATATGGATTTTTCCCTTTATGATTCAGAAACACGCGAATTATTAGATGAAGTCTATGCTGTTTTTGGTCAATTTTCAGCTTGGATGTTATCCAATATGACGAATGATGAGCCGCCCTATAAGAATACCCCGGCTGGGCAGAAAATTTCGTCTGAAACCTTACGCGACTATTTTAAAACACAGGTGGTTGCTTAACGATGGGTAAAGTTACAAAACAAAAAACGAAATAAACTAACTAGCACCAAGGTTAGTTTTTCAACCCAACAAGAGCATCCCATTTTTTGCCTCAAGTATTTGGATAGAAACGATTATTCTCTGAGAGCATGTACTAAAGAAGAAAAAGCTGCCTTTGCTGATACGTTGGATCGATTAAGCCAACTCACTTGGGCTGAAATATCAAAATCATCCCGACATGGCTTGGGTTACGAGAAAATTGCTATAAATAGTATTCGTGCGACTATTCCTAAACATATCAAAAAGGATGATATTATTTTGATTGCCTTCCGATTTTATGGTAAAGCACCAATGGTTGGTTATAGAAAGAATGCTATTTTTCACATTCTTTGGATTGATCGCGATTTTACACTTTATCAACATAGTTAGCTGATTAATTCTTTTCCAAAACACTTAAACCAATTATGGTTATATTTTCTAAAGGAGAAATTTTTTATGACGTACAATATCAGAAAGTTCATGCAGGTTGCTATTTTGGCAATGGGTTTGGTAACGGTTTGTAACTTATCGGCTTATGAAGCGGAAATAAACAGGTTGTCTGCAACAATGGCGAAAAAAATTGCCGCTGCGAAAAAAGCCAAAGTTGCTGTGGTCGATTTTACAAACCTTCAGGGTGATGTGACAGAGTTGGGTCGGTTCATCGCAGAGGAATTTTCCGTCGCGCTTGCTGGTGCAGGCAAAGGGTTCAAAATTGTTGACAGAACTCATCTGAACAGCATTATTAAAGAACACAAACTTTCCGAAAAAGGCATAATAGACCCCAATACCGCTAGAAAATTGGGTAAAATTGCCGGTGTGGAAGCTCTGGTTACGGGAACACTGACACCTTTCGGAGATACTGTCCGAATTGTCGTCAAAATTTTGGACACGGACACAGCGGAAGTGATTGATACGAACGGCGGAAAGATTGCAAAGACAGAAGCGATTAAGGTTCTGATTGCAACCAGTGTGAGATTAGGTTCTCCCTCTGCAAGAAGCCCGAATAAATCGGGGAAACCCTTGCAAACTGTTGAAGCAGGCGGTTTCATATTTCAGCTGATGAGTAGTCAGTTTTCAAATAAAACCATAAAGTTTTCTTTTGTGATAACTAACCCAGGCGAAGATAGATACCTTACAATAACTGGCGGTTCTTATTCAAAATTGGTTGATTATGAGGGAAATGAATACAGTGCGGCCAGAAGCCAAGTTAGAAAAAGGCTCCTTCCTAATATGTCCGTCAAGTCAAGTGTCAGCTTTGAAAATATGCCGCCAAAGATAAAAGTGATAGCACTACTTGAAATTCACACGAGTGTTGGTGTTCTCCAATTCCGGAATGTTCCTTTGTCTAGGTGAACAAAATGGGTAGCAGTGGAAGTAATCAAAACAGAATACTTGCCAAACTTTCTGTGACATCAAGAATGGCTGGAAACAGTACAATTCAATGGTTTATTGGTTTAATAATTGCCGTACTTACTCTGATAGCAACATTCGCGCCTGGCGAATTCAGAACATTTATCGGTTTGGGAGAACCTCATGTAAAGCAAATACCTGTACCGGAAGAACCTCCGTTATCAGTCGATGATTTGGATGAATCGAAGGCTTCCTATACCCCGTCTGCATATACAGTAAATGAATATCAGCCTCAGTTTGTAAAAGAGGCGAAAACCAGTTTTTCTGTCGTTTTTCAAAATATTGACGGAGAAGAGTTCGTCCGTCTCACTATTTCTCCCACAGGTGAAAACTCGTCTATTCATGCTGTATTAAGCGGTTATACGGAAGAGTTCAAGTCCTCCACCGGTGTTTTCAATGTTCAGATATTGAGTATTGACTATGGCAACAAAAATGTTATGATTCAGATTAATCGCAAACCGTAAAACTTGATGTTCAAGTTTTTTCGTTCCCACTTTCGGGTTCATTAACTTACTGATGTGACGCAAGGTGCTTCCAAATTCCACCGATTATTATTTTGACTGGCGCACTGAGTACATTCGAGGCGAAAGTTTTTCTTCAAAAAACTTTCGCCTCGAATTGATTTTAGAATAAAACGGATTAAATCGAAGATGAGAAAGTTTTTTGAAACTTTCTCTTCGTCATCAATTCATAGCGTTAACGTTATACAACGTTTTTTCAAATCCGTTTTATTCTAAAATCAGTTGTACTCACTCAGAGGCTCACAGAAATGACAATCATTATCTGAGGTGACGCACTCTGTTTCCAAGAGGTTTAAGCGATTTTTGAAACGGATTTATCAGTAGCTCGTAGATTGGAGTGAGGTGACGAGTTCCAACATTCAGTATCAATGTTTAAATCTTAAATTTGGGCTTCCTATCGTCAATCCAATCTACGCGCTATAAATCGGTCAAGTTTTGAATACCTCACCGTTTTTTGGAAGTGATTTACCTCAAAATCTATAGTTCTTATTGAGATTAAACAACCGAAATTCACCATATTCTTCTATGCCAACTCGAAACGAATTAAAAGAACTTGCTAAACTCAGACTGGAAGAAGCGGAAACGCTTTTTAATGCTGGTTTATATGATGGTGCGGTTTACATTTGCGGATATGTCATTGAATTTGCATTAAAAGCGAGAATTTGTAAATTATTGGATACTAATGAATATCCGTCTTCTGGTAAACTCAAATCGGCTTATGCTGTTCATAACCTAGACCAACTCATTTTTTTATCTGGGCTTGAAAATAAACTCGATCCAACTAATATTGAGTTGCATCGCAACTGGTCTCTAACAACACCTTGGTCACCAGAAATGAGATACCAACCGAGAGGAACTATTTCAAAAAAACAGGCCGAAGAAATACTAAATGCTGTACGTGATAAACCTAATGGAGTATTGAAATGGATCATGAAATATTGGTAAAAGAATTTCGTCAAATGGTAAAAGTCTTTCAACAAGAAAATGGGCCAGTCTCATTATTTATGCTCAAAGCTTTTGATGCTGAGATTCCTCGTTGGAATATTATTATCAGCACACCAGTGTATGATGATTTAAGTTTGAAAACGGCATTAACACATTTAATCACTGCACTGAATAATCATCTCAGTAAAAGCATCCTGAAACAGATTATCAGATCAACTGTTTTAGAAACAACCGATCCTTTTGTAAAGGAAATCAATCAAGCCTTCAATGTGAAAAATACCGTAAAATATGTCTATTCATCTGTTATATCGGGTATTGATCTGGAAAAGGCGATTATTTTTGAGTCTCATCCGATTAAACGGGCGTAAGATGGATAGCGAGCGTCGGATCGTCCATTAAGGAAAATTAAATCATATCCTTTCGAGGTTTTCGTTTTAAAAAAAAAAAACGAAAACCTCGAAAATTAAACCTGACAGGTTTTGAAAACCTGTCAGGTTTGGCTTTAAAAGTTAAGCCTGGGCGAACACGCAGGTTCGCCCCTACAATCATATAATACGCGGGGTTTGTAGGGGGCAGACCTGTGTGTCTGCCCTTAACTTAATGGCATTGATGCGCCAACATGGGAACAGATTCTCGACGCGCCAGCGTCGTGCAGAAAATGGACGCTGGCGCGTCCCGAATGGGTTCCCACTCCGGCGAGTGGGAACCAGAAAAGGTTTGGACTCCAAAAAGTGTCACGTCCAAATATAAAGGTTTGGACTCCATAATGACTTTTTTTTCATTCACCATTCACCATTCATCATTCCAGTTTCACATCCCAAATCTCTTCGGCATACTCTTTAATCGTGCGATCTGAGGAAAACTGACCCATGTTAGCCACGTTAATAATCGCTTTGCGTGTCCATTCTTTGGGTTGCCGATAAAGTGCATCGACGCGCTGTTGGCAAAGAACATAATCGGCATAATCCGCCAGCACAAGAAAATAATCATTGTTCTTTGTCAGAGAATCAATAATGGGCTGAAAAAGTAAGGGTTCATTCCGCGAAAAATACCCTGAACTGATCATATCCAATACCTGTTTCAGTTCAGAATTACGATGATAATAATCCCAAGCATTATAACCGTCTTTCCGGAGTTTAGCGACTTCTTCGGCAGTTAAACCAAAAATAAATATATTCTCCTCGCCCACTTCTTCACGAATCTCAATATTCGCCCCATCTAACGTGCCAATCGTTAAAGCACCGTTAAGCGCGAGTTTCATATTACCCGTGCCAGACGCTTCCATCCCAGCGGTGGAAATTTGTTCTGACAAATCAGCGGCGGGAATAATTCGTACCGCTTTAGAGACATTATAATTGGGGATAAATATCACTTTTAAACGCCCGGCAATCACAGGATCATGATTAATCACCTCTGCGACATTATTGATTAACTTGATAATCAATTTAGCGATCAAATAACCCGGAGCCGCTTTACCGGCAAAAATAACGGTGCGTGGTACAACGTCAATTTTGGGATTAGCACGAATGCGATTATAACAGGTAATAACATATAACAGATTAAGCAGTTGTCGCTTATATTCATGGAGACGTTTAATTTGCACATCAAACATCGAATCGGGATTGACTTCAATGCCCAATCTTTTTTTGATATAAGCGGTTAGTTTAAGCTTGTTGCTATGTTTAACCGATTGAAATTCAAGGCAAAATTCATCATTTTCAGCCAAAGAGTTCAGTTGTTTCAATTGCGATAAATCACGAACCCAATCAACCTTAATCTGTCGGTTTATCAATTGTGTCAGGGCAGGATTAGCTTCATAAAGCCAACGACGAGGCGTGATACCATTGGTTTTGTTTATAATCCGTCCAGGAAAAAAGCGATTAAAATCGGCAAATATCGTCTTCTTCATTAAATGGGTATGCAACTGGGCAACGCCATTGACTTTATGGCTTCCCACCATCGCCAGATTCGCCATGCGAACATGTTTTTCTCCCTCTTCACCAATGAGAGACATGCGCCGCAATGCTTCTATATCGCCCGGATAGCGATAGCTGACTTCTTTTAGGAAATGGTGATTGATGTCATAAATAATCATGAGATGGCGTGGCAATAGTCTTTCAAACAAACTGACAGGCCAAACTTCTAGGGCTTCTGGTAATAAGGTATGATTAGTATAGGCAAAGATACGCACAGAGATATCCCAAGCCTCTTCCCAAGAAAGGTGATAACAATCTATCAATAATCGTAGCAATTCAGGAATAGCCAAGGCGGGATGCGTATCATTAAGTTGAATAGCCACTTTGTCCGCCAATCCCCGAATATCTTTATGATTCACATCAAGAAAATAACGGCGGATAATATCTTGTATTGAGGCGGAAACAAAGAAATATTCCTGACGCAACCGCAATTCTTTACCCTTTTGCGTTCTGTCATCAGGATAAAGCACTTTGGAGAGATTTTCTGAGGTGTTTTTTTCCTCTACTGCCTTAATATAGTTACCGTCATTAAAATGTTGTAAATTAAAATCACGCGAAGATTTAGCCGCCCAAAGGCGCATATTATTAACCGTTTGAGTGGCATAACCTGGAACGGGCGTATCATAAGCCATTGCCATCACATCCCAAGTATCCTGCCAATGATAAGCCTTACGTTCCTGTTCATCCTGATATTCGACGACATGCCCCCCAAAATGGACTTTATACAATAATTCAGCACGCGGAAATTCCCAAGGGTTTTCATAGCGCAACCAATTATCAGGTTGTTCAAATTGAAACCCATTATGGAGGCGTTGGTAAAACAGCCCATATTCATAACGAATACCATAGCCATAGCCAGGCAGATTCAAGGTTGCCATTGAGTCAAGAAAACAGGCGGCTAAACGCCCTAAACCGCCATTTCCCAGTGCCGGATCGGGTTCAAGTTCAGCGATGATATCTTGCGAAACCCCTAACTCAGCGAGTGCATCACTGCATTTATCATAAAGTCCCAAATTAAGCATATTTTTTACAAGGGTACGCCCTGTCAGAAATTCCAAAGACAGATAATAAATCCGTTTGCTATCTTGTTGATAATATTCATTCATAGTAGCCATCCACCGCTCTGTCATACTGTCTTTTAATGTGTAGGCGATGGCATTGTACCAATCTCTATCAGTAGCGGATTGCGGATGTTTAGCAATGGTATAACGAAGGTGTTTTAATATTTTCTGCTTGAGTTCTTTGACTTCTAAAGTAAGATTTTTCATGTTGATTTTTCATTTCTATAGACGTTCAGAAAAATAGTTGGATTCACAGAGTTTGAGTGAATTTATTTCTCTAAACAGAGTTGGATTCAAACCTCAGAGGTTTTCAAAACCTCTGAGGTTTTTGAGTGAATTTATTTATTTAAATTTTGACAAGATGCTTTTATCACTGTAAAATAAAAACCTGTCTCAAAATCATAATGTAAAAAATGACAATCGCGCTTATCTCATTAAATGATGGATATTCATCAATGGTGAATGGTTTCGAGGTTTGAGTTTTTTTAAGAAAACCTCGAATGGTGAATTATGAATTAAATCAATCGTTTAAAGATTTTTTTTGTAACTACTCAGCCGTTAGCCTTGAAATCAATTTCAAGGCTAAAAGCCAAAGCAGGCTCAGCTAATTAAATCACTCAGTCTGCTTTAGCCTCGAATGCTTTCAGCCTTGAAATTGATTTCAAGGCTGAGTAGTTACTTTTTATTTAAGGAATATTATGACAAACACGATTCACCATCAGCGTGACACTATTATCATGGGTATGGGAAAAACAGGACTCGCTTGTATCCATTTTTTAGTGAAAAATAAAAAATCTGTACATGTCATGGATAACCGCCTCAATCCCCCCGGTTTAAAAACACTCAATCAGACATTCCCAGACATACCATACACAATCGGCTATTTTGATGCGACAAAATTAGCAGAAGCCGCTGAAATTATCATTAGCCCAGGGCTATCACGGCAAGAACCTGCACTTTTTCAGGCATTGGTAAAAGGCGTACCCATTATCAGTGAAATCGAACTCTTTGCCCGTCATGTCAACGCGCCCGTTGTCGCTATTACCGGTTCAAACGGTAAAAGCACCGTCACCACACTTTTAGGCGAAATGGCTAAAAAAGCTGGTTGGCAGGTACAAGTCGGCGGTAATTTAGGTACACCCGCCCTTGAATTACTCTGCAACCCCGCCCCTGATTTATATCTATTAGAACTTTCCAGCTTTCAACTTGAAAGCACCTATTCATTAAATCCTAAAGCAGCCGTCATACTCAATATCAGCGAAGATCATCAAGATCGCTACGCAAATTTTGAAGAATATACCGCTACGAAAGAACGAATTTATCACGGTGATGGTAAACTGATCATCAATATGGATGATCCTCATGTACAGCCCATGTTATTCACTTACCCTCACCGCCAACATTTAACCTTTAGCCTATCCCATCATTCCGGTGATTTCAGAATTCATCCACATCAAGGCGAATTATACCTTACCCATGTTAATCAGTCATTCACGCCTTTATTACCCATAACACAGTTAAAAGGAAGTTTGATGCCAGCAAATGCCCTAGCAGCCTTAGCTTTGGGAGAAGCGGTCGGATTACCTCAATCAGCAATGGTCGATGTGCTGCAAAAATTTCGCGGTTTACCGCATCGCTGCGCCTGGGTGGATAATAAGCAAGGGATTGATTTTATTAATGATTCTAAAGCGACTAATGTCGGCGCGACGATTGTGGCGATTTCCAGTTTAAAAAAGAAAATAATTCTAATTGCGGGCGGCGAAGGCAAAGGAGCAGACTTTACCCCCTTAAAAAACGTTGTCGCTCAACATTGCCGCGCCTGTGTACTGATAGGGCGAGATGCGCCGCTCATTGCTGATGTCTTAACCGATGTTGTACCGGTGCATTATGCAACAGATATGGCAGATGCGGTAACACAAGCGGCAACATTAGCACATCAAAATGAGGCGGTATTACTCTCGCCAGCCTGTGCGAGTTTTGATCAATTTGAGAATTATGAACACCGGGGAGAAGTCTTTGAGGAAGCCGTCAAGCAGGTTATAGAGAACGGAAAGAAAACTGAAATTTAATACTCGATCAGATCGCCAGTTTTTGATGTGATTTGGCTTTGCATCAATCAATTTTTGTAACGACTCAGCCTTATAAATTTTCAGAAAGAAAAAATGTCACGCAAAGGAATAAAAAAACCTCTTGAAGAAATGAGGAAGAAAAGAGGATCATCAAAGTCCCTTTGCGCCTTTGCGTGATCAACACCTTAGACTGAGTAGTTACCCCGAAACTAAACCTGACAGGTATTCGAGGTTTTAGTTTTTTTGAAAAAAAAACTAAAACCTCGAATGCTGTTCAAGTTTCGGAAGTGATTAAATCCTGAGTTCTTAGGCTGGAAAACAAATTAAATAATGCTTCCCCCGGTTCATTTGCCTTCATAAATGCTTCTCCAACCAAAAACGTATTGATTCCTGCATTATACAATAAAGTAACCTCTTTAGGCGTATGAATACCACTTTCACTGATAACAATATGTTTCTTAGGAATATAAGGTAATAATTCCAAAGTGGTTGCTAAGTCAGTTTTAAAAGTCCGTAAATTACGATTATTAATACCTATCAAACGCATATTGAGCGGTAATGCCCGTTCTAATTCTTCACGATTATGCACTTCAATAAGTACATCCATCCCCAAATGGGTTGCTAAAGCCGATAATTCATGTAATTGGGAGTCCTCCAATATAGCAACAATAAGTAAAATACAATCCGCACCAATAGCACGCGCTTCATAAACTTGATAAGCGTCGATAATAAAATCTTTACGCAATAAGGGAAGCTGGCAAACTTCACGAACTTGCTGCAAATATTGATTTTTCCCTTGAAAAAAATCCCTATCTGTTAAAACAGATAAACAAGCTGCTCCATTTTCTTCATAGCTCTTTGCGATGACAACAGGGTTAAAATTTGCCCTTAATATCCCTTTACTTGGTGAGGCTTTTTTGATTTCAGCTATGACGGCGGGCTGTTCTAATTGTATTCTGGCATCAATGACTTTAACAAAACCACGCGGTGGTGAATTATTGGCTGCAATGTTACTGAGCAAACGCAAAGGCTTTTCTTGAGATGTTGCTTTAATCTCTTCCTTTTTGCGTTTGACAATCTGTTTTAAAATATCAGGCGTTTTATTCATTTTAAAAACCTTGAGTCAAATTGATCCAGCACTTGAGTTTTTCGCCTGCGGCACCATTACTCAAAACAGTTTGTGCTTCAGTGATTCCTTGTGCAAAACTGTCCGTTAAACCGGCGGCATAAATCGCCGCACCCGCATTCAATACAACAATATCTCTCGCGCTACTCACCTGATTGTCTAATACGCTGCGGACCATCGCAACGCTTTCATCGACAGAATGGACTTGTATCTGATTTAAGCTGGCTCGTTTCAAACCAAATTCTTCTGGGGTCACCGTATAGTTTGTGATAATGCCCTGATGTAATTCTGAGATGTTTGTTGGGGCAGCAATACTGATTTCATCTAGTCCATCTTCAGAATGTACGACTAAAACATGTTGACTGCCCAAACGTTGTAAAACTTGCGCGATGGGTTTTACCCAAGATTGACTGAATACGCCAATAAGTTGATGTGGTGCATTGGCAGGATTGGTTAAAGGACCTAGTAAGTTAAAAATGGTACGCACGCCCATTTCACGACGTGGTCCGATGGCGTGTTTCATTGCGCTGTGATGTCGTGGCGCAAACATGAAGCCAATCCCTATTTTATGAAGACATTCAGTAATTTGTTCTGGTGTCAGTTCGATTTTGACACCTAACGCTTCCAATACATCAGCACTGCCTGATTGACTGGAAACAGAGCGATTGCCATGTTTTGCGACTGTTCCACCAGCAGCGGCGACGACAATGGCACTGGTTGTTGAAATATTAAAGGTATTCAACCCATCGCCGCCTGTACCGACGATATCAACGACCGATTTTTTATCAACTGAGACGGGAGTAACTAGTTCACGCATAATTTGTGTGCCTGCGGCGATTTCTTCAACCGTTTCGCCTTTCATGCGTAAGCCAATTAGAAAACCACCGATTTGGGCTGGCGTAGCGTCACCGGTCATTATGCTACGCATGACTGAGGACATTTCGTCCATTGTTAAATCACGGTTTTCGGTGACTGCTTTTAATGCTGATTTAATATCCATAATTGATCTCTATGAATTTTGAGATAATTGTAACTACTCAGAATATTTATGTTTAAATTGTTTTCGAGGCTAAAGTTTTTTCTTTAAAAAAACTTTAGCCTCGAAATCAGAATTTTCAGAATTTTTGAATTTTCAGAATTAAAAATCAAGTGATTTTTCGAGGTTTAAGTTGAAGAAACACTTGAACCTCGAATTGATTTAACTTAGGAATGAGGCTTTAATCATTTCCGAAATTTGAATCAAACCTGTCAGGTTTAGTTTCGGTTCTGATTTAATTTTCATTCTTTAGAGTAAAATTCTGAACACACGAGGTTTAAGAAATCCGATTTTTGAAAAAAATCGGATTTCTAAGGCTAAAAACAGTTTTGCAAGAGCCTTAGTTTTAAATTCTGAAAATTCTGAAATTCTGAAAATTCTGATTTCGAGGCTAAAGTTTTTTCTTTAAAAAAACTTTAGCCTCGAAAACAAATTATAAAAAATTTCCTGTACAAAGCGCCATCATCTCCGATAATTTATATTTTTGCACCACGCAACGCCGCCCCCAATAATCCAACTTGGGGGTTCATAATTACTTTTACTGGTATAGAAGCCAGTAAATCAGGAAATTCCCCATTTTCATTCACAAAAGAGTGCATGAAAGTAGTTTCACGCAATTTCGCCAAAATTTTCGGCGCAATGCCACCGCCAATGTAGAGTCCATTCAAAGGCAAACATTGTAATGCTAAATTACGGGCTTGCGCTCCATAAATTGAGACGAAAACGTCTAACGCTTTGATACATAAAGTGTTTTTATTTTTCAACGCGGCTTCGCTAATGACTTGAGCCTTGTCTTGTTTGCCAAAGCGTTCTTTCAAATCAGCGGATTCTTTACCGTACTCACCGCAATCTCTGAGAAATTCATAAATATTCACCAAACCGCGCCCAGACAACACTTGTTCATAATTGACTTGCTTTGGATAACATTTTTCACGTAAATAATTCTGCAATGCGTCCTCAAATTGATCACGCGCCGCAAAATCAGTATGCCCTCCTTCGGAAGCGGATGGAATATGTTCATGACCATCCCAATACAACATCAGTTGTCCTAGCCCCGTACCTGCCGCAATCACTGCACGATTACCTTTTTGAGGCGTACCCGGATTAAGTTCAACCAAATCCGCTTCAGAAAGTGGGGAAATACCGTTATCCATCGTTTCAGAAAGTGGGGAAATACCATAACCAATCGCTTCTAAGTCATTGAGTAATATTACTTTTTCACAATTAATCAATTGACTCAAGCCAACTTCTGTGATAACGGGCCATTGAGGAATATTAGTCATTTCACAATAGCGTCTTCCGTTATGATTTGTTTTTATGGGTCCTGCTATGCCAAAACACGCCACGCCAATAAATTTTTCGTCCTCTCTAAGTGACGATTTGTCCAAAGAAACCAAAAAATCCTGTACCAATGCGGTAAAACTAGGATAGCTTCTGCTTGGATATTCCTTTATTTCTGTAATAGGGCGAACCTTGCCCTCTACCATTTGAAAAAGCCCCAAATAGGTTTTAGTACCGCCAATGTCTCCTGCTAAAATCATTTTATCGCTCAGTTCAAAAAATCGTATTCGAGGTTCAAGTTTTTTGAAAAAAACTTGAACCAGAAGTTTTAATACTTTTTGGAGTCCAACGCTTCAGCTTTGGGCGTGATCAAATTACTAGTACAGGAAGGCGGAAATTCCCAGACCATTTTAAAGGCAAAGAAATCCTTTGAAAAAATCGGATTTCTCGATGGCCTGAAGATTTCCGCCTCCAGCACTAGATCAAAGCTAAAGCGTTGGACTCCATCATATCCGATGTGCTTGAATACTTACATTCACTACTTTAATGTTTTGAAATCCAAATCGTTTTCTTCGTCATCAAAAGGGTCGGCTGTCATCAGATAATGAAATCCATCTGGACCACAGATTTTGGTGAGCTTGTTGATGGTTTTGCCGTAACAGAGGATTTACGTTTTGCTTTTTTCTTTGCAAGTTGTTTTTGCCTTTTCTGTGGATTAATTGCCATTAATTATATTTTCCTGTTTACAAAATCAAAGAGTTAATAACTGATGTGATGCACTATGTTTCCAAGATGTTGAAGCGATTTTTTGAAAAAATCGGATTTCTAAGTGGCGAAACGAGGTTTAAGAAATCCGATTTTTTGAAAAAATCGGATTTCTAAGTGGCGAAACAAGGTTTAAGAAATCCGATTTTTTGAAAAAATCGGATTTCTAAGTGGCGAAACGAGGTTTAAGAAATCCGATTTTTTGAAAAAATCGGATTTCTAAGTTCAAAAACGAATAGTGGGATAGGTTCATGCACTAAAACTTCAGTTTTAGACTAAACCGTTGTCATACCAATAATATTATACCCACAATCAACATAGGTGATTTCGCCCGTGATTGCGGAGGCTAAATCAGAGCAGAGAAAAGCGGCAACATTCCCCACTTCTTCCGTTTTCACATTGCGTCGCAAAGGCGCGTTCTTTTCAAAACTATCTAACATACCCCTAAAATTGGCAATGCCAGAAGCCGCCAGAGTGCGTATGGGTCCCGCAGAAATGCCATTAACACGAATGCCCTCAGGACCTAAACTATATGCCATGTAACGTACATTGGCTTCCAAACTGGCTTTAGCCAAACCCATCACATTGTAATTAGGCATGGTCCGTTCTGCACCGAGATAGGTTAAAGCTAACATTGCGCCATTGCGCCCTTGCATCATACTACGCCCTGCCTTTGCTAAGGCGGAAAAGCTGTAAGAACTGATATCGTGAGCCGTTTTAAACCCTTCACGGGTGGCGTTTTCTAAATATGCCCCTTCTAACTCTTCTCGCGGCGCGAAAGCCACTGAATGAATAATAATATCCAAGCCATCCCAAGATTTTTTTAAGTCATCAAAAACGGCTTGAATTTGTTCATCGCTACTGACATCACAGGGCAAAGTGATATTGGAGTCACAATCCGCTGCCATTTTTGCTACCCTTTTTTGGAGCTTATCATTTTGATAGGTGAAGGCTAATTCTGCGCCTTCACGGTGCATGGCTTGTGCAATGCCCCAAGCTATGGAACGATTACTTGCTAATCCGACAATCAAGGCACGTTTGCCTGCTAAAAATCCCATAAATTTTCCTTTCTAATGGTTAGTTATTAATGGTGAATGATTAATGGTGAATGATTAATGGTGAAACAGAAAATTGATATTCGCTGTTTTCTATGCTTTATAATGTTAAACTATCAAAGTTTGTTTCTAAGTTTTCAATAATCAATTTATACAGGGAAATATAAAAATGTTCAAACAAATGTTCAAAAAAATATTCAAAAAAAAGAAGCTCCCTTCTGAAGAAAGACATTTTGTGAGACACCCCACCAACATCCCTATTGAAATCATACAAACAACGAATTCTGTTCAAACAACGAATTTTGTTCAAACAACGAATTCTGCTCAAACAACGAATTCTGCTCGAACAACGAATTCTGTGACTAATAAGGAATATTTGAACAATGTCAGTTTAGGGGGGTTGGCGTTTCAATCTGATATCCTTTTGGAAAAAGGCTCATTGATTACTATTCGTGTATTAGTCGATTCTCCCATTGAGCTCACTGGCAAAGTGACTTGGTGTAAGCAATGTGAAAAACACTTTGAGATAGGGGTTAAGTTTACGGGGGATAATAAGTTGTTGAGAGATGATATGGTAGAAGAAGTGTGTCAAATTGAAATGTATAGAAAAATGATTAATACGCTTGTTGCTGATGTGCTGTACGAACAATGGGAAGAATATGTTCCATAATGTCTAATTCTCAAAAAATCATCGTTGGATTATCTGGGGGCGTGGATTCCTCAGTCGCGGCACTTCTCCTAAAAAAACAAGGCTATGATGTGCATGGCTTATTTATGAAAAATTGGGAGGAAGATGATAGTGAAAACTATTGTAGTGCCGCAGAAGATTTGCGTGATGCACAAGCGGTTTGTGATGTTTTGGATATTCCGCTACATTTAGTCAATTTTTCGGCAGAATATTGGGATAATGTTTTTGCCCATTGTTTGCAAGAATACAAAGCAGGGCGTACTCCTAATCCTGATGTTTTGTGTAATCGCGAAATTAAATTTAAAGTGTTTTTGGATTATGCCCTACATTTAGGCGGGGCGGCAATAGCAACAGGGCATTATGTACGCAATCACTATGAAAACGGACATTACCACTTATTAAAAGGAATTGATCCCAATAAAGATCAAAGCTATTTTTTGTATTTGCTAGGGCAATCACAATTGGCACAAAGCTGCTTTCCCATTGGAGACTTAAAAAAAACAGCGGTGCGTGAATTGGCAACTCAGGCTGATTTGGCAACACAGACGAAAAAAGAGAGTACAGGAATTTGTTTTATTGGTGAACGTCCTTTTAAAACTTTTCTCGCACGCTTTTTACCCGCGCAACCTGGGCTCATTGAAACGTCAGAGGGAAAATCTTTAGGAGAACATGATGGGCTAATGTTTTATACAATCGGGCAACGTCAGGGATTAAAAATCGGGGGAATAGCGGAGAGTAGTGGGGAACCTTGGTATGTGGTGGCAAAAGATATTCCAAACAATCGCTTGATTGTGGCACAAGGACATAATCATCTCCTCTTGTTTAGCAGCCGTTTAAAAGCGCAACAAATACACTGGATATCTGGGGTTGCCCCGCAAATTCCTTTATCGTGCAATGCTAAAACCCGCTATCGTCAACCCGATCAAGCCTGTGTCATTACTGCTTTAACAGCGGAAACTTATCAAGTTGATTTCACTCAGCCACAACGCGCCGTCACACCTGGACAATCCATCGTCTTTTATCAGGGCGATGAGTGTTTAGGGGGAGGCATTATTTGCAATGTGAATGAATAATTTTAATAAATTGCTTTAAAATTCAAAGAGTTAAAAACTACGTTAATGGAGTCCAACGCTTTAGCTTTGGAAATGGAGTACAACCTTAAGGGCTTGGCGGCTTAGTATAATTCTCCATTTCACCAATCTAACTCCTTTAGTGGACTGCCACCTTTCTCTAAAACCTCTTGATGCGCTTGATGAATACTATCAACAAGTCCAGGTATTCTATTTAAGAATAGTGTTTCTTCAATCGCTTGCCAATCTTCTATACCTAAAACCACAAAAGATTCACCTTTCTCTTGTTTGACATGCAATACTTCGTGACTTTCAACACAATAGGGCACTTGTTGTTGTAAGTTTTGACGAAGATAATCTGCTGTCGTTTCTAGCATAGAAATTTCCTCATCAAAAAAATTGGCTTATAAATAATTGGTAGAGGTTCAACGTTTCAGCTTTGAAATAAGAAATCCGATTTTTGAAAAAATCGGATTTCTTACGCTTTGAAAAAAATTTCAACTCTTAAATGCGCCCTAACAATTGTTGAGCCTTGCGTAAAATTTTGCGGCGTGAAAAGATGAATTGTAGGCGTTTCCCCCCTTTTTGCCGCCATAACACCGTAGAACGGATTCCCGCTAATAATAAAGCACGAATTTTATCGGCATTATTTTGATTTTCTAAAAAACGTCGCTCACCGTTCACTTTAAGACGAAAATCTAAAGTACCTAAAGTTTGGGTATACAAATTGGCTAAATAGACTATCACATTGGGATGACTTACAGTGTACATTTCCACTTGCGCTTGAGCAGACTCAATCCCCGCCCTAATGTTAAGCAATAAATCATCATTTTTCATCAATTTACGTTCCAAAAGGATCATGCCAAGCACATAGTGCATGACTTCCATCTCCCGTTGAACGCCTGCTCCTAACTGCCCACATAAGACTTGTAAACCTGTTTTAATACCCCCAAGTTCGCCATAAACATCTTCAACTGAATCGGCTTCCAGTTTTAACAGACTTTGAATACTGCTTTCAAACTGTCCCTGATCGAACATGCCTTGACACGCAATTTGTCGTACTAATTCAGCCGTTTGAAACATACCAGCTAGTGCAACTGTGCTATTTTCTATATTCATTATCTTTTAAAAATCGGTTTGATTTTATCAGAGCAAAGTTTTTTTGAAAAAACCTTAGCTTCAATAGGGATTTCCAAAAAAATACCGTGAAACGACAGAGATTTGGGTTATTTAGAGATTTGGGTTATTTTTTGAGTAGTCCATTAGAAAACTATATCAAAGTTTTTATAAATGGCAAAGTTTGTAGCGGGAATTAAGACAAAAAAAAAGTGTACGCCTTGCGACGTACACATACCAACAAGGAGGGATAAAATTGGAAATTGGTGGAGGTGGCGAGTATCGAACTCGCGTCCGTCAGTCCGCCGCCCTCAGTTCTACATGCTTAGCCCTGTCTTCAAATTTAGCCCCTAGTTATCCGACAGGCAGGATAATCTAACGGTGATTCTGGTAAAGTTTAGCGGTTCAATCCCAGACATATTTCTCCGCGATCTTATGAGGGGTCGACCCCTGAAAGCCTGTTAAACAGGCACTGAGCGCATAAGCACGTCCTCAGCCAGAGGCTAGCTGGTTAAGCAGCTAGAGCGTAGACGTCGTCGTTGGCGACTATCTGATTTTGCAGTTAATTTTACGAGGAATGCTGCACCTCGGCATGCGCCTCAGGTTTTGTAACCCACGTCGAAACCAAGTCACCCCCAAATACATATTTTGTTGGGTGTTAGTATAATCAATAACAATAATTTTTGTCAAGGGCTTTGTTTAAATTTTTTCATCTATTTTTATTTTTATTTTATAATTCAATGAGTTATAAAAAATATTCTTTTTTGATATTTCGTAACTACTCCGTCTTGAAATCAATTTCAAGGCTAAAAGCTAAAGTCTGTTAAAACAGACTAAGAATAATATACGAAACTAAACCTGACAGGTTTCCAAAACCTGTCAGGTTTGGTGTGTGAAATGATTTATCTGAAAAACGATATAATTAGACACGGGCGTGTGTCTCTACTAAAATTCGTATCGGCTTGAGCGCAAAGTTAGGCTGTTTGATTTACCATTTTCACCAAAATCCCAACAACTTTACTCGCATTTTCAATAGGATATTCATCCAAATCAATGAAAGCCGTGTTGTCCTTATATTTCAAAAATCTCCAATTGTTACCCGTTGTTATTGCGCCATATATAGTCGGTAATTGCTGCTCATCTTTTTCGTTAAAAATGCTTGAAGCATACATTTCAGCTACACATTGACCCAACCCGCTAGTCGTTTTATCATCTTTTGATTCAACAATGGCAATAACAGGTGCATTTAGATAAAACTGTTCTGGTGAATTGCTGATAATAAAATCACAAAACCCATTAAGACTTCTAGCTTTATCAACATCAAAGTTTATCCCTGAAAAGAGACTTATTTTGTCTTCTAGTATTTTCTTAACTTCTATTAGAACATTAACGACTATCATCTCTGAACGTGCTTTCTCAGTTCCGATAGCAATAGCAAGCGGCACATTATATTTTAAAATGGTTAACAAAATATCACTTATTTGAGTTCCTTTTATATGAGAGAATATATCTCTATTCTCAACGACGTTTATATTAAGTTCTTCCTTGACTCTCTTTAATGTAAAATCACTATACGACATAGATTACAACCCACTCACTTAATTTCTAAACCATCATTTTTAAAATGTCCTATAAACCAAATGACTTTATCTACACTATTAAACAATTTGTGCCTTCAGTGGAAAACGTTCAGGGTGTTTAATCATTTCATCTGTTAAATCAACATCAATATCAGGCCAATAATAATGACCTGACGACTGTTCTTCAACATTGATTATTGAATTAATCGTTTTATTTTTAAACCAAGGAAATTTATCAAATGACATGAATAGTTCTTCATTTGGTGTTAAAAGCCATATACCATGAGTTGAAATATTTGTCACCTCAACTGCTAAAGTGCTGCTCCCATCTGCTAACGAGTTCATCGTAGTGAACCTCGCTAAATTTGGCAAAAAACTTGGTTTTTCATCATTAGATCAGAAACCCCGTTTTAAAAACGGGGTTTATTGACGCAATTTCACAAAACTCAGGGCAACCAGTATAATTACCAACTCGGCAACTGTATAACCAAAATCCCTACTTTCTTATCACCATCATAGATGGAGGTTCCAGCAAATTGTGCATTATCCTCATAAGAAGGAAAATAGGACGCATTTTCACTCGTTTTCGCATCGCCTTTACTGGCTTCTTTCAAATTGTTAAACAAAACGCCTAAATCACTACTGGCATAAGGTCCATTAACAAGATGCGTTGCAAAGTCAATTTCCTTAAAGACGCTATACACAATTCGCCCTGAGAGATCGATGAGAAAAAGATCGTAAAGTCCGTTTTCGTGAAGCGTGAATTCTTCAAATTGCTTATGATATTGTGCATGTGCCTCAGTCCATTTTGACTTATCTTTGGCAGGCATCAAGTGATTTTTTTCGCCAATCGGAGCAGTGTTCTCAAAGATGTAATAGTACTGAAGGGCAACAGCATCATCATCCAATAATTTTGCTTTTGTCAAATCAGGTGCTTTGCTCGTCGTATTTTTATATTCCATCGCAAAATCCTTCTCATAAAAGCTGAAAAGGGATTTTTTCAGTTCATCGACAGAATCTAACCCATTATCTGAACGAACTTGACCAAAAGTCCCTTCAAATGCCTTCATCGCAGCGATGATATCAGGCTTTTGAACGAAAGCCAACACGATTTCTTCAGCCCAACTCTGCAATTGCACGATTAAAGTACCTATCCTCTTCTCACCATCATAGAGGGGTGTACCTATAAAACTGGTATAGTCCATATAGGACGGAAAATAGGACGCATTTTCACTTGAAACAAACCCCTTAGTGGCAATTTTCACCGAATCAAAGCTGTTCCCCAAACCACTAGTGGCATAAGGGCCACCAATCAGATTGGTTGCAAAGTCAATTTCTTTATAAACGCTATAGACGACATTACCCTTCATATCGACGAGGAAAAGATCATACAACTTATGTTCTTCCGCGTAACTACGGAATATCGAATGATACTGTGCATGTGCCTCAGACCATTTGGATTTATCGTTCGCCCGCTCCAACTGATGCTTTTTCCCTAAAGGATTTTTGTTGTTGGAAAGATAGTAATATTGAAGGGCGATGGTATCGTCACTCAATGACTTCGCCTTCTTCAAATGAGGCGCTTTGCCCGTGATTTTCTGATATTCACCCGTAAACTCTTTCTCATAATAAGAAAACACGGAAGCCTTCAAATCATCGACGGATTCCAAGCCGTTATCTGACCGAAATTGACCAAAAGTCTTTCCAAATGCCTTCATCGCAGTAATGACATCAGCCTTCTGAGCAAATTCCTGCACGCTTTTTTCTTCAGCCTTATCAGCCCATGCCCAAACGGATTGGGCTAAAAAACCGACGGCACTGATAAAGCACATTAGGTTTAAAACGAATCTTTTCTTCTTCATAGAACACTCTTATTAATAGTTAATCTTCAAATAGCGAAGCTCTGATTAAAAAACGGTAACGACTCAGCCTTGAGATTGCAAGGCGGACAGCTAAAGCAGGCTCAGCTAAATGATTTACTGATGTTACGCACTATGTTTCCAGGATGTTTAAGAAATCCGTTTCAAAAATCGGATTTCTAAGCGGCGATGTTTAAGCGGCGAAACGATGTTTAAG